>CAVDAL010000112.1:0-2136 GCA_963606965.1 Acutalibacteraceae bacterium
AAGATTTTGCAAAATTTCGCCGTTCACAAATGCATATTAAACATGCTCGAAAAGCATTTCGGCGCAAGCTTAATAGATGGTATCATCCCGAATGGAAATTATGAGCTTATGATACTTGACGTTTTTAAGGTGCCTGTTGTCTGACATTTTAAGGAAGTTTGACTTTGCATCTTTTAATTGTGTTGCGCACAAAAAACTAGGAGGAAACAACTGTGAAGTTCACAAAAATGCAGGGCTTAGGCAACGATTATTTATATGTATTTTCAGAAGAAGAGCCACAAAATCCAGCTCAAGATTCAATTCGTCTTTCAGATAGGCATTTTGGTGCTGGTTCAGACGGCATGATTTGGATTTTACCAAGCAAAGTTGCCGATTTCAAAATGCGCATTTTTAATGCCGATGGAAGTGAAGCAATGATGTGCGGTAATGGCATTCGCTGTGTTGGCAAATATGTTTATGACCGCAAACATACAGATAAAACTGAACTTGATATAGAAACATTAAGCGGAATAAAGCACTTGCGTCTTCATGTTGAAGATGGCGCTGTTAAAAGCGTTGAAGTTGACATGGGTAAGGCAGTTGTGAGTGCTCCGCTTTTGCTTGACTTGTCATTGGAATTAAGTGGCGACGATTGCCTTAATTTGCATGCAAGCCGCAATGGCTCAGACATCATGCTGACTTGCGTTCCAGTAGACATGGGCAATCCTCATGCTGTGATTTTTTGTGACGATGCTGACAATGTTCCTGTTGAAGCTGTCGGCAGCATTATTGAACATATGACAGATGCATTTCCAGATGGTGTGAATGTTGAGTTTGTATCTTTAAAGAGTGAAACTGAAATGCGCATGCGTGTTTGGGAACGCGGCAGTGGTGTGACAATGGCATGTGGTACTGGTTCTTGCGCTAGTGTTGCCGCAGCTGTTACTCATGAATATTGTCAGGCTGATGTTCCTGTTTCTGTTGTGCTAGACGGCGGTACATTGACCGTTACAGTTGCAAAAGACAATGAAGTTTTAATGGCAGGGCCTGCTGCTTTTGTTTTTGAAGGGGAAGAGATTTAAATGATTAAATTAAATGAACATTACCTTGAACTTAAACAATCTTACTTATTCAGAATGATTGACCAAAAGGTCGATGAATATTTACAGCAACATGAAGGCACAAAGCTATTGCGTCTTGGCATTGGCGATGTGACTTTGCCGCTAGCTCCTGCTGTTGTTGATGCTTTGCATGTTGGTGTCGATGATCAAAGCAAGGCTGAAAGCTTTCATGGATATATGCCTGAGGTTGGCGCTGGATTTTTAAAGAATGAAATTGTTGCTGCATATGCAAAGCGCGGCGTTGAATTAGACGCTGGTGAAGTTTTTGTTTCAAGCGGCGCAAGCGACGACTTGGGCGATGTTTTAGATCTTTTTGCAAGCGGCAATAAAGTTTTGATTATCGAGCCTGCTTATCCTGCATATGTTGATGCAAATATTATTGCTGGCAATGAAATTGTTCACCTTCCTTCTTCACAAGATGATGACTTTGCTCCTTGGCCAGATGAAAATTTGGAAGCAGACTTGATTTATTTATGTTCTCCGAATAATCCAACAGGCGCTGTTTATACGCGTGAAAAATTGCAAGCTTGGGTTGAATATGCGAACAAGCGCAATGGCATAATTTTGTTCGATGCTGCTTATGAAGCATTTATTGAAGACGAAGAAATTCCACATAGCATTTATGAAATTGATGGAGCAAAAAATTGCGCTATCGAGATTTGCTCTTTGTCAAAGACTGCTGGTTTTACTGGCACAAGATGTGGATATACAATTGTTCCTGCTGGTCTTGCGCGTGGCGAAGCAAATTTGAATGCAATGTGGACTCGTAATAGAACAACAAAAACTAATGGTGTTTCATATATTATTCAGCGCGGCGCAGCTGCAGTTTTTACAGAAGAAGGTCGCAAGCAAATTGAAGATAATATTGCAATTTATAAGTCAAATGCCAAAGTTTTGATGGACGCTTTGGATGCGTGTGGCATTTGGTATTGCGGCGGCAAGAACGCTCCATATATCTGGTTGAAGTGCCCTAACAATATGGGCAGCTGGGAGCTTTTTGATTATCTTTTGGAAAATGCTCAAGTTGTTGGCACTC
>CAVDAL010000113.1:0-2234 GCA_963606965.1 Acutalibacteraceae bacterium
GTAACGTCCCTGTTTTAAATACAAAGCGCGAAAATCAAGTTACACTTTCTGCTGTTTGTGTAGATATTGATTCTAAAGTTCCATCTTCATCAGATATGCGTCCGCCTGTGGCTGCCAAAGATATTGAAATTTTATTAAGTCGTATGGATCCACATTTAATGCCAAGTTATATTTGTCTTACAGGTAATGGCTTGCATTTTTGGTACATCTTTCCTCAAATGCCTACTGGTTCTATGCGAGCAAGATCTCAGCGCCAACGAATGAGCGATTTATATAAAGCTGTTAATGAATATATTTCTTGCCTTTCTCAAGACTTGGCTTTAACAATTGATCCTGGTTGGATAAATCACGGATATCGTGCCCCTGGCTCAATTACAAAATATGGCGATTCGTGTAAATGCTTTTGCAGAGTTACAGACGCTTTCAATTCTGCAATTAAAGACCCTGTTTATGTCTATAGCTTGTGTATGCAGTCTGGTCTTTTAAATGAAGATAATTATTCTGAAATTAAAGTCGAAGATACAATGTTCCGGCCATATGAAGACATAGCTGCTGACAACTCTTCATCATTTAAGCAAACTGTTACTCCTGTGTCTGAGCGACAAATTGCTTTTTTGGAAGATCTTTTTGACCAAGGATATTTAAGTGAAAATAAATTAGCGGAAGCTATAACACTTAATTCGCGTCAAGCATCTGAACTGATAACTAAAACTTTGCGAGTAAAGCGTAATAAAGAAAAGAAATCTTTAGACGAATATATCTTTAATCCCCTACCCTCTTCAATTGATGTTGGCGGAGTGCAGCGAAAAGTTAAAGCTCATCATTTCGCTACTGGCAAAAATGGCGGAGTTTATCAAACGGTCTATGATTCGATTACAAAAGTTGCTGTTGGCAACAGAGAACGTGCTCTTTATATGTTGGCTGCCGTTGCTTATTTAATGGAAAAACCAATTAAACCGCTTTCAGAAGTTAGAGAAGATTTTTATGCACTTTTGCAAACACCATGGGGCAAAAATCCAACTTCCCCACTCACATATCAAGATATTGAAAATTCACTTAAAGGTTATAGTATCAGCGCAGCTTCACGAATTACTAAAAAAAGTATTATCGCAATTTTGGGATTTAATCCATTTTCCACTGGTAATTATGATGATGAAGAAAATCCTCCCATTAAAAGAAATGGAAGGACCAGAAATGAACATCTTAAAATGTGTCGCCAGAAGATGGCAGATAAATCAAGAGAAAAGAATTTGTCACTAATCAGACAATGCAGGCTTGAAAACCCAGATATTACAAAGTCAGCCGCTGCTAAACTTTTGGGACTATCTCGCCCGACTATTCATAAATATTGGGATGAAGCCTGCTCTACTTCCGAAGATTTATAGCCATTGGTCTCCATGAATCATTATAAGATGGAACAATTTCAACCTTATGACATGCTCCCCAACGTGTTATTGGTTTTTTCATATCTTTAATACAGATTTCATAAACTGCTCTGTCATTCATGCCAACCTTGTCAAAAAGCGTATCCAGCATTCCTTCATATTTTTCATTACCAGCAACTGTTATAGCTTCTGGATCATCTTCATCTGAATACCACATGTAAGCATCGTTTGACCATGCGTCCCCTATTAAACCAGAGTTTGACCAGCTGCCTTGTGTTAACCAAACAACGCAGCCTGTTTCTCTATCCTCTATTGGCATTTCTGGATTCAGCTCAGTTATTGCATCTGTTGCATAAAATTTATTTCCATCTTTTAATTCATATTTCTTCATTCCCATTTTAATCCCCTACTTTACTAGAAAATTATTTATTGAGATATTTTTTAAATTCATTGCTTTTTTCTAAAAGCTCATAAATTAAATCTGATCTAGAAATTTTCTTTCCATCTTCCATATAGCGCTCAAACGCCCATCTGTCTAAAGCTTTCCACCAAGAAGGGCTCAAAGAAATACTATTTTGAATTTTGTTTTCCTTTACTTCTTCTTTTTTCACAGACTTCTTTTTAGTAGTTGTCTTTGTTACTTTTTCCCGTTCTTGCGTTTCACTATTTTTTTGCTTTGCTTCTTTTAGCTCTTCTTTTTGTTCAACAGTTTTTTCTTTAACATCTTTTGCAGATGTTTCTTTCGCAGATTTTTCTTGCTTTTCTGCTTCTTCAATAAAAGCTGGCTTAAAGCGACTTTTCATTTGATTAACGCGTCTTTCTTCTTCAGCTTTACGCTTTGCGTCACGC
>CAVDAL010000114.1:0-5622 GCA_963606965.1 Acutalibacteraceae bacterium
GATTGCTGGTGTCATATATTCATTCTTTGTTTTTATGGTTCAAGAATTAGCATTATTTATTCCCGTTGTATTTTTGATTGCAATTGGGGAAAATGCTACACCTTCGATGATATATGCATCTACTGCAGAGACAATGTCAAAAGACACCGTTGCCGGAGCATCTGCAGTATTAGCTTTTATGCAAAATGCAGGCATGTTGCTTGGCACAACAATTCTTGGTAATTTTGTTGCTGGATTTGGAAGTTGGAGTTTTGCGGCGCACATCACAGCAGTACCGCTTTATGCTATAGGGTTAATCCTTACAATAGTCATGTGGCGCAAACTTGTATAAAGTTTAGACAGGTTTGTATTATGTATGGCGTCGTTAAAATACGGCGCCATACAAGTTTTAGCGCCGGACGAATTTTATTAAAAAGTAAATGTATTCAAGCTAGAACATATAATTCAAAGGAATAAGCAGCACTTGAGATTTTTGAATACATTGAAGTCTTTTATAATAGTTACAGAGTTCATTCGGCGCTTGATTTGGTAAGCCCGTTTGATTTCGAGAAAAGAGCGCTAGATAAAGCGAGTTAAACGGCAATGGCGAGCTGTCAACGAAACTGGAGCAGATTCAGATTCAGCGGGCTGAGAAGGAATTCCCAGCCCGCTTTTTACGAGAGTTGGGATTATAAGGTAACTACCTAAATATTTTTTCTTTACAGCTTTGCTATAAAATCGATTTTAAAAGTATAATTATTCATTACTTTGCGTATTGGTGGTTCGCCCTCTAGTGATGGTAGATATGCTGTCTGGTTTTAATTCCTTGATGCAAATGGTGGGGCAAGGAAGTTCGAAGGCGAACCACCGCAACGTTGGGACGCCAGCCCTTATGGAGTTTTCAGGCGGCGCAAGAGGAATGCTGCTAAAGTGCTTATAAGCATAACAAGCGCAAAAGGCATAATGTTAACATTGTCGCTTACTCTTGGAACACTAGTAGGCGTTAGTTTTTGCCCTAAATCTGGCTTATTTGTTTTTACTCTAGAAGGCGCATATGGTTTTTTTGGCTTGTCTTCTGGAGGATTTTCATCACCGCCATCTGGTGGGGTAGTAGGGATTTTTTCATCATAAACTACAATCTCTCCATCGCTTTCAAGCCTTATATATGCCGAATCAAATACAGAACACTTTTCACACTTTTCACTCTCATTACAGAAGAAAAAATAGTATTTTTCATCACTTAATTTATAGCCCTCAGGTGCAGAAATTTCGGCAATATAATAAGGAGTGTGTGCATTTAATACCACTTGCTGAGCGATAGTATAAAAAGTAACCGCTCCATCATCACCAATTTCACCAGAAGCAATTAGCGTGCCATCAGATTTATATAGACCATATACTGCACCAATAACAAGGCCTTTACTATCTGCATCTTTCTTGCGAACAGTCACAATAAATTGCTCGCCATAAGATGAAACATTAGAAAGATATTTAACCTCGGTTGCACTACCGTAGTTTTGGCCCAAAATCTGAACCTTGGCTGAATTGTAATATTGAAGTCCAACAAGTGGATTTATTATCAGCGCTTGATATTTAAGTGTATACATCACAGGCTTTGGATAAAGAATAACAACACGTAAAATGTGTGCGTTTTTATCGTATGTAAGCTTATATTCACTAGAGCTAAGCTTTGAAATTTTACCAGATGCATCTTCACTAATAATTTGAATACTGCCATCTAAATAGCGCAAACTCGGGCTTAGCTTGTCAACAACAGTTATAATATCGCCATCGCTAGCAAAATGTTTTTTACCCTCATTTAAAGTGATTGTGTATTCTGCTTTGTACCCATTTTCAATGTTTGGAATGCCACCTTCTGTATAATCTTTTATAATCATGCCAGGTATCCTTGTTTCAGCTTTTGCTTCTGCGCCTTTAATCTTATAATATTTGCCTGACCCGCCACCGTCATAAACGCACTGGTAGACATAGATTTCATTTATCAAATCTGAAGATGGATATTGTTCAATCCAATCATGTATTTGCACATCATCAGTTGAATATGTAAATATAACTATTACTTCACTTTCTATATTCCAGCATGCACAATAACCTGAAATTTTTATGCCAAAATATGTATCGCACGCACCTTCTGTTTGCTTTCCACAATAAGACGCAGAAGAACAAGTACATTTTTTCATTAAATAAATTGTTGCTTCTTTATATGCTGAATCCAAAATATATATAAATTCAGAAGCTGGTACAATTCCCTCTACATATTTAATTGCAACATAATCTTTACCGCCATAGTTTATTGTTACTTTTGCATTTTCAAGACCACTTTTATCACTTACTTTTGTGGAGTTATTATTTATATACATTATGTCTGAAAATATCCATGATGGATATTTAAAACCATCGGATGTAGAAGATGGCGGCAGCTTCACAGCAAATGACCAGTTTTTAGCATGGCTGTCTTCACTTGCATCTTTAACGCTTTTTTCTGCTTCAGCTTGTGGAACATCTATATCAACTTGGACGTCACCTTCTGTAGTCTTGCCATTTAATGAAGCAGAATTTTTATATGTGAACACCTGGCTAGTTTTATCAAGGATTGGCTTTGTAACATAGTCAATTGAATAGTTCCATAAATCTGAAAGCGTTCGCTCAATGCCTGATGTATCAGTAAGTTTTTTGGGAAATGTGTATGACCACGAAATAGCATTCTTAAGGCTGCCAGAAGGGTTTAACACTAGCGAGCTTACAGGAATTTTAAAATGATATTTGTTGTTGCCATCAGATGCGTTCATCTCTAGATAATCAAAAAAGTAGTATTGATCTTTGCCAAGAGTATCTGTTAACACCTTACCAACAATTGAAAAATCTTCACCACCGGAAATGTCAATATTCCAATTAAGCTTTGGATCATCTGTATCAAAACCACTAGCAGAACCTACTTTTTTTATGCCAGTTATTTTCTCATCTTCTTCTTTACCAATAATCTTTACCTTAACATTTCCGTCTAGTTCAATTTCTTTGTCATCGCCTTTGAAATAACAAGAAAGCTCAACAGTGGCAATAATATTTGTATAATCTGTAGATTTTTCATTAAAGTCAAAGTTAATTTTGTCGTCTTCAATTGTCCATGTGGCTATGGTTGTACCATCGGTTACTTTAATTTCACCTGATGAAATTTTGTCGTCGGTTTCAAGACCTGAGATATTTAAAGGGTAATAGTATTTGCCAGACGTGATGCCATTTTTGGCCGTAAAGGAGAAATCTAGTGTGTATGTGTCATCTTCGCTAACTTCAATAAAGCCGTCGTCTCCTGGCACAAGCAATGTACCTTTACCATCAAAGATATAAGATGATATACTGTCGCAATTATTTTTAATATTTGATCTTTGCGTGTCTGCAAAACTGTACACACTTAACACGCCAAGTTCTAAAACAGCAGCAATTAGTATACACAAGAACAATAAAGATTTTCTTCTTTTCATTGTATGCCCCCTTATACTTAGGTCTTCAAAGTTTTCGCCTCCTGGAATTTGGAAAGACAGATAGAAATGGACAATTACATCGACTCTTTATATTACATATTTGTTAACGAACTAAATAGCTTGCAAATATTGTATCTTAGACAAGCATTAGGCATTTTATTTGAGCGCTGCATGCAGAAAACTATTTAAAATCAACTTCCTAGTACTCTAAATGCTCATAAAACCAAATGTTAATATTAATTGATTTGAGGAGGTTAGTTGCCTTTTTTGCACTCTGGACAAATGCCTTCAAAAATCAAACGATGACGAACAATATCAAAACCAGATTGTTTCATTGTTTCTTCATCAAGGTAGTCTTTATATGAATAGGGTGCATCTATAACCTTTTTGCATTTAGTGCAAAACATATGATAGTGAAGCTCTGTACGAAAATCATATCGATCAGCGCCAGGAACTCGAACATGACAAATCACTCCGTCTTCAGATAAGCAATTCAAGTTCCTATATACAGTCCCGTGGCTGATTTTTGAATCTTGCGCGTGCACGTATTCAAAAATCTGCTCTGCCGTTGGGTGATCATGGTATGAACGCACTGCTTCTAAAACCAACTTGCGTTGCTTTGTTTCTCTTCTTGCGACCAACGTTGTCATCTCCGAAATTTTTGTATCAAATATCAACAAATGGAAAGTCTACAACAAAACTGAGAAAAAAATTCGCAAATATAAAAAATTTACATTGTTAGCGAAATACGCGTTTGTGGCTATAGATTTAAGCTTTCACAAGGTTATAGATATTAATTTCCCTCCTTTCTATAATGTTATAAAATCATCTGCTCCATGTTTACAGATTGGACAAATATAGTCATCAGGGAGTGTTTCACCTTTATAAATATATCCGCAAACCTTACACATAAAGCCTTTACTTTGCGCTTGCTTTGGCTTTGGTTTTATATGCTCTTGATAATACGAGTATGTCACTCCTGGTCTATCGGTTATAGTCTTGCCGTCAGTAGGTTTGCATAAAAATAAAATATGCGAGCCAAGATCTATTTCATCTTCAACGACAAGGGATATAAAACCTTTTGTGTGGCCTATCAAAATAGGCAGCCCATTTTCACTTCTTTCAAAAGAGCAATCGTCAAACTTATCTACATCTTTACCACTTTGAAAACCGAAATTTTTAAACAGCTCAAACGAAGCGCTTTTTGTAAGAGTGTTGATGTTTAGCACACCAGTTTTTTGAATGACTTCACAGGTATAATTTTGCTTATTTACACCAACAGCAATAATGACTGGAGTACTTGCAACCTGCATAACAGTATTAACAATACAGCCATTGTCTTTTTTGCCATCATTAACAGTTAAAACGTATAAGCCATATTCAAGCTGGTACAAGATTTTTTTATCAAATTTTGTCGCGCTCATTTTAGTAATTTTCTGCGTGGAGCTCAAAATATGTTTGAGCATGTTTACAAAGCGGACAAAGCTGCGGCGCTTTTCTTCCAACTACAATGTGGCCACAGTTGCGACATTCCCATATTTTGACTTCACTTTTTTCAAAGACTTCTGCCGCATTAATATTATGAAGAAGTGCGCGATATCTTTCCTCATGATATTTTTCAACAGCTGCTACCATACGGAAACGCGCAGCAAGTTCTTCAAAGCCTTCTTTTTCTGCAGTTTCCGCAAACTCATCATACATATCTGTCCACTCGTAATTTTCACCTTCAGCAGCTGCAAGTAAGTTTTCTGCAGTATCTCCAATGCCGCCTAATTCATTAAACCAAAGCTTTGCATGTTCTTTTTCATTGTCTGCAGTTTTCAAAAAAAGCTCAGCAATTTGTTCAAAGCCTTGGGCTTTTGCAACAGAAGCAAAATATGTATATTTGTTTCTTGCTTGAGATTCGCCAGCAAATGCTTCTAAGAGATTCTTTGCTGTTTGTGTACCTGCATATTTGTTATTACTATCCATGTGTGTAAGCCCCTTTTCTGCAGTAGTTAATAGGAATAAATCCTAATAATATTATATTTATAAGAACCGCTTTTTGTCAATAGATTTGATAGGACGATCAAGTTCTTCAGGTTCTTTACCCAAGTTGTCAACACCATTGATGTTCATTGTTTCAAGGTCATATGTCAAGCCG
>CAVDAL010000115.1:0-29429 GCA_963606965.1 Acutalibacteraceae bacterium
AACGAGCACAAACGATTTAATTTACCAGCCCATACATGTTCGGCAGGTACAACTGAGTCAACTTGCCATCCCGCACGCGTTTGGCGGGCATAACTGGCTTGATTTGCCATCCCGCACGCGTTTGGCGGGCACAAACGTCTTAATTTACCACCCCATGGCAAACAAAGGCGGTTGTGCCCTCTGAAAAACAAAATGTGGCGGGCACAACCGACTTTAATTACCACAATCATTAATTTATTGGCAAATAAGTTCGGTTGTGCCCGCCAAAATTGGCACTTTCCCAAAATCTTGAGGGCACAACCGTCCCCATTTGTCACAGCATGGTAAATAGA
Organism: Acutalibacteraceae bacterium; assembly: GCA_963606965.1. Classification (GTDB taxonomy): domain Bacteria; phylum Actinomycetota; class Coriobacteriia; order Coriobacteriales; family QAMH01; genus CAVDAL01. Next base: position 333 of record CAVDAL010000115.1, read on the forward strand.
TGCGGTTGTGCCCTCAAAAACTGCTATCAAAACACCCGACATATGATATTCGCTAACTTTCACACCGTATCACATAAGGGCAACTGGCTTTTCAACCCAATCTTTGCGCGACGCACAGAGCTTTTCATGGGGAATTTTACACGGCACGCAGAAATAGCATCCATCAGCAGCATAAGGGCAAGTACTTCCCGCAGCACAAATACGCGCGCTAAATACGCTCAAACACATGCGGCTATGCCTGCAAATCAGCTACAACGCATTGCTCTACTTCCTTAGCCCCAACACATGCAACAATTGCATTTGCAAGACATCAAAATCCTTACGTTGGATACGAACTCTACGCCCCAACATTTTCCCAACCTGACATGCAACACGCATTGCACGAGCACGATCAAATAGCTGCTGTTTTGTCACAGACACTACACGGTACCCATCGCATTCCAACGCAAGCGCACGTTCTGAATCACGAAGCATCTGCGCTGTATTGGCATGCATTGCATCACTGTTATATTCAATATCCACTTTTCTTTCTTCCCACAACAAATCGCATACGCATTTTGAGTGACCATAAATACCGGCAGCATCTTCACTTAGTAACACATCAGCATTAAACTTTGGTTTTGGAAGACCAAAGCCGCCATACCCACTTGGCAAGCTTAAAAGCAAAGCAAGCGAAATTTCCATTGGTGAAGCCGCGCTACCACTAGGAACATGCTCCACTGCACGACGGAACTTCTTGATACCATGAAATGAAACTACTGATTCGGCTAACCTGTTCATGCTCTCAACACTCGAGGCAGGCTCCCTTTGTAAAAGTTTGCCAGCAAATCGCGCTTGATCAATATGTGTATCATCAATGTCAGAAGATGCCGGCTCGTAATCTACTGCTGAAAACGTGGCGTTTAATTCACACGCAATCTTTACAATTTCTGGAATTGTTTTTGACACACAAGTTTGCAATAAAGCAAACTCAGGAGAAACTACAAGGACGTTGTCAGAAATTTTATACAGCACAGACCTTGGCATTTCACTTGAACTTACATGATTATTCACGTTCGCATAATTTTGCCTTTTTGACTTATTTGGAAGCAACAGGTGCAACGCGACATTCTTATATTGAGCATAAGGGCTGCAAACATGGCCGCTTTCTTTAGATTCATTAATTATGCTGCTATCAGCAACTGTATCTGGAAGAAAAGAGCAACATTTTTCAAGCATTTTGCTGTCAACTTTGCTGTACAGCGTTGGATTATGTTTTGAGTTTAACCAAAACTTTATTGCCGTATCATGACTCAAACAAATCATAAGAATTCCTTCTTTCAACAAATCCATGTTGATAAACGCATATTCGTGCGTAAATTTATACAAAAGAAGATACCTTATGCCGTCCGAGTTTTATCCGAACAAAATCAGACCTAAATCCGGACATCCATACGGATTTTTTCCGGATTTTTTCCGAGTAAAATCCGAATTTTTTCCGAAAATGCCTGCTAGACAAACCTACCCCCGTCAACGATAACTAGAATAACGCGCTTCAGATATGAACGGAAGCTTACATACATGGAATATGGTTTGCCAAGCTGTAGGGATAAGAATAGACGAGGTTGATTGGCGAAAAAGCCAACGACAATGAATAGCCGTTGGCTTGTAGTTTAGTCTTTATCGAACGCTGCTAGCTGTTCGGGCGTGAGTTTGCGCTTTCTTGTACCATAATCCCACGACCATAAATATATAACATCTTTTTCATTTTCTGAAAATTTTATAGAACCTTCATAATTACCGTCTTTTTCTATCGCAACGTGATTGATTCTGCTTGCATCAGTTATGAACAATTCTGCTGCTCTATCAAATGCTGCATTAAAACTATTGAAGCATTCTTCATATTCCGGATATACACGCCTTACAATAAAAACAGGCGGTGGTGGAAGAACAACTTTTTCAGGGAACAATTTATGATACAGCTTCTTTGCACATTTAATAACTAATAAGAATATATAATAGCCTACTGCAAGAACTGTAGCAAAGAACATCAATAATGCGTAACCTGCAAACATTAGCTTCTCCCTATCCCTATAACATAAAAGATTATGTACATTATTGTAATTTCAGCCAAGAAAATAAGAATGCATTCCATAATTCCTCCTTTTTGCTGCATTTTAACAGTCGGCTGTGACAAACTAAATTGAGCCATATGGTTTTTACTTATCAGTTTGCGTTTATTAAAAAAACTAAACTTCAACTTTTTTTGTTTTCGCAACCTAGTTTTCCAGTTGGTGTATATTGAAGAAAACGTAGCAAATTTGATTCGTTAACGCGAAACCATACATAATGAGTGCAGATGATTGATTTGTTGGCACGAAAAATCAGAAGCACATATTGCCTGATTTACTAATGCACACAAAATCGACAAGTATGGCTAATTTTATTCGCCAGTTCACGCAAGACTGACGGGCTCAACTGAGTCAACTTGACATCCCGCACGCGTTTGGCGGGCATAATTGGCTTGATTTGCCGGCTCGCACAAGACTGACGGGCACAAACGTCTTAATTTACCACCCCATGGCAAGCAAAGACGGTTGTGCCCTCTGAAAAACAAAATGTGGCGGGCACAACCGACTTTAATTACCACAATCATTAATTTATTGGCAAATAAGTTCGGTTGTGCCCGCCAAAATTGGCACTTTCCCAAAATCTTGAGGGCACAACCGTCCCCATTTGTCACAACATGGTAAATAGTTGCGGTTGTGCCCTCAAAAGCTGCTATCAAAACCCCCCGACATATGATATTCGCTAACTTTCACACCATATCACATAAGGGCAACTGGCTTTTCAACCAAATCTTTACGCGACGCACAGAGCTTTTCATGGGAATTTTACACGACACACAGAAATAGCATCCATCAGCAGCATAAGGACTAGTGCTTCCCGCGGCGCAAACACATGCAGACACATACAGCAACACAGACAAAATGACCAGATTGTGCAATGCATAGAAATAAATGTATTAATCTCTTGCCGAAAAAACAAAAGTTGAAGGATGGGAGCAAACAATGAACAAATCAATCCCTGGAGCAGTTGGCATTGGTTTTCTTTGCGGGTGCTGCTATATAGCAGCGATTAAAATTGTCATTCTTATAGCAACAGGCGTTGCTGTAGGCGGATCTGGACTTCTTGCGCTTGTAGTCGCGGTTATTGGCGGCATTGTTTGGTATTGCAATGACGAAGAAGGAATAACACTTTGGTGCTGCATTGGGTCGGCTGTAGTTGGTGGGATCCTTGGGCTTATAGCAGTATCAACTATGTAATTCTCGTTCGACCAGACCAGCATTCAATCTTTTCACAATTGAAATCATGGCCAAAAAGTACACATAAAAGGCTTTATTTACCAAGGTGCGGTAAATGAAGACGAGGATGTGCCAAAAAAAACGGAAGGAAAACTAACTGCGCTGATTGAACTTGTTCATGGCAACAGCAGCGCCATCTTCAAGAAAACATAGCACGGCATCGGCAGCAATAGCAATTGCAGACTCGAACAATTCAGCATCTTTGCCGCGCGGAACAGACAAAACAAAGTCCGCACCAGCCTTCCTGCCCTGCGGGTGCCCAACTCCAACTCGCACGCGCGCATAAGTATTCGTGCCAAGCTTGGCATGAATTGATCGCAAGCCATTATGCCCAGCATGCCCGCCGCCAACTTTAACGCGCACGTCCCCAAGCGGAATGTCCATTTCATCATGAACAACTAAAATATCTTCAGGCTTGATTTTATATTGCGCAGCCAACTTTGAAACAGGCCCGCCAGATGCATTCATAAATGAAAGCGGCTTTGCCAAGATAAGCTCTTCACCAGCAAATTTCACATGTGCTGTGCTTGCGCCAGCCTCGTTCTTCCAATAGTTAGCGCGCAGCTGTTCGCCCAGCTTATCAATAACAAGCCACCCAGCATTATGCCGGGTGGATTCATATTCTTTTCCTGGATTACCTAAGCCAACAACAAGCCGCAAAGTCGAACACACCGCCTATTCAAAAAGCGCAGAAACGCTGCCACATGTAAAGACAGCTTCAATTGTTTTTGCAACCAATGGCGCAATTGACAGAACGCGAATCTTGCCAGTTTGATGTTCTTGCGGAACAGGCACAGCATTTGTAACAACAATTTCTTCAATGCAAGAATTTTCCAAACGTTCATATGCAGGACCGCTAAAAATGCCATGGGTCGCGCAAGCATAAACCTTTGACGCGCCCTTTGCCATTAAAGTTTCTGCAGCTGCAACAAGCGAACCGCCTGTATCAATCATGTCATCGTTAAGAATGCAAATCTTGCCTTCAACATCGCCAATAAGCGCAGTAATTTCAGCCTGGTTGTGCTTTGGCCTATCCTTATGCATAATAGCGATATCACAATCGAGCATATTTGAGAACTTCTTTGCAGCCTTTGCACGTCCAACATCAGGAGAAACAACACAAACATTGCTAAAATCAGGAATCTTCTTTTTGAAATAATCAACAAAAATTGGCATCGCTGTCATATGGTTAACAGGGCGATTGAAGAAGCCTTGGATAGCATCTTGGTGAAGGTCAATTGTAATCACATTATCTACGCCAGCGCGTTCAAGCAAGCCGGCAACAAGCTTTGCAGAAATTGGCTCGCGCGACGCCGCCTTGCGGTCTTGACGTGCATATCCATAATGCGAAATTACAGCAGAAATTCTATTAGCAGAAGCCCTGCGAGCTGCATCGACCATGATAAGCAATTCAACCAAAGCATCATTTACATCAAAGTCTTTATCAGCACAAACAGATTGCATGATAAACACATCTGCACCACGCAAGCTTTCCAAATAGCGAACATAAATTTCACCATTTGCAAATTTCTCGAGCTTCACATTGCCCAAAGTCATGCCAAGTTCATCGGCAATTTCCCCAGACAATTCTGCGTTTACAGACCCAGCGAAAAGCAAAGGCTTCTTTCCAGTTTGTGTTTTCATGCGTGTCTCCCTTGTGCAAATTTTGCGTTTGTTTCTATCTTATTTCTATCTTGCTTCTATCTTATTTTTTATGCTTCTTCGCCCAATTTTCAATGACTTTTTGTTCATTGCGCTCTATCGCCAAAGCTCCATCAGGAACATTTTTGCTAATAGCACTAGCGGCACCAGTCACAACATTATTGCCCAAAGTTACAGGTGCAATAAGCATGGTACTTGAGCCAATGAAAGTATCGTCGCCAATAACAGTTTTATTCTTGTTGACGCCATCATAATTACAGGTAATTGAACCAGCACCAACATTAACATTTGCGCCCATGGTTGTGTCGCCGATATAACTTAAGTGCGGAACTTTGCTGCCTTCACCAATTGTGGAATTTTTAATCTCGACGCTTGTGCCAGCCTTTGAACCATTACACATATGAGTACCAGGGCGCAAATATGCGCGCGGTCCACAGTTAACATCATTTTCCAAAGTGCTGTCAATGGCTACAGTTTCATCCAAAACACAGCCACTGCCAACAGTGCAATTTGTCAAGCGAGTATTTGGCCCTAAGGTGCAGCCTTCGCCAATGGAAGTTTTACCCCAAAGCATTGTTAGTGGCAAAATCTCGCAATCGCGCGAAAGTTCAACATCTGGACCAATCCAAACAGTGCTTGGGTCAAGCATTGTCACGCCTTGTGCCATCCAATGCTCATTCGTGCGATATTGTGCAACCTGCGTTGCCAAAGCCAACTGGCTACGCGAATTAACGCCCATGCATTCAGTTTCATCTTCAACAACAAGGCCTTCAACTTTTAAGCCGTCCTCAACCATCAAGCCCAAAATATCTGTCAAATAATATTCGCCCTGCGCATTGTTGCGGCTCAAGCGCGGCAAGCGTTCAAGCAAAGCAGCAGCGTCGAAGCAATAAATACCAGAATTGCATTCGCAAATTTCCGCCTGCTGCGGCGTGCAATCTTTTTGTTCCACAATAGCTAAAATTTGAGATGGATTTTCTTCATCGCGAACAATGCGGCCATAACCGCTAGGGTCGCGCGGCTCCATTGTCAAAACAGTGCAAGCAGCGCCAGTTTCTTCATGATCTGCAATCAGTTCTTGCAAAGTGCGCGGGCGAATAAGCGGCGCATCTCCACACAAAACAAGAATGCAACCATCGAAGTCTTCAAACTTGTCAGCAGCACACATAACAGTATGACCTGTGCCTAACATTTCAAGCTGATAAGAGATTATGCAATCTGGCAACATTGGCTCGACAACTTCCTTGCCAGTGCCAATGACTGTGTGAATTTCTGAACATCCTGCATCGCGCGCAGCATCCACAACCCAGCGCACAAGCGGCTTGCCCAACATTTCATGAGCGACTTTAGGTTTTGCGGATTTCATGCGGGTACCAGCGCCTGCAGCTAAAATTAATGCTTTTGCATTCATGTGCTTAGCCCCTAAAAGAATTGGTTGGGATGGAGGGAGTCGAACCCCCATTAACGGTACCAAAAACCGCTGTCCTGCCATTGAACGACATCCCAATGCGTGAACCGTTCAAATTCTATTAGAGATGATGCATTTTAGCAATGCACAGGCTGGGAAAAGGCTCAAAATTTATGCGCGAGCGAACATGTGCACGAAAAAAGCATTCAGCAAAACCCGCGCCGAGCATGTAAAGCAATTTATTCTGTCAAATGACGTCGACGCGCATATGCAGCAGAAATCGCATTGCAAACAGCGTCTGCAAAAAGCGCCAAGGTCTTTGAACTGTTGTCACGCAAGTTCACATAAATAACGCGCCTACCGCGGCTTGCCAATGCAGAAAAATCACCAAAAGCTTCTGCCTGAGAAAGCTGGCCAAGCGTAAAATTTTCATGCGGAACACCAATATCATATGGTTCATTGCTGCTAACAACCAAAAAGACGCCATTATCTTTGCCGCCTTTATGCATCTGGCCGGTCGAATGCAAATAGCGCGGTCCAATTTCCAAACACGAACAAGTGCTCAACCTATCTGCAACGCGATGGCGAATGCGTTCCAAGGTTTCACGCCTGCCTGTGCCGCGGAATGGCAAAAATGCATTGAGGCTGAAATAATCGCCAGATTCAATTGAATAGAACAACTCGCGCAAAGCTTCATTCAAACTGGATTCTTCTATGTCTTCCCCGTCTGAAAGCAAAACACTGCTTACACACAATTTGTTTGCAACAAGCGAAGACTCACTTAAAGCAAGCTCTTTATATGCCGGCTTGCCCTGTGGGTCAAGCGGCACTTCAAAATTGCCAACACCACCATATAGCAGCTGCTTTGTCGCAATTTTTGTGCTTTCAACGTCCGGTTGGTCAAAAGGATTCACCTGCATGAGCCATCCGCAAAATGCGATAGCATATTCCCAAATTAAGAAATGATCCATCATGTCGGCGCTGTCTAAAATGTCAAGCCGGAATGCTGGGATGTCAGGATGCAAACATGTACGCGCGTGCTCGAAAGCCTGGTCGCTTCCCATGTTGCAAAGAATCGCGCACCTATCCTTGTGAGGATCTGCCAAAATTCCTGGGTCAACTTCCACATTAGGAATAATACCAACACCTTGCTTGCCCAAGGACTCTGCCACCAACTGTTCAACCCACAAACCAAAAACTTGCGTGCGCGAAGGCAACAACAAGCTGAACTTGTCACGCCCGTTGCGATAGTTGCCATAAAGAAAAGTTGCCAGCTGCAAAGCTGGATTATCAAAGCTGTCACTTGCGCATAAATTTTCCATCGCTACAGCATTTGCCAGCGCTTCTTCAACATCAATACCAACGCTTGCCATTGGAAGCAAACCAAAAACTGAAAGCGCAGAATAGCGCCCGCCAACATCATCTTGCCCGTGAAGCACAGCGCGCCAACCGTTCTTGCGCGCCACACCTTCAAGCTGCGAGCCAGCATCTGTAATTGCAATAAAGCGCTTGCCTGCTCCATCTTCGCCCAAGTGGGCACAGACATAACTCCACGCAACATGAGAAATGCAAGTTGGCTCAAAAGTTGAGCCCGACTTACTCGAAACAATATAGAGCGTCTTTGCAGGGTCTGAGCTGCCCAAAATGTGACTGACATAAACAGGCGACAAAGAATCCATCGTCTTAAATGGAACTTCATCTGTCACTTCCAAAGAATGCAACTTTGTGATTGTTTGCGAAGCTTGCGTCGAGCCGCCCTGCCCAATCAAAATTACAGCCTCGAGCCCTTCGCAGCGAGCCTGCTGCGCAATAGCAGCAACAAGCGCCGGATTCAGCGGAGGCTTGCTTGCCAAAGTCGCCCAACCAAGTCGGCGAGAAGCTAATTCTTCAATTTCTTCGGAAAAATTAAACAGGCTGCCATCGTGTGCATGAATGCGTGATGGCACTTTATTTTCAATCAGCTTTTGAGCAATTGAACTTGTGCTCAAATCTGTTTTGTTAGCAAATGTCATTATTCCTCGCTTGATATATATGACGTTAAACGACCAGCAAGGCCGCTTCAGAGTATAGACGCTAATAGTATACTCCAAAATCGCGCGAATGGGTGATATACTGCCCGCACGTTAGTTAGGAGCAAAAACTTCATGGAAGAAGAAATATTCGGAAGACAGATGGCTCGCGTGAATGACATTCATGCGACCTTGGAAGATTACACAGGCAAACGCCTTCATGTACGTGCAAATTTGGGTCGTTCAAAAGTTCTTGAACGCGAAGGCACTCTTACACAGGCTCACAATTCGCTTTTTATTATCGAGGTTGAAGAAAACCGCGGTCGCAGGGCTCGCACATCAAGACAGTCATATCAATATGTTGATGTTTTGACAGGTATGGTTGAGCTTAGCGATGCAGAAACAAATGAGCCTTTATTCCCAGACTTGGCTGAAGAAGAATTTTAATCGCGCCCGCGGTGCTTAAATATGAAAACGCGCACCACACATACTGAATATGCACATGCCAAGGTCAATCTTTGCTTGGCTGTTCAACATCCGCCCATTAATGGTTATCACAAGCTGGACTCCGTTTTTCAAGAGCTCAGCTTGTGTGATATTTTGCGCTTTGAATTTGTGAAGCGTGACGGTGATGAGTGTGCGCGCGAAGATACCGGCGAAACTGGCAAGGGCAAAGGTTGCGAACGCGAGGGCACTGGTGGTGAAGACGGCGTTGGCGGCGCATGCGAAGGCACCAGCGGAGTTGACGATTGCAAAACTGACGGTGGCGTGTTTTGGCAGCATGGCACAACTGCAGCTGGCACACATATCACACTGAACTGCGCCGGCATTGGTGAAACACCCATTGAGAAAAATTTAATATTCAAAGCAATTGATTTGATGGAACGCGCACATGGCAAAGCGCTTTGCGATTTTCTTGATTGTGGCAATGACGAGGATTGCAATGAAGATGGCGAAGATACTAGCACAAATTGCCGCGAGCTTGAACTGCGCATAGATGTTGAAAAACATATTCCTGCAGGTGGCGGCCTTGGCGGTGGATCAAGCGATGCAGCAGCATGCATTCGCGCATTTTCAAAATTTGCGAAGCTTAATATTTTGTGCGAAAAGAATTTGGAAGTAGCTCGCGGCCTTGGTGCAGATGTTGCATTCTTTTTATATGGCGGTTGCGCTTTGATGACTGAACGCGGAGATGTTTTAGTCAAAAAACTGCCAAGCTTCCCGCTAAAAATTGTATTGATGGGCTCTTGCGGGCATTGCAATACAGGTGAAGTTTATTCGCGCTTTGATAATGCGCCACTTCCAGCCGCAGATGCGCAAGGCTTGGCAGATGCAATTGAAAGTTATGAAAGCGCAGACAGTTCGCCAATAGCAAAGTCACTTGCTGCATATTTTTTGGCGAACCAGTGCGCAAACAATTTACAAGAAGCAGCTTTTGAAACTTTGCCTATTTTACGCGAGCGCATAAGCGCGGCGTGCGAACATGAAGCTGTATTAAATGCGCTGGTCACAGGCTCGGGCGCTACAAGTTATGCTATTTGCGCAAACGATGAACACGCTCAAGAATTTGCAAAATACGCGAAGAGCTTTTGCGACTGGGTTGAAGTTGTTGACGCACTTTAGCTTGAGCCACGCTTGGAACACGAAAACATAAGGCAGCGATAAGAAAATGCGCAAAATTACCAACATATCAATTTCTTTAGATGAAGGCTTGGCAATTCAGCAAGACACCCAGCCAGACTTAAGCTCCAAAACTTTAGCGCGCATTCTTGGCGTTGATAAAGCATATCTGCTGCGTCGCTCTATTGATGCGCGCAAGAAAAGCAATGTTCATTTTGTTATAAATGCACTGGTACCGCAATCAGGCGACAATGCCGCGTTTGAAGAATGCACACCAGTGATGCCGATTGAAGAGCGCGAAGTGCCAGCGCAAAAATTTTTGTGCAGTGGCACTGAGCGCGACATGCGCGGCTCGACATTGGCAAGCGATGAAGAAGCAGCACGCCCCATTGTTGTTGGAGCAGGTCCTGCTGGGCTTTTTGCTGCTCTTGAACTTGCAGAAAGAGGCTTTTGCCCTGTGCTGATAGAGCGCGGCGCTCCTATTGATGAGCGACGCGCGGACGTCGAAAAATTCCATGCTACTCGTATTCTTAATATAGCAAGCAATGTGCAATTTGGCGAAGGCGGAGCTGGAACTTTCAGCGATGGCAAATTGACTTGCGGCAAAAATTCGCCGCTAACAAATAAAGTATTGCGAAGTTTTGTGGCAGCCGGTGCTCCACTTGAAATTTTATGGAATGCAAAACCGCACATTGGTACAGACGTTTTGGGCGAAGTAGTAAAGCGAATCCGCGCGCGGATCATTGCTTGTGGTGGTGAAGTTTTATTCCATTCCAAAGTTGTTGATGTGCGCTTTTCGCCTTATGCAGATGGCGCGCACAGAAAGCTTGAAGCAATAGAGATTGAATATTGCAGTGAAGAAAGCAACACTAGCGCTAGAGTTGGAGCTGGAGTTAGCTGCAGCCATAAAGTCAAAAACAGAACATGGCGAAAAGCGCACAATGTGATATTTGCTATTGGACATTCCGCGCGCGACACAATGTTGCTACTAAAAGAGCGCGGGTTTGCGCTCGAACAAAAGCCATTCAGCATTGGCTTGCGCATAGAGCACGAACAAGCCGCTATTAATGCGGCGCAGTTCGGGAGAGCAGCTCGCCACAAGGCACTTGGTGCAGCTGACTATAAATTAAATGTCCACTTAAATAATGGTCGCGGAGTTTATACATTTTGCATGTGCCCTGGTGGCGAGCTTGTTGCCGCCGCCTCTGAAGATGGACTCTTGTGCATTAATGGCATGAGCAATTTTGCACGCGATGGCAAAAATGCAAATGCCGCGCTGCTCTGTTCTGTAGCACCACAAGATTTTGCAGATGCTAACGACCCACTTTCAGGCATTGAATTCCAACGCAAGTGGGAGCGCGCGGCATTTGAACTTGGCGGCGGCAACTGGGCAGCGCCAAGCTCAAGCGTGGGAGCGTTTTTAAATGCGAGCGCGCTTGAACAAAGTGCGGCAGGCACAAGCACTAGCGCCAACACCACGAACACACTATCATCAACATACCCACTTGGCACAACAGAAGCTAATCTTGCCTTGTGCCTGCCGCACTTTGCGGCTCAATCTTTGCGCGAGGCGCTGCCCCTGCTCGACCGCAAACTACACGGCTTTGCAAACCCGCGCGCTCGCCTTACAGGCATTGAATCGCGCAGTTCTTCCCCGGTGCGCATATTGCGCGACGCCCAAACATTGCAATCAACAAACACTTTGGGCTTTTACCCTTGCGGGGAAGGCGCAGGCTATGCTGGCGGAATTATGAGCGCAGCAATCGATGGTATACGCTGCGCGCAAGCCTTAATTGCCAAATATAAATAAAGCGCCTTAAGCTTTTAAGCTTAAAGCGCTTTCACCTTTGTCTATTTACAGATTTATAAGCCTTCACCTTCAGCAAAAGCTTAAAAGCTAACTTTTTTATCTGCCCTTTTGTGCTTTAGCAGCCAATTCTTCAGCAGAAAGCTGAGTTTCTTCAAATACAGCATCGCCGTCCAAGCCAAATGCAGTATGCAAGCAACGCACTGCTTCAGCACCTTGTTCAGCAGGAATAACAACACTTGTACGAATATCAGAAGTGCTAATCATTGATATATTAATTCCAGCATCTGCAAGAGTGCGGAACATTTTTGCAGCAACACCGGCGCTTTCCTTCATGCCAGCACCAACAATTGAAACTTTTGCAATATCTTCAGAAACAACATATTCCTGCGCACCAAGTTCTTCAACAACCTTTTGCATAACTTCTTTTGCGTGCGACATGTCCGCCTTTGGACTCGTGAACGAAATATCAGTATGTCCATTGCGCGAAATATTTTGAATGATCATGTCGACGCCAACCTTAGCATCTGCCATTGCGCCAAAAACATATGCAGCAATGCCCTGTGTGTCAGGCACGTCACGGATAGTAAATTTTGCTTCAGATTTGTCGTGAGCAACGCCACTCACAATTGCTTTTTCCATGTTTTGAGTCATCTTTTTCACCAAAGTCCCAGGTTCATTATTAAAAGCCGAACGACAATGAATAGTCACATTAAAATTGCGCGCGAACTCCACGCAGCGCTTGTGCAAAACACCCGCGCCGGCCGCTGCCATTTCAAGCATTTCTTCATAAGAAATAACATCAAGCTTTTGCGCTCTTGGAGCAACGCGCGGGTCAGCAGTATAAACGCCATCAACGTCTGTATAAATTTCGCAAACATCTGCATTGATGCCAGCTGCAATTGCAACCGCTGTTGTGTCAGAACCACCGCGGCCAAGCGTTGTAATGTCGCCAGCAGCATCGATACCTTGAAAGCCAGCAACAATAACAATATGGTCTTGGCGCAAAGCTTCGATAATTCTTTCCGCATGAATTTCACGAATCGACGCTTTGCCATGACGGCCATCTGTCACAATGCCAACTTGGCGCCCGCTCATGCTTATTGCCTTTTCACCAAGAGCATCAACTGCCATAGCAAGCATTGCCATTGAAACCATTTCGCCCGTGGAAAGCAGCGTGTCCATTTCACGCGCTGGCGGGTCTGTGTTAACCTGCGCCGCCATCTTCAGCAGGTCGTCTGTTGTCTTGCCCATCGCTGAAACAACAGCCACCACTTGATCGCCCGCGCGCTTGCGGTCGACAATGCGTTGAGCCACATTCTTCACGCGCTCTGCCGTTGCAACCGATGTGCCTCCAAATTTTGCTACGATTAAAGACATAGTTGAAATTACCCCAACTCGTTTTCCGCGCACATAAAATCATCCAATGCCTGTTGCCATGTGCGCATCTTTTGTCCAATAGTATCTTCTAATTTTTGCGAATTTAGCGCCGAATATGCCGGTCTTTTGGCTAGACGAACATATTCTTGCGAAGAACAAGCCTCTAGCTCGCACGCAATATTGGCTTTATCAAGAATTGCGCGTGCAAAATCAAACCATGAACACACGCCAGAATTTGTACAGTGATATGTGCCGAATGCATCGCCTGCAGCTAAAAGAATCACTGCTTGTGCAAGGTCTTTTGCATATGTTGGGCTGCCAAGCTGGTCGTTTACAACTTTGGCTTTGCCATTTTCTTTAGCAATTCGCATTATTGTTTTTGGGAAGTTTTTGCCGCATTTGCCATAAAGCCACGCTGTGCGAACAATAAAATAGCGCTCGCAATTTTTGCGGATTGCAACTTCCCCAGCAAGCTTGCTTTCACCATAAACACATTGCGGATTTGTTTCATCATCTTCACAATAAGGCGCAGCAGCTTGCCCATCAAAAACATAATCTGTGGAAACATGCACCAATTTTGCACCGCACACACTTGCTGCATGCGCTAAATTTTGCGCGCCTTGCGCATTGATTGCAAACGCTTTTTCACGCGAGTTTTCACACCCGTCAACGTCTGTCATTGCAGCGCAGTTGAAAATGATGTCGAAGTTTGCACCTTCAATGCATGCTTGCACTTGACCAGCATTTGCAATGTCACATTCTGCATGACTAAATGCAACAACATCGCTGCTTGAATTTTTAAGCTGGCATAACAGTTCAGACCCAAGCTGCCCGCCCGCGCCAAAAATTGCTATCTTTTTTGCCTGCTCTTTTGTCATCATTTACATCTAATAAACTTATTAAAGTTCAACTTCCCCGCTATAACATTCTTGCGCAGAGCCTGTCATCAAAACATGATTGTCATCGCGCCATTGAATATGCAATGTTCCACCAGGAAGATGCACGTCACTTTCACGCCCGCAAAGACCGCGCTCGCAAGCAGCAACTAAAGCAGCGCAACTGCCAGTGCCACAGCCCAAAGTTTCACCACATCCGCGTTCATAAACACGCATGTGCAAGCCATCGCTAGCAGCACAAACAAATTCGACATTCGTCTTGTTTGGGAAACTTGGATGACTTTCAAAAAATTCGCCAACCTTATTCAAGGCAAAGCTGTCCAAACTTGATGCGCGACCATCTTCAAAAAGATCAGAAAACATGCTGTACCAATCATCAACACAGCAAACAGCATGTGGATTGTTGCCCATTGAAACGCTTGTAAAATCGAATGCTCCCCAAGCTGAACCAAGGTGCAAAACTTCTCCATCATTTTCAAGAACAGGCTCACCCATGTCGACAGTCGCAGCTTCAAATTTGCCCTGTTCATCAACTGTATATGTGACAGACTTCGGCCCTGCGGGAGTATCAATCTTCATTTCCCCAGCGTTCTGTGCTACAAACCCACGGTCAAATAAGAACTTCGCAAAGCAGCGCAAGCCATTGCCCCCAAGTTCAGAAAGAGTGCCATCTGCATTAATGCAATGCATATAAGCTGCACAATCTTCATTTTCAGAACTGCGCACCAAAACAACGCCATCCGCTCCAACGCTAAAATGTCTATCGCATAAATGCTGAGCCGCCTGCGCGCTAACATCAATTTGATTATCAAAATCTTCTATAAATATGAAGTCATTTCCCAAACCTTGCATTTTCACAAATGGAACTTTCATTGCTTTGCCTTTCCTATACTTAAGCTTACTTTGCATATTGTAACGCGCACTACTAGCACAAGACTGCAGACAACAAGCTAAAATCGCAAAAGTTGCACCCCCTTGCAGCAGCATCATTCGCTTATTTTTCCCGCGCTGTTGGCAAAACGTTGCTTTATTCCCGTGTTATTTATCGTCAAAAATGATATTCTATCCGGCATGGCTATTTCAGAGGAAAAATCTGCGATGCGCTCTGCCATGAGGGACTTGCGGTCGAGCATGCATCTTGTTAAGAGGGCTGGGGACGAAATTTCACTATGTGAACGTCTGCTCTCTCTTCCTGCCGTCCGCAACGCAAAAATTGTCGGCGTTTATCACGCAATGGGCTCTGAGCTTTCACTCGACAGTGCAGTTGTGGAAATGCGCAAAAACAATCCGCAAATCACTATTGCATACCCTGCTGTTGTTGGCGAAGGAATAATGAAATTCGCAAATATCAAAAATGGTGAAAGCGCACCTTTTGTTGAAGACCCACTATTCAAAGTTGAAGACATGTCTGCATATGAATGGGTCGCCCCTGAAAAGCTTGATTTGCTGCTTGTTCCAGGCTTAGCATTCGATGAACATTGCGCGCGCCTTGGCCAAGGCGGCGGATATTACGACAGATACATTCCGCAACTTTCTGGCGACTGCATGACAATTGGCATTGCTTTTGATGAACAAATTGTTGAAGGCATTCCTGTCGACAAAACTGACAGAAGCGTTGATTATGTTGTCACGCCAACACGCCTTATCACTCGCTATTAATTCGCTTTCATAACTTCCCTATGCTTTGTAAGTTGCCTTGCAGCTTTTTGCTGCAGCGCAAGGCTTAAATCATGACGCTATAAAGAAATTTTCAGAAATTAAGCATTGAATTTTGTGCGCGCCTGCGTTAGTATCTCTTTTGCAAACCGATGAAGCGGGAAGGTTGGGCCCGCCGAGGGCAAGGGGCGTTAGCGCACATGCGCTCAATCCTTGACGTTAGCTTGCGTTAATAGCACGGAGTGTGATAGCACTTCATGAGAGGGCTGCAAAATTGCAGCCAAGAAAAGGTGGCACCGCGGATTTATTCGTCCTTTTCGCTAGAGCGATAAGGGCGTTTTTTATTGCTCTGGTTTTGTTGGAGTCTACAGAAAAGAGTAGCCATGAAAATGACAGAAGAGCAGTTCAGAATTATTAAAGCGCAGCTGAAGAAGCTGACATCTATGCCAGGCAGCTTTTATGCAAAAAAGCTTGAAGGCATCGACATCGACGCGATTGAATCGCAAGAAGATTTCGAAAAACTTCCATTCACAGACAAAGGCGACTTGCGCCAAGCATATCCACTTGGACTTGCTGCAGTGCCGGAAGAAAAGATTGTGCGCATTCATTCATCAAGCGGCACAACAGGCACGCCGGTTGTTATCCCATATACACAAAAAGATGTCGACGACTGGGCAACAATGTTTGCGCGTTGCTATGAATATGCAGGCATTACACCGAAAGACCGCATTCAAATCACTCCGGGCTACGGCTTGTGGACTGCTGGCATTGGCTTTCAAGCTGGGTGTGAACGCCTTGGCGCTATGGCAATTCCAATGGGTCCTGGCAACACAGACAAACAGCTAAAGATGATGCAAGATTTCAAGAGCACTGTTTTGTGTTCTACAAGTTCTTATGCATTGCTTTTGGCTGAAGAAATTGCAAAACGCGGAATTGGCGACAAGCTATGTTTGCGCAAGGGCATTATTGGTTCAGAACGCTGGGGCGAAAAAATGCGCCGCCGCATTGCAAATGAACTTGGCGTTGAGCTTTATGATATCTATGGATTGACTGAACTTTATGGCCCAGGTATTGGCATTAATTGCAAGGCTGATAGTGCAATGCACATTTGGAGCGACTTCCTTTATATGGAAGTTATCGATCCGAAGACTGGCGAGCTTGTTCCTGATGGCGAAGTTGGCGAACTTGTATTTACAACCTTGCAGAAGGAAGGTGCGCCGCTGATTCGCTTCCGCACGCACGACTTAAGCCGCATTGTTCCAGGCGACTGCGATTGCGGCAGCCCGCACCCAAGAATTGATATCATCCTTGGCAGAACAGATGACATGGTGAAGGTCAAGGGCGTAAACATGTTCCCTGCGCAGATTGAAGAAGTCATTAAGCTTACAAAGGGCGCATCAAGTGAATATCAAGTGATGATTGACCACATGTTTGGGCGCGACCAATTCACTCTGTTCTTTGAAACAGATGCAAGTGGTAATGACATTAAGACTGTTGAAAAAGAATTAGCAATGAACTTCAAGTCGAAGATTGGCATTACGCCTATTGCAAAAGCTGTGCCTATTGGCGACTTGCCAAGAAGCGAGAAAAAGACACAGCGCATTTATGACAATCGCTATTAATTTTCTGGAATAGCTTCTGTATTTTTTTACAGATTTCGCAGATTTTGAGTAAGGCGTAGCAAACTTGCTGCGCCTTACTCGCTTTGGCCTGTTTTTCGCAGCCTTAAATAAAAAACTTGTTATTTTAGCCAGTAATCATTTTGCAACCAGCATCCAAAATATCTTCAAGCTGCTGCGCACTTGCACCTTCGCCATAAACACGGACAAGGGGCTCAGTGCCTGATGGGCGCATCAAGAGCCATGCATCGTCTTGCAAGCAATATTTCACGCCGTCGCGGCGGTCAATGCTTTTTACAGATAAGCCGGCAATTTCTTCGCGATTGTAGCTTTCGCCATCTTTATTTGCCAAGAAATTTTCTTTTTGCTCTTGTGTCACGCGCAGGTCACGGCGTGCATATTCAAGTGTTCCAAGCTGCGCAAACATATCTGCAACAAGCTCGCCCAAGCTTTTGCCTTTTTGAGCCATAAGTTCGCATAAAAGCAAAGCCATTAATAAGCCATCGCGTTCAAAAACATGCCCTGGAATGCCAATGCCACCGGATTCTTCGCCGCCAATAAGCACTCCGCCTTTTTCCATTTCCTCATAAATCCACTTAAAACCAACAGGAGTTGTTACAAGCTCAAGACCAAGGCGCTTGCACTGACGCTCAAGCAGGGAAGAGCCGCTGATTGTGCGAATAACGCGACCGCTCATGCCCTTGTCTTGCGCAAGGTGCGCTATAAGCAATGTGATAATTTGGTGCGGATTAACAAAGTTGCCATTGCCATCAATTGCGCCAATGCGGTCGGCATCGCCATCTGTTATAAAGCCTGCATCGACATTTGATGTTGCTACTTTTTCACATGCTTCATTAATCCAAGGTTTGATTGGCTCAGGGTGCAGGCCTTGGAATGTTGGATCAGTTTCTCCATGAATTTCTTCAACTTGCACGCCCAGATCAGCAAATACTTGCGTTAAATATCCGCGCCCAGCGCCAAACATTGGATCATAAATAACATGCAAGTTTGCTGCACGGATTGCTTCTGTGTCCACAAGGCTTTTTAAGTCTTCAAGATATGGAGTCATTAAGTCGACAAGTTCATAAGTGCCGCGTTTTGATTGCGGTTCATCTTCCATTATTGCTTCAACTTCATCTGTGAAGCTTTTTGGTGAAGCACCGCCGTCTGCCATGCGTAGCTTAATTCCCAAATATTCAGCTGGATTGTGGCTTGACGTAAGCATAACGCCGCCAATTGCCTGTGCATCTTCTTTCACGCTCCAGCAAAGCGTAGGAGTAGGGCAAAATGCATCACTCAGCTTCACGCTAAGCCCGTGACCAGCCAAAACTTCAGCAGCTAATGCTGCATATTCGCCAGCATCTTGTCTGCAATCATAACCAACAATGATTGTTCTGCCGCTTTCATGTTTGCGAAGAAAAATCTGTGCCGCTGCGTCACAAACGCGGATTACATTTTCACGCGTGAAATCTTCGCCAATAATTGCTCGCCATCCGTCTGTCCCAAAATGTATATCGCTCATTTTTCCTCCGCTGTAACTGCATCTATTCTTTTATAAATCAATCGTGCCATTTGAATGTAAAATCATTTGACAACAAGCATTTTGGCTGCTAACATTTGCGTCAGGCGGCTCACCCGCTGCAACGGATGCGGCTGCTTGAGGTTAGTGAAAGTGACAGCCGTCTTCCATTGTTGAGGGGCGGCTCTACTTTTCTATAAGCAGAACAATCAGAAATAATACAATCAAAACAATTGTTGTTTCACTCATGGCGACCACCTCCATTCTGTTGTGGAGTCAGCCGCGCCGCCTGAACACAAAGCCATATTACTATAGAAATGTCACAACAAAAACTACAGTTCCATGACGCGCAAAAATAAAAACAGCCCGATGAAATATCGGGCTGGAATGTGTGGTGGTCAGGGAGGGACTTGAACCCCCGGCACAGGGATTTTCAGTCCCCTGCTCTACCGACTGAGCTACCTGACCGTTGCTCTTTAAATTATCAGCGACGGCTATTTTACCATGTGCACAAGCAAGGTCAAGAATAATATTCGCCAGATGCGCAAAATTCCCCCTTAATGATTATGCACGGTCGTGACAACAAGGTTGCCGTGCATGACGCCCTTTGTCCCAAGCAGCAAATCTGAAAGCCTGCGGACAAGCTCACTTTTGCCGCGCATCAAAATAACTTCAAGACATGTGTGCTGGTCAAGGTGCACATGCAAACTGGAAATGAAAGTGTTGCAATGTTCGTGCTGGATATGGTCGAGTTTATCGCGAAGGTCGCCTTCATGATGATTAAAAACCATCGTCAACGTGCCAACAACTTGCGCATCTGGCTCTTCGACTTCATCTTTAACAAGCTGGTCACGCACAAGGTCGCGAATTGCCTCTGATCTGTTTTTGGCTGTGCCACGGCGCGTTGTATATTCATCTAAAGTTTGAAGCAAATCTTGTGGCATTGTCACAGAAAATCTGACTAAATCGCTCATATCAAAACCTCTGAATTTCTATATGAAATAACTTTGCTGACATGCACAAAAAGACAAAAGCCAGCACTTATAAAACATCAGCCAATTCTTTGCGGAAGTGAGCAAATATTGCAATGCCCAAAATAAACGTAAGCAAAATAATGCCAACACCAAGAATACAGAATGTTGGGTCAGACCACAGCCAAACCTTTGTGCCGCCTGTGACTGTGAAAACTTGCCTGTACCCTGTGACCAAAAATGTAACTGGGTTAAACTTCAAAACTGCCTGGACAAGAGCACTATTAACTGTTGACACATCAAAAAGCACGCCAGAAAGCCAAAATATTGGAGTGCTTAATGCAGCGATTAACTTAACAAAGTCTTTGCTGAATGCAGAAATTGTAGATGTTAAAAACGACCAGCCCGTAAACATTAGATACATCAAAATAAGCATGATTGGAATTTGCAAAATGTGAATATCTAGAGTGCCACCAGCTGCAAAATATCCAATGCCAAGGCATACAAGAAATATAAGATGCAAAATCATGAATGAAAGAGAATAAAAAACTGGAATCAAAGTGACTGGGAACTTAAGCTTATTTACCAGGTAAGCATATTTGTTGAAGATTTTTGAACCCGTGCCAAGCATTTTTTGCAGAAAAAACCAAGGGATAATGCCAGCACTTAACCATACAAGATATGCAGCACCATCCATTGTATTTTCTGCGCTTTTTAACCCAACGCGCAAAGCGAACCAAAAGCAAAAAATATACATGGCGGGCTTAACAAAAAGCCAAACAAAGCCAAGTGCAGTTGCGCGAGTTTCTTTGCGCAGCGTGAGCTTTGCCAAATTCCAAACCTGCCAACGGTTTGTTGTTAAGCCAGTAGACAATTCTTTTAACGTATCAAGCATTAGTCCCTGCTTTCATAAAAAGCAATAGCGTCGTCAATTGTGCCGTCAAAGATCTTTTGACCCTTATCCATAACGATGCCACGCTTGCAAAAATCTTTTGCGGCAGCCAAGCTGTGTGTAACGAATAAAACTGTCACTTTGCCGTCTGCCATAATTTCATTCACACGAGCTTTGCACTTCTTTGAAAATTTCTTGTCGCCAACAGAAAGAGCCTCGTCAACAACAAGAATATCAGGCTGAATGCTTGAAGCAAAAGCAAAGCCAAGGCGTGCCTTCATGCCACTTGAATATGTGCGCATTGGCTGGTCAATGTAGTCGCCAAGCTCTGCAAATTCGATAATCTTTGGTTCAATCTTAGCGATTTCTTCCCTTTCGATTCCCCAAATTTGAGCACGCATGAAAATATTTTCACGACCTGTGAGTTCTTTGTCAAAGCCAGCGGTAAGTTCAAGCAAGGCGCTAACGCGGCCATTAACAGTGATTTGCCCTTCCGTAGGAAAGACAACACCCGTAATCATCTTTAACGCAGTTGACTTGCCTGCGCCGTTCGAACCGATGAATGCAACAGATTCGCCCTGATAAATTTTAAATGACAGATCTTTGTTCGCACAAACATCTTTATATGGAACTTTTTTCGATATAAAACTAAAGATGCGAGCCTTGTCGCTTTTGAAGAGTTTGTATCGTTTAGTAACGTTTTTGAACTCAACAGCTATTGGTGCTTCATCTTCTATTTCTATTTTTTCAGACAAAGAATACCCTTCAACTTAAAAAGTAGTAGCGTGTTATTTTATCACTATTGCAGCAATTCCAAAGCTTGTGCGATAAGCTGGCGAATTTCTTCGTTTTGCGGAAGAAGATCGCGTATTGGCTGAACGGCGCGCGCGTCGTCAAATTGCACAAGCGCCTCAATAGCATAACGCACAACCCATTCATATTTATCTTGCAACATGTTAATGCATACATCAGTGGTTTGTGTGCACGCGGGCAAGTGCCCAAGCGACCAAACAGCAGACGCGCGCAAATCATCGCATGGACTTTGGAGTTGCGCCGTCAAAGCAGCGCGGGCGCTTTCAATTAATTCGTCGCTTGTTGTGATGTCAGAGTCCAAAATTTCTGCACGCTCGCCTATGGCTGTTGCTGCAGCTGTGCGAATTGCAAGAGCATAATCTTCATTTTGTATGATGGTGATTAGCTGGTTAAATGCGCGGGTTGTTGGCAGCTGACCAAGCGCCCAAGCGCAGTTGACGCCAACTTGTTCGCATGGGTCATTCAAGCATTCGACCAAAGCTTCAAAGGCTCTGTCTTCCGCATACATGCCAAGGGCTGTAGCTGCAGCTATGCGGACTTCATCGACCGGGTCAAAGAGCGTGACTAACACCGGCGCAAAACCGCGCGGCTCTTGCAACTTTGCAAGCCCAACAATTGCTGTTGCACGAGTGCGAGCGTCTTCATCCTTTGTAAATTCTATTAGCAATTCAACCTTTTGGTCAGGTTGCTGCGGACGTGCATTTTGCTGCTGATTGTTTTTATTTTGTTCTTGCGACATTTTTGAAGATGTCCCCTCTATTTGCTATGTGTGCGCATTATGCACTAATTTTTTGTAAGTTAATTATAAAAGCCCACATTGAAAAATTACATAACATCTGAGTTACCATCGGCCGCGCTATGACTAAAAAGCGCCTATTTGCAACACATTTACCCTTGTCATACCCCTGTCATACCATGGCAAACAACAATTTAGCCCTCTGACCTCGTGAAACTGGATTTTGCAAACACTTTTTTGCCCCAAAATAAGGACTTTGCAAACATGAAACGCCAGAAAATGCATGATTTTTCGGATTTTGCAAACATGTTTCGCGGTGATAGCAGGCAATAGAAGCTTTTGTGTGAACCCACTTTATCTTGTTATGCCAATAGCTTTTGAACGTTCGCCTCAAGGTTAGGAATATCAACTTCAACTGTATTCCATACCCAACACGGATCAACAACAGAATACTGTTCATAAACAAGCACACTGTCGTTATACATGCCATCTAGCACATGAGTCCTACATGAACGATCCGAAACAATATCAACTTCCCCTTGACGCACATATATCGCACTGCTATACTCTGCTATATCGAAGTGCGATATATCGCAGTGCCGAGTGAGGTAAATTTAATGGATAGTCACATCAAAAAAGTATATGTTCCAATGACAGAAACAAGCTTTTACATCTTGTTGTGCTTGCGGGAAGAATCGCATGGTTATGGCATTGTCAAGCGCACGGAAGAGCTAACAGACGGGCAAATAAAGTTAAGCCCTGGCACTCTTTATGGCAGTTTGTCAAAAATGGAAAAAGATGGGCTTATCAAATTCATTCGCGAAGAAGACAAACGCAAAATCTACAAAATAACAAAGCTTGGCACGCAAGTACTCGAGCTTGAAATGAAAAGAATTGAACGCTTATACACCAGCATGATGGAGGCAAAATAAATGAAGAATACAAAGGTCGAAATCAAGTTTTTCTCTGTGCCGAATTGGAAAAAAGAGGAAAAATACTTGCAGCAACAACATGCGCGCGGCTGGAAATTTATCAAGCTCAACGGCTTAGGGCTTTATCATTTTGAAAAGTGCGAACCACAGGATGTTATATATCAGCTTGATTACAATGAAGACAGCAAGAATAACAAAGATGAATATGTGCAATTGTTTGAAGATTGCGGATGGGAATATCTTCAAAATTATGCTGGTTATAGCTACTTTCGTAAACCAGCTTCAGAAATGAATGAAAATAGAGAAGAAATTTTTTGCGACAATGCATCGCGCATGGACATGCTCAAGCGCGTGTTCAATGGCCGCATGATCCCTCTATTGGTAATATTTTTTGCTGTAATTGTTCCACAAATAGTTATGCAAGCAAGAAATATGAATACATATGGCGCAGTAATGCTCGCAGTCTTTTCTGTGATGTTCATAGCATATATTGCAATTTTTGCATCATTTGCCAAAGCATATTGGAAGTGTCGCAAGCAAGTCGAATAAACGAGCCTTTCAAGCTGCAGTCTGCAACTTTGTCATCAAAAGGCAAGTTGAAAGTTAGATATACAATTAAAATGCTTATGGCAGACAAAAAATGAAAGTCGATTTTGGTTCATATGACGATGGCAGATACGACTTTAACAGCAACTATGATAATGACGATGACAACGATCGTGATGATGATTAACTGCCAATAAATTTTTAACAGACTAATTTGCTTCAGCGAAAGATGCTGCCATAGCTATGGCAGCATCTTTATTATAAGGCTGTTCTAAAAACTGCCTTAAAGAAGCAACTTTAAAAGATTGCAATCTTTCCAGATAGGAAGTCTTCAAGCGAAGTATTCCTATCACCAACAATTAATGGTTTTGCGCTTTTATATATATCACAGAATTTATAAATTCCGCTTTTGCTCATTCTTCCGCTTTTAACCTCAATTGCTGTAACTGCTCCGCCAGTTTGCGCAACAACAAAATCAACCTCTTTGTCGCCTTCACGCCACCAATACAAGTCAAAACTTTCAAGTTCCGAACGAGCTATCAAATAAGCGCCAACAGCAGTTTCAACCAAATGGCCAAACAGCTCAGAATTATCAAACAAATCACCCTGTCCACGCCAAGCAGCCGTCATTAATGAAACATCATGCAACATCAGTCGCGGTGAAGATGACCTTGAGCGAATTTGCTTGCTATCATATTTTTGCAAGCTGCTCATAATTCCTGCGCCGGCTAACAAATCTAAATAATGACGCAGCGTTTCTGTATTTCCCTTATCATTAAGCTGACCTAAAATCTTTCTATAAGATAATTCTTGTGCAGAGTATTGTGCTCCAAGGTCGAAAAGAGCGTGCATAAGAGACGGCTTGCGGATTTCTTCCATCTGCAAAATGTCCCTAGAAATTGTTGCCTCGATAATTGAATCGCGCATATATGTTCGCCATCGATCTTCATCATCACGCAAAATTGCTGAACCAGGATAGCCGCCAAAACGCAAAAATTCATTAATATCATAACCAAAAGCTTCATGCATTTCCGAATAGTTCCAATGCACGGAGCGCAATAATTCAAATCGCCCAGCCAAAGATTCTGTTAAACCGCTATTCAAAAGCAAGCTTGATGATCCAGATAAAACAACATGCAAGGGTAAGTCGTTCCAGCTATCTTCATCCCAAAGCGCTTTTACAGCATTCGACCATTGTCTAACTTTTTGAATTTCATCAAGAACCAAAATTGCCGGTTTGCCATTTTCTGCAAGAGCTCTTGCTTGGCGCCACTCCATCTCTATCCATTCAGCTCCAAGTTCGGAAGACATATCAGCAGCTGCAACATGCGATGGCATGTCTAGCTCTTTAAGAGCCTGCTTGATTGCGGTAGTTTTTCCAGTTTGGCGCGGGCCAATAACAACTTGAATAAATTTACGCTGTTCACTTAATCTTGACTCTAGCTTTTTTGAAATTTCACGTCTGTACATGATACATCCCTTTCGCTTTGGCAAAAATAATAACACAGCAAATGCAAAAATGATAGGTATATCTACCAAAAATGATAGGTGTATCTACCATTTTTGACCAAGCTTTTCAATTATTGCCGGATTTCTGCACTTTTTTGCCGCGGTAGCTCTTTATTTATTTAACTTCAGAAGCAGATTTTGAAAGTTATAGCAAACATTACGGTTGCTAGTGCTAACTCCGGAAGCATTCGGGTGTCGTCACCCAGTTGACTTGTGAGCCAGATGTGCAAAAATTAATTTGTGTGGCTGAGCATCTGGGATCGCGGAGCGCAGCCACTTATTGATACTAACATATGACGGATACTTATTATTGCTCAATAGCAAGTTTAATAGAGTTGTAATCCCAATGTGCTTTCCCATCGTTCCCGTAATAATAAGCTGATAAATGCTTCCCTAGATTTCGTACCGATTCGGGACATTTGCTCTTGATTACAAAATGATAATTATAAAGAACAATAATTTTCATATCGTGGCTTGCAGCGTAATCACATTCGTATTCAATGTAACTGCGCATATCTGAGCTATATCCTTTATTACAACTATGGTAATAGCCAGAATAGTTTGAACAATGCTTGCAAGCTCCAGCTGTAACCGCTGCTGTATGTTCACCGACAATAAGGATAAATGTCTTGGACGCATCAAGCCTTTCACGAAGTGATCTTTTTATGTTGCAATTTAAGCTGCTATCGCGCGCAGTGCAAAGATTGTGAGCCGGAAGATAATGAAGGCTCAAATGCCAGCTATTATTCCAATCTTCCAACTTTTCAATTAAATCGCTATCCCCATCCCAATCTCCTGCGATATAAGTCTTTGTCCTGTATGTCATTTACTCTCCCGTCTTTATAGTTCTACTTTATCGACATCACCTTTATATATCACGATAGTTACATGCCCATGAATGTTTGCCTTGCTCTTGCTTATGGCTGCAACTATCAAGTCATAAGATTCTTGATGGCTTAATGAAGCACGCGACATACCCGTTCCCATTAGAGGCAAGTAAAGGTCAAGACCTTGCCCACGCCTGTCATAGAAGCCGATTAATTTTTCCAAAGACGCACCAATCTGTTCTTTGGTGCTTTGCGCATTATTGTTTTCATTAAATGTAGAAATTGCTAGTAAATAAAACATTGCACGTTTTCCTGGCACTACAGCCACAGTACCTAAAGGATATTCTGGCTTAGGACTCGTTCCTTGTCCGCGCTCTGCAATTGGTTGAATGTTTTGCGTTTGCAAGCTTTCTTCAATTTGTACGTCTAGTTCTGCCATGGTAACACCGGCATCTTCCATACGCTTAAGCCATTGCCCATGAATGGTTTTTTCAGATACTAAAGGCTTTGGATCATTTTCATAGCTCCAAGTAATCTTTGTATCAAAAGTAGTATTAACAGGAACAACGATGACTTTTCTTGTTTTGCATTCCTTGCCGAAGCAATTTGAAAAAATATTGCCCTTTTTAACATGTAAAGAACCAGTTCCACAATGCCAAAGTGCTTTATCATTTATGTCCTTATTGTCAGCCTTTATAGCTGCTATAAGTGCGTGCGCCATCCAAGCGCAAGGGGTTTCTATCAACGCGGCAAGGTCTTTAGTAAGAATTGCTTCACTTGAAGAATCATTATCAAGATGTTCAATAATTTCATTTGCAAAAAATTCAAACAGCGCTTCGTCCATTATTTCATCAAAGAAAGCATCAAAGTTTGCTGCAGTTTCTTCCTCTAATCCAACTCTGCCTAAAGCTTTTCGCAAGTCTAGCGGGACACCACAACGCTCGTTCATGATACTACTAGTTCGCTCTTTACCCAAAACGAAATCTGCTCCGCCTCTGAGTTTGATATGACCAGCATTCACATATGGTTCGAGCAGCGCATTAAGAAATGTCTCATTAGATATTGACGCATTTAGCGCATAGCGTTTTGCAGTCTTAGCAAAAGTGGCAAGTGTAAACATTTATCACTCCACTAGATAATTTCATTAACCTTTATTAACTATATCACAACCATACGAAAACGACATCTTAAGCTAAAGAAAATATCTTGTCTTTAGGTCGAGTAACTTAATCCAACGAAGCCTCGACCTTATATTTCTGTTGGAATTATGAAGGGAGAATCCAATGAATGATTCTTTTAATGAAAAATCAGAACGCACAACCCGCAAAGGCTTACACGACATGTGGGGATCAGATCTTTATCAAGGAGCGGCTTGGAGCGATCTTGATAACCCGCTCGTTCACACAACCACAGCTACCACTCCGAAGGATGTGATTTCATGGCATGACGCCAAACACAATCATGCAAAAAACAAATCATCATTAGGAAGCGATTATCATATTAACGCCTTCATTCATTGCTACATTGACGACATTAAATTTGATGGCGAACGTGAAGGCATTTGGAATAATCATAAGCGTTTCTTTGATATCGCTTCACATTATGATGGCATTCTTGGAATTGATTTCAGTACAAATGCAGACTTCCCTGAGCCTCTAAAGCGTTATCAGTTTCACCGCATGCGTGTAATGGAACATGCGTCTGCCATGCGCGGTTTTGCCATTATTCCCAATGCGCGTTGGGGAACAGAAGAAACTTGGAACTATTGCTTTGACGCTTTGCCAGAAAAAGAAATGCTTGCCATTGGTGTTGTTGGCAGTCAATTGCGCAGCCTTGAGAATCGCCCTGCATTCGAGGCTGGGATTCGTGAACTTGTTCGCCAAAAACATCCAAGCGCAATTATTGTTGTTGGATCAGCAAAATATCAAATATTTTCTGAACTACGCTCACAAGGAATAAAAATATATCAATACGATGGGTCAACCTCCACACACTTCAAGCGCAAGGAGGAAGATGATGTCTAAAGCTCCTAGTGGTTTTTTCTCTGGCACCAAAGGTGAACTCGCGTTTTATGGCAATGCAGAAAACATAATATCGGCCCGCACTTTTGGCCTTGATATGCGCGAACATCCGCTTGCTCAAAAACAGTTAAGTTCTAAAGATAGGAAAAGAATAAAACAAAAAATTGCTAATCGAACGGCAACGCAGAAAGAGTATAAACAATATGAATGGGACAAACGTTTTAGAAAGCGTCGTCGCAAAGGAACAAAATACTTTTGGAAGCAAGAGCGTAACCGCCTTGAACGTGGAGAAAAAGGAACGCGCAATTGGTCCGAGGAACAACGCAAAGCTATATTGTCAGGCAATGCGCCCAAGTTCAACGGTAAAACCCTTCAAGGCCATCATGCGTATAGCGCAAAGCTTTACCCGCATCTTGCCAATTTGGGTGAGATAATATACCCAGTAACACATATAGAGCACCTTTATGGATGGCATGGTGGCTCTTATAAAAAAAGCAGGCCCGGCAGACGCATTAGGCGAATTAACGAAATGTAGGAGGTTCAACAGTGAAAGATACATTAGCAATCAAACTGCCCGTAGGTGACATTTCCGCAAAGGCATGCATGGCTGTCAAAAAAATAACCGATCTTTCTTTAAGCGAAATAAAAGAAAAGGTGGCTAGTGACGATTTTCTGTATGTATGCGATTATTCAGATGATGATGGCTTGAAACTAATTAACAAAATTAAACGCGAAATGAAAAAATTAGGCATTGAGGTTAGACAATACGAAGACGGTATTGAAAAACCATCTGAACTTTTTGACAACATTGAAAAGTTACATGCAGAGATCGACAACGAGGATATAGATTAATTTTCACAGAAGTTGACTGTAAAAAGCATCCGGCACTGACGAAGAGAATACTGCGAAGGCAGTGTAAAAAATTATGCG
>CAVDAL010000116.1:0-36126 GCA_963606965.1 Acutalibacteraceae bacterium
AAAGTAGCGGATTTTTGTATAGTAACGCATGCACAAAGTAGCGGATTTTTGTAAACCGCAGGTAAACATGTGTGAAATTCTTGCTATTTTTATTGACGCAGGTGCGCCAGCGGAAAGCTCGCTCAATCTGTATCTTTTTGCTTTATTTTAGATATGTTTGCTTATATTAAGCATTGCATTTGTTATACTTTGATATAAATTTCTAATAGCTATTTAGCAAAAATATGTAATCTGGAGGATGACGCACACATGGTCAAAAAGATTATTAACTCCATATCCGTGGTTTGCATGGCGGCTGCCATTACTGTAGCTTGCGCTCAAGCAGCCTTTGCAACTTCTGCAAATTCTGCAGCAGTTTCAAAAAATAGCACTTTATCTGTAGGCTCACTTGCAGTAAAAAATCAGGGAACTACTTTGAAGAAGTCGAATAGCTTTCTGCTTCAAGCCACTGACGGTTCTGACGACCAAGGGCAGGGGACAGATGAAGGAGATTCTGATGGGGAAAAAGTCATCATCGTTCCTGGCAAGACAGTAATGACAAAAATCTATCTCAAACGTTCCAACAATGTAAAAATCACTTGGAGAAAAGCTAGTAATGCTGATGGCTATTACATTGAACGCAAGAAAAATGATGGTGGTTGGAAGCGCATTGCAACAGTTAGTGCTTCAAAATCAACTTATGAAGATACAAAAACTGCATGCGTAAGCACTTATTCTTATCGAGCTATTGCGTTTGCTGACAACGATGGCGAAAAAACAACTGGCTCTTATCATGTAAATGGCATTAAGATTAAAACCAAGCACGCGCAGCCCACTTTAATCTATGCTAAAGCAAATTATGATAAATCTATCAAAGTCAAATGGACAAAGGAATGTGCTGCAGATGGTTACTTCCTATATCGCAAAGTTAAAGGTGGAAAATGGAAAAAGATTGCAACCATCAAAAAAGCAAAAACTACTTCCTATAAAGATAAATATCTTACTTACCAAAAGAAATATTCCTATTCTATAAGGGCATTTTCTAAGGAAAAAGGAAAGATAGTCCAAAGCACACGCAGCAATAAGGGCATCTCGACCCGTCTTTGCTACCATGGAAAAATTGCATTCAGGTGGCCAGTTCCAAGCTGCAAACAAATTAGCAGCTATTTTGGACCTCGTTCCCAGCCTACAGCTGGTGCAAGCACTTATCACAAAGCGATTGATATTCCTGCATCATCTGGGGCAAAGATTCTTGCAGCCGCAAAAGGAACGGTCATCGAATCTGCTTATTCTTCTGCTAAAGGCAATTATGTGATCATTAGTCATGGTTCAGGTTATCGCACAGAATATATGCACATGTCTTCTCGCTCAGTCCATACGGGGCAGAAAGTGAAAGCTGGCAAAATGATTGGCAGAGTTGGAAGCACTGGAGTTTCCACCGGACCGCATTTGCATTTTTCTGTATACAAAAACGGAGTTGCGCTAAATCCGCTTTATTATGTCAAGAAGTAATTTAAGCATTAAGTTACTTTTGTTTTATACTTTATTTATTTGAAAGGAGAAAACTAATGGACTATACAATTAAAGGTGATTCCGATTGTCCTCTTGTTGAAATCAAGCTAAGCAATGGAGAAAAGGTCATGATTGAAAGAGGCTCTATGGCCTATATGTCACAAGTATCCATTGAAGGAAAAATGAATAGCAATCAAAAAGGACTTGGAGGAATATTAGGCGCTATTGGAAGAAGTATATCTTCTGGTGAAAGTATATTCATTACTGAAGCTACAGGAGATGCGGACGGCGCTACTTTAGGAATTGCGCCTTCTATACCAGGAAAGATTATCAATCTAAAAGCGAATGGTTCTAAGCAATATTATCTGAACGATGGTTCTTTTGTAGCTTGTGATAAAAGTGTTGAATATGAAATAAAAAAGCAGACTTTAGGCAAAGCGCTACTGGGTAAAACTGGTGGATTGTTCATTATGCACACAAGGGGCACTGGTGATATATTAGCTAGTGCATTTGGCGATATTATGGAAATTCATATAGATGAACAACACCCAATCAAAATTGATAATGAACATGTTGTTGCTTGGGAAGATACATTGAGTTATGAACTCAAGATTGCTTCAGGAACATTTGGATTCAAAACAGGTGAAGGTGTTGTAAATGAATTTAGCGGGAATGGAACTGTTTATATCCAATCGCGCAACATTCATAGTTTGGCTGATGCTTTGGTTCCATTCTTGCCTACTTCAACAAATTAATGGATAAGTAAAATGCTACAGAAATGATGGCCGCTAAATTCTGGAAAGCTTATAGCAAGCTTGACAAATTTAATCGGCTGCATTTTATGTTTCCACTTGGTAACACTTACAAATATCTATTTTGCACATTATAGATTTTGTGGTAAAGTGTTCGACTGTTACGCGGCGGTAGTTCAATTGGTAGAGCCCTAGCCTTCCAAGCTAGTTGTTGCGGGTTCGAGTCCCGTCCGCCGCTCCATCGAAATTCAAGAAGGCTCCTTTACGGGAGCTTTCTTTGTATATTTGCCAAGATTTTGCATAAAGCATTCAGTCAAACGGAGGAACAAATGAAAGTCTTGCTTGTTAATGGTAGCCCACATAAGAATGGCAATACAAAACGCGCTCTTGATGAAGTTAAAAGTGCTTTGGAAGAAGACGGCATTGAATGCTCAGATTTTTGGATTGGCAACAAAGCAATTATTGGTTGTCAAGGTTGTGGGGCTTGCCGCAAGCTTGGTAAATGCGTCTATGAAGATAGTGTGAATGAATTTAATAAAATTGCTGGCGAATATGACGGCTATGTTTTTGGGTCGCCTGTTCATTATGCAGCAGCTTCTGGTGCGCTAACAAGCTTTATGGATAGAGCATTTTATTCTGGAAAAAGAAGTGACTTCTTCATGAAGCCTGGCGCTGCTGTTGTTTCAGCAAGGCGCGGTGGATGCACAGCAACATTTGACCAGTTGAACAAGTATTTCACAATCATGGAAATGCCAATCATATCTTCTGTTTATTGGAACATGGTTCATGCTGCACCAACTCCAGAACTTACAGCAAAAGACGAAGAGGGAATGTGCACAATGCGCAACCTTGGCCATAATATGGCTTATTACATCAAATGTCGCGACGCTGCAGAAAAAGCAGGAATTGAACTTCCAAAGAATGAACCAAAGAAGGGCACTAGCTTTTTGCAGAGTGTTTATGACGAATATAATGCATAGTCTATTGCAAAACTTACTTATGTATAGTAATTTATATCTTAGCAAATAACTAGGAATTACAAATATTGCAATTTTATTTGCTAAAAACAAGATATAAACAATTAGGAGAAGATGATGAAGCGAATTGTTAGCATTCAAGATATTTCATGTGTGGGCAAGTGTTCTTTAACGGTTGCCTTGCCAATAATTTCTGCAATGGGTGTGGAATGTGCAATTGTCCCAACAGCAGTGCTTTCAACACATACAGCTTTTAGCAGCTTTACATTCAAAGACTTGACTGACCAGATAAAGCCAATTAGCGACGAATGGAAAAAGCAAGACATTCACTTTGACGCAATTTATACAGGCTATCTTGGAAGCTTTGAACAGCTTGAACTTGTGAGCAAATTCTTTGATGCTCATCGTGATGATAATACTTTAATTTTTGTTGACCCAGCAATGGCAGACTTTGGTAAGCTATATCCTGGATTCAGCCCTGAATTTGCACGCGCTATGGGTGCGACAGTTTGCGCGAAGGCAGACATTATTGTTCCAAATATTACAGAAGCATCATTTATGCTTGGCACTGAATATGTTGAAAGTGGATATAGTGAAGATTACATCAAAGACATGCTGCAAGGTTTGTGTGGGCTTGGCGCAAAGAAAGCTGTCATTACTGGCGTTGGTTTTGACCCAAGCAAGTGCGGCGTAATGGGCTATGATAGTGAAACTGGCGAATATTTCACATATTTCAATGACTTGGTCGACGCAAGATTCCATGGAACGGGCGACGTCTTTAGTTCAACAGCGGTTGGTGCTTTAATGAATGGAAGAAATTTGAAAGATTCGCTCGCTATTGCTGCAGATTATACTGTGCAAAGCATTTTGAAAACTGTTGAAAATGAAGAGCATAATTGGTATGGCGTTGATTTTGAAACTGAAATTCCATACCTGTTAAAGCGAATGGGCGAATAATGGTTAAGCATGTTACTGTGACAGGCTGGTCAAACAGCGGCAAAACTACAGTTCTTGTTGAAGTTGTAAAGCGCCTTACAGACTCCGGAATCAATGTTGGCATAATTAAGCATCATGGCCATGTGGATGATGGCGTTGATGTTCCTGGCAAAGACTCGTGGAAATATTCACATGCAGGCGCAAACCCGGTCATCCTGTCAAGTAGCATGCAATATGCCATCTTCAAAAGTACTCCGCAGTGTGAAGCAACGCGTGAAGAATTAATTGCAGAAATTGCAGATGAAGTCGACATGGTTATTGTTGAAGGGTTTCGGAGCGAAGCTGAAGGCGCTGTGGAGGTTAACCGCGTTGCGAATGGCCGCGGTCTAAAGCTAAATCCTGAAGAACGCATTGCCCTTATAACAGATAATGAAGAATTTGCTCATCAAGTTGCTGCAGAAGGCAAACCTGTGTTTGCTTTGGACGATTTTGATGAACTTGCAAGATACTTTGCCGAACTCTGCGATTGTGAGTTTCACTAATACAGCACTTGGTGTTAAAATATCACACTGCAAAACGCGCCCGTGGCTCAGGGGATAGAGCAGTGGCCTTCTAAGCCATTGGTCGCAGGTTCGAATCCTGCCGGGCGCGCCATCTTATTTCATAAACATTAATCTCGAAAAATTTATAGCCCCATGCGCTATGCAAGGCGATAAGTTGCTCATCCATTACTTTTGGGCGACTTTTTATCATATAATCATGCTTTGATATTTTTTTGCGGCGAATTCGCGTAATTGCGGAGGAACATCTATGAAGTCAAAGTTTTGCAAATTTAACATTCGAATTGTTGCAGTAATTGTTGCTGCAGTGCTTATAAGTGCGCTTGCATCTGTATATGCTGTTGCTTATTCAACAAAAACGCCTCATACATATTCCAATACCGGCACGCTAACATATGTGTCTGGTGGAAAGACAATCACGAAGACTTATACAGATCTGGAAGATCTTTTTGATGATGCCGAAGATCTTGAAGCGGATGTTACAATCGATATGCTTGGCGACTGGAACACTGAAGATTTCATTATAGAAATTCCTAAAGGGCGTAATTACACTCTTAATTTGCATGGCCATGTTCTTGACCGCCATTTGGTTGGAACAGGCGATGATGATGATTTATGGTTTGGCTATTACGATGGAAATGTAATAGACGTGTGCAAAAATGCAACGCTTACTATAAATGGCGGCACTGACTCTGAATATTATTATCACCTTGGCAGAAATGACCAGTTTTTCTTTTGGCAATTCGATGAAGACAAGGGCGATAAATATCAATTTGGCGGGCTTATTACTGGTGGTGCTGGAACAAGTGCTGGCGGCATAGATGTTTATGGCGATAATGCAATAGTCTATCTGAATAATGTAACAATTGTTGGCAATGTTAGTGACAAATCGCATAGCACTGTTGATAGCACTTGGGGCTTTGGTTCAGGTATCAACTTGCGCGGCGACAATTGCACGCTTGAAATGTCTGGTGCACAAATTACAGAAAATCATTCAGAAAATGATGGCGCTGGAATTTATGTCGATGGCGATGACTGCACTATATCGCTAAAAAATAGAACTATCATTGATGCTAATAGGTCTGCAGAAAATGGCGGCGGCGTTTATATGGACGGCAGCAATGGCAAGCTTTATTTGGATGAAGACAGCACAATAATGCTTAATGACGCTGCAAGTGACGGCGGCGGAATTTATATGGATGGCTCAAACTGTCTTGTTGAAATTAAAGATGGCAAAAGCGACATAAATGGCAATGACGCAGACGATGAAGGCGGCGGAATTTATATCGATGGCAGCAATGCTAAAGTAAAAGTTACAACTGGAACAATAGATTACAATGAAGCAGATGATGGCGGCGGAATTTATTGCAATGCATCCGGCGCAAAGATAATGCTTGAAAAGGCTGGCAATATTTCTTCAAATGAAGCAAGAGATGGCGACGGCGGTGGCATCTATAATAATTGCGATGGAACGAGCATTGAACTTGATGGAGCATCGATTGCAAGCAATACTGCAGAAGGCGATGGCGCTGGCCTTTATTTAGATGATGGCGCAACGGTGAATCTTAAAGACTCATCAATTACTAAGAATAAGTCGGAATTTCTTAATCCTTCAGGATATGTCACACCATCTGGTGACGGCGGCGGCATTTATATAAATGATGACGGAACAGTAATCACGCTTGATTCGTCGCATATTTCTTCTAATAATGTTGACTATGGTGATGGCGGCGGAATTTACGACAACGCGGCTAATGGGACAATTACATTAAAGAATAATTCCACAATTTCTGGAAACACAGTAAGCGGCGACGGCGCTGGCATTTATGATTGTTATGACGGCTCAGTATATAATCTTTTATCAAATTCAGAGATTTCAAATAATACTGCTAAAGGTGACGGCGGTGGCATCTATTTAAATGATGTTGCAACCGTTAATGCAAGTTGGTCTTATATAAAAGAAAATAAGGCTGTAAATGGAGCTGGCATTTATATAAATGATGATGAATGTTCCATCAACTTGGTTTCTTCTTTGATTAAGAAAAATGAAGCATCTGGCAGCGGTGGCGGAATTTATAACAATGATGATGACACTGTTGTTACGATGAAGGATTCGTCTAGTGTCAGCGACAATACTGCTTCTGGCAGCGGTGGCGGAATTTATTCCTGTTATAACTTAACTGTCAATTCAACATCTGGCAGTGGAATTATGTGGAATAAAGCAAATGCTGGTGCTGGAATTTGGTTCAGCGACGAGCTTTATTTGAAAGATCTTGCTGTATATAGTAATACAGCTAGTGCAAAAGGCGGCGGAGTCTATTGCAATAATTCAAGCTATTATGCCTTTGAGCTTGCAAATAAGATTTCTATTTATGACAACACAGCAAATGGCAGTGCAAGCAATCTTTCAATGAAAGGTGACCAAAATGCATGTGGCGGTGGCGGAGATAAATTGCTTGCTGCTGGCAGTCGCATTGGCGTGACTATTGAAGGCTATTCTTCTGGAAATAGAAGAATAAGCGGCAATCAGGCTTTTGTTAGCAATATTTCAAACACGTATAAAGATGTAGTTTTTTCAGATAATCCAATTTATTCTGTAAATCTTAGCGGCAATTATCTATATCTAACAAATACTCCATCCACTTATAAATTAACTTGCTATTCTGCGGCTGATAAAGCTAATGTTTCCACTATTGCTTATGGCGAAGAAGTTGAGCTAAAAGCATCAGATTATGAAGATAATTATTTAGAGCCTGATTGGTGGACTGTCATCGGGCTTACTGGAACAAGCAGGTTATATCCAGACACCAAAGGCTCAACTTCATTCAATATGCCAGGAAACGATGTATATGTTTATCCGCATTATCCTGCTTATACAACAATCACTCTTAAGTGGGGTGATAATAAGACTTCAACTGTGAAAGGCAAAGCTGGCTCTGTTGTTCAAGTTGAAACATCGCAATATGCAAATACGGATGGGAAGTGGCCATCTTGGTGGAATCTTGTTACAGAAGATGGAATAACTCGAATTCCTACATCCTATTACACGACCTTTACAATGCCAGCACAAGATACACAAGCCACAGCTTATTATCCAAACCCTGTTAAAGAAGTATCTTTGACTTTAGGGGAGACAAATACATGGGAAAGCTTGGCAAGTGACAAAACTGACGGCAGCTATACGCATTATTTAAGCAGCAATCCTGTTTCATCTTTGACTTTGAAAGATGAAAACAGAGCAGCTATTGAGCCTAGTGCAATTTGGATTGAAAGCAGCGCAGGCGTGACAGAGCGCACTGTAGAAGATATTACAGATTCAGCTGGAAATGTCATACAGAAAAAAGCTACATATAAATTAAGGATAGACAATTTTATTCTTACTTATTATGGTTTTGATTTGCCAGATGATTCAATATCAATTTGTCCAACAATCAATATTGAATCTTCATCTTTGGGCGCTTTTAAAGTAAGTGATATTGTTGCTTCTTATGATTATTCTGATTTATTTTTTACATTTACTGTGATTTATGACAAACCTCAAGCTGCTTTATACCTTGTGAAAGCAACTGGGCTTGACATTAATGATTCAAATCATGAAATAGCTTCACTTGGGCAGCAGATAGAAGAAGGAAAGTCTGCTGTGGTGAAAGCGCCAGAAATAAGCGGTTGGAATTTTGTTGGTTGGGAAGATATCCCTAATAATGCAAGAATTTCTTCCAATGACAAAATTGTCACAATTTCTAATGTGGGAAGTAATATTGAATTAAAAGCAATATATGAACCATGCGCTTGTGAGCTAGATCTTGAAATAGATAATTTGAGCATAGGCAGCACTTTTCCATCGAAGCTTAATTTAGCAACAATTTCCGTTGATACAAAGCGTGACATAACAACAGATGCTAATAGCGGAATTGAAATTACATGGGAAAGTGCAGATGGCAGCAGCGTTGGCACAGAAGTTGAAGGCGATGCGACATATAAAGCGACAATAAAGATGAAGCTTCCTGGCAGCAGTTTGCAATATGCTTTTGCAGATAAAATCGATGCAACAATTAATGGCAGTACAGCAAATTCTATTATTGTTAAATCGGGCACTGTTGAAGTTTCATGGCTGGTTACTACTGAATCAGATACGCGATATGGTGAGCTTATAACAGACTTATCTGATGTATCTATTGTGCAAGCAAGTGATTGTAAAAATTATCTTCCAAGTACTGTTAGTTACAAATTGAAAAATGAGGAAGCTTATTCTGCAAATATTACTTGGGATATATCTAATGTTGATTATGCAATGACATCTGGTTCATTTGTTGTTTTGGGCTGCTTTACTGATAATGCTGGAACTGAACATGAAATTAGTCGCACTTTCACTTTACAAAATCTTGGCGCACCAAAACTTAGCTTAAGGGCTGGCACGTATGAAGAAGGGCAAAGTGTTGCGCTTGTTGCAGGTTCTGGATGGGAAGATGCAAGCGATGTTCAAATTTATTATGCTATCGCTTCAGATGGTGCGCAGCGTCCAAGTGAAAACGATTATTCTAAATATTCTGAAGCAATAAATATAGATAAGTCTTGCACTTTGTATGTTTATGCAAAAGTTGGCAATAGGCAAACGCAGGTTGCTGAATATGTATATCTGATAGAAAAGACGTATGCAATTTCTATTACATCTGGCAGAGCACTTGATGCAAATGGCAACAAAATTAGCAGTGCTGCC
Source organism: Acutalibacteraceae bacterium (assembly GCA_963606965.1). GTDB lineage: Bacteria > Actinomycetota > Coriobacteriia > Coriobacteriales > QAMH01 > CAVDAL01. The sequence continues at coordinate 9,434 of CAVDAL010000116.1, forward strand.
TGCGGGAATGAAGTCATAATAAAGGCTAATAAAGCGAAGGATGGCTTGGAATTTGATTCATGGAAAGTTGTATCTGGCAATGTTGAACTTGCAGATATATATTCAGAAGAAACAAGCTTCAAGATGGCATCTGCTGATGTTGTTTTAGAAGCAATATATAAGGCTAAGAGCACTGATTGCATTGTGGACTTTTTCGCAGGTGATAATATCGCTATTGATGGTCAAATTGTTGAAGAAGGTTCATGCGTTGCAAAGCCTAATGATCCTGTTCGCGATGGATATGAATTCAATGGATGGTTTTTGAATGGCGAGCAATATGATTTTAATGAAGCAGTCACAAAGAATATTATTCTGGAAGCTAAGTGGACAGCAATTGCTAAGACAATGCCTATAACAGAAGCAAAAGTAATGCTTTCTAAATATAAATATGCATACAATGGCAAAGCGAAAATGCCGTCAATTAAAGCTGTTATTTTGAACGGCAAAATTTTAAAAGCTGGAGTTGATTATATTGCCAATATTAATAGCGGCAAAAAGGTTGGTACATATGTTGTGACAGTAATAGGCAATGGCAATTATATGGGTAAAGCTGTTGCAAACTACAAGATTGTTCCTGCAAAAGTCTTAAAGTTAAAAGTTAAAGCTTGCGGCAATAACAAAGCAAAACTTACCTGGAAGAAAGCCAAGACCCAAAGGAGTGGCGTCCAGATTCGCTATAGCTTAAAGAAGAATATGAAAAATGCTAAAAAATATAATGTGAAAAAGGCTGGTGCAAAAACTTCAACAATAAAAAAGCTGCAAAATGGTAAGCGCTATTATGTACAAGTTCGCGCGTACAAAGTTGTTGGCGCTAAGAAATATTACAGCGCTTGGAGCACAAAGAGATTTGTGAAAATAAAGTAGCATTCATATTCACAGCATATAAATCCAGAAGCATTTAAGCTTAAGCGGGAGTCCTTGATTGGCGGGGCTCCCGCTTTTTTATTGCCTTTGAACTTTCGTTTTTAATCTTGCAAGCCTGAATTTGAAAGAAAATCCAAAAAATTTTGAATTTTATATGTCTATTTGCAATATATATGCTATTATATATACGCCTAAATGAAGTCTACTAGACATATAAACACACTATAAACGCAGCAAGGGCATTAATTATGATGAAGTCGACAACAATTCGTATGGACGACGACTTGAAGAAGGAGGCAAGCAAAAAGCTCGAAGCTTTAGGTTTGAACTTCAACACATTCGTCGTTATGGCAACAACACAGCTTGTCGCACAAAATCGCATACCCTTTGATTTAGCGGTTCCAAGCGATAAGCCAAGAGGGAAGAAGTAGTTTCGACTCATCGGTTCAAGGTTCGCTCAAGTGAAAGGACTGAGCCGTGCAAAAAAGAACAGCTACTCCAACGCGGCGCTGCGCTACAAAACAAACTGCAAGCTCGCACCCTCGCAAGTCTCCATCAGTAAGAAGGCCATTTGCTGCAAGTAATGAAGAAATCTATGTGCGTCAGCACTGGATCTTTACAAGCCGCAGCGCAGGCGTTAAGGTCTTTGGCCGCTTGTAAAATATAAATTCGGGGTATAATGGCGTCATGAAAAACGACGCTAAACTCATATCATATGTAATTCCATGTTATAACTCTGCAGAATACATGGATAAATGCATTCAGTCCATTTTGGATTGTTCATCCAAAGACATTGAAATCCTCATCGTTGATGACGGGTCCACTAAAGACAACACTCTTCAAAAAGCTAAAGATTGGGAAGCTAAATATCCAAATATTATTCGCGCTCTTCATCAGGAAAATGGCGGGCATGGAGCTGCTGTTATGAAGGGCTTGGCTCATGCAACTGGCACATATTTTAAAGTTGTTGATAGCGATGACTGGCTAGATAATGAAGCCAACTGCAAAGCTTTAAAGACCTTGCGTTCATTTTCAAATAACCCGCTTGACCTGCTTTTGGTTAATTATGTTTATGAACATGTTGCAGATGGCAAGCAAAATGTAATGCATTACCGCCATGCATTGCCTATTGATAAAGTTTTTGGCTGGGATGAAATTGGGCATTTCAAATCATCGCAATATATTTTGATGCATTCGATAATTTATCGCACAGACATGCTGCGCAAAAGTGGGCTTAATTTGCCTCGCCACACATTTTATGTAGACAACATTTTTGCTTATGTTCCACTGCCAAGCTGCAAACGCATTTATTATTTAGATGTTGATTTATATCGCTACTTTATTGGTAGGGAAGATCAAAGTGTCAATGAATCTGTTATGGTTAGCAGAATTGAACAGCAAATTCGCATCACAAAAATTATGATTGATGCATTCAAACTTTATGAAGATGTATCAAGCAAAAAGCTCCGCGCATATATGATGAGTTATTTGCGGATGATGCTAACAATCTGTTCAGTATTTTCAATGCTTTCTGAACGTGAAGACAAAGAAGAATTGCGCGAACATGCTTGGAAATATCTTCGCGAGCATGATATTGAAACATATAAGCGTATCCGCCGAAGTTTTATGGGCTGTTGCGTTCATATGCCTAGCAAGGCAGGCGACAAGCTAACGCTGGTGGGTTATCATTTAGCGCAGAAAATATTTAAATTCAATTAGCATATTAGGAAGGAATCCACATGAGTGAATTCTTGCAACGCGCTTTTGCACGAGCAAAAGCCGACAAACAAACTATTGTGCTGCCTGAAGGTTCAGATGTTCGCACGCTCCAAGCAGCGCGCACTCTGGTTGATGAAGGAATCGCGGAAATTTGCGTTTTGGGCTCTGAAGATGAGCTTGCAGCACATGGCATTTCTTTGGATGGAATGCAATGCATTGATCCAGCAACAAGCGACAAGGCACAAAGCTATGCTGAAAAGTTAGCTGAGCTTCGTGCGAAAAAGGGCATGACTTATGAGCAAGCCTTAGAACTTGTGAAAGACGTTACATATTATGGTGTCATGATGGTTTATATGGGCGATGCAGATGGCATGGTTAGCGGCGCTTGTCATAGCACAGCAGACACATTGCGCCCATGCTTGCAGATTTTAAAAACTACTCCTGGTACAAAACTTGTTAGCTCTGTTTTTGTTATGGACGTGCCAGATTGTGAATATGGTGAAAATGGATTATTCATTTTTGGCGATTGTGGATTGAATCAATATCCAAATGCAGATGAATTGAGTGAAATTGCAATTGCATCTGCTGGCACTTTTGAAGCTTTGTGCGAGGCAAAGCCAAAGGTTGCAATGCTTTCATATTCTTCATTCGGTTCTGCAAAAAGCGAACAGGTAAGCCTTGTTCAAGAAGCAACAGCTCTTGCAAAAGAAAAGGCACCAGATTTAATGCTCGATGGTGAATTGCAACTTGATGCAGCAATTGTTCCAGAAGTTGGCGCATCAAAAGCTCCAAATTCTGATGTTGCTGGTAAAGCAAATGTTTTGATTTTCCCAAATTTGGATGCTGGCAATATTGGTTATAAACTCACACAACGCCTTGGCCATGCGGATGCTTTTGGTCCTATCACTCAAGGTTTAGCAAAGCCTGTCAACGACTTGAGCCGTGGCTGCTATGCTGCAGACATTGTTGGCGTTGTTGCTATCACTTGCGTGCAATCTCAGCAGCGCAAGTCTGGCTTATAGCTTGCATAATAATTACATTGGCAAATTTGAAAGATGGAATTATACGCAAACTATTAAGAATCGACGTGAAATAAAAAATGTATTCAAAACTTGAAAAAATTATTGAAGCTTATGAAGCACTAGAAAAAAAGCTTGGCGACCCAGAAGTCTTGGCAGATCAAAAAGAATATACTCGCTTGGCAAAAGAACATTCAAACCAGGCAGAGCTTGTTGCAGCTGCTCATAAATATATTTCTTTGCATGATCAACTTGCATCTGCAAAAGATGAACTTAAGACAGAAAGCGACCCAGACTTAAAGGAACTTGCTCAAGAAGAAATCTCTTCTTTAGAAGAACAGATTCCTCCTTTGGAAGAAGAGATTAAATTCATGCTTTTGCCAGCCGACCCAAATGATGAAAAAGATATTATTGTTGAAATTCGTGCTGGTGCTGGCGGCGATGAAGCTGCAATTTTTGCTGGTGATTTATACAGGATGTATGAACGCTATGCTGAAAGCCGCGGCTGGAAAGTTGAAGTTATTGGCACAAGCACTTCAGAACAAGGTGGCTTCAAAGAAATTGAATTCAAAGTTTTGGGTGATAAAGTTTATAGCTCAATGAAATTTGAAAGCGGCGTGCACCGTGTGCAGCGTGTTCCAAAAACAGAAAGCCAAGGGCGCATTCACACTTCAACTGCGACAGTTGCTGTTTTGCCAGAAGCTGACGATGTTGAAGTTGATATCAAACAAGAAGATTTGCGCATTGATGTTTACAGAGCGGGCGGCCCTGGTGGTCAGTGCGTCAACACTACAGATTCTGCTGTTCGCATTACTCACTTGCCAACAGGCCTTGTTGTTCAGTCTCAAGACCAAAAGTCACAAATTCAAAACCGTGAAGCTGCGATGCAAGTGTTGCGTGCGCGTCTTTATGACAAAATGCTTGCAGAACAACAAGCTGCTTTGGGTGAAGAACGCCGCAGCCAAATTGGCCATGGCGACCGCAGCGAAAAAATTCGTACATATAATGGGCCTCAGGATAGGGTTACAGATCATCGCATTGGATATGATGGAACATATGATGGCGTACTGAATCGTGACGGTCTTGGCGACTTGATTGAAAACTTGGCAGCTGCTGATAGAGCAGAACGCTTGGCTGCTGCAACTGCATAATAGCTGTGTCAGAAGTTTGGACAATACAAAAAATTCGCGAATATTGCATTGGATATTTGCAAGCTCATGGCGATGAAAATCCGCGCTTAAGCGCGGAGTGGCTCATCGCCTCTGCTTTAAATATGTCAAGAGTGCAAATATATGCATATTTTGATAAACCAGTTTCTGAGCAAGAACGCGCGGTAATTCGCGAAGGTTTAATTCGCCGCGGCAATGGCGAGCCGCTGCAATATGTTACAGGTGAAGTAGGATTCAGACATATTGTTTTGCGCACACAAAAAGGTGTTTTAATTCCGCGCCCTGAAACAGAAATTTTAGTGCAATCACTTATTGACGCAATGAGTCTTGATGAAAATAGCAATGTTTTGGAAGTTGGTTGTGGCACAGGCTGCATTGCTTTATCAATTGCGAAAGAGACTGGCGCACATGTTATAGCTACAGATATTTCAGATGAGGCTTATTCGTGCGCTGCTCGTAATATTGAAGCGTTGAATCTTGAAGAAAAAGTTCAGCTTGTAAAGACAGATTGCGTTGCTGGAATTGAAGGTAGCTTTGATGCATTGATAAGCAATCCGCCATATATTCCAAGTGCTGTTATGAATGACTTGCCAAATGAAGTTGCTAGTTTTGAGCCGCATTTAGCTTTAGATGGTGGTGAAGATGGGTTAGACTTCTTCCGCAGGTTAATCAATGAAGCTTTGCCACTTCTAAAAAATGGTGCATTTTTTGCTGTTGAGCTGCATGAAACATGTCTTGATGCAGCGCGTGATATAGCACGGCAAGATGGATTGCAAGATATTCAGATAATTAATGATTTGAATGATAAGCCGCGCGTTTTGTTGGGGAGGAAGCAATGAGTAAAAATGCAATTCTTTTATTTAGCAAGGTGCCACAAGCGGGCAAAGTCAAAACGCGTTTAACTCCTATCAAAGATGGCAAGCTAAAGCCTGAACATGCTTCGCATTTGTATCATTGTATGCTTTTTGATGTTGTTGAAATTTGTTGTGATGCTGCAAAAATTCTGAAGAGCCGCAAGCAACAAAATTCTTACGACATTATTATTTCTTCACCAGGCGCACAGTGTGAAGAAATGAAAAACCTTTTTGCAGAAAGCGGCAGCTGGCCACAAGAAATTAAATTCATTCAAGACGATGGTGCAAGCTTTGACGAACATTACAATTGTGCATTCAATAAAGTGTGGGAACAAGGCTATGACACAATCTTGAGCATGGGTTGTGATATGCCTGCTTTATCAACGCCAATTGTTATAGAAGGCTTTGAGCGTTTGGAATATCTTTTGAGTGTTGATGGCGGCGGAATTGTTTTGTCTCCTGACCAGCAGATGGGTGTAAGTATTGTTGGATGGACAAAGGATACAAAGTTTGATCATACTGGCGTTTTTTATAACAAGGATGGCTTGACTGTTTTACCAGCATATATTCAAAAGGCTCAGCGCCTTGGTATTCCAGCTCTGTTTTTGCCATCTGTTCCAGACGTTGACACAATGATGGATCTATATCATAGCGTGACTGTTGTACAAGCTTTGGAATATTGCGGGCAATTTCAAGATGACTTAACAATTCCGCACAGAACAGCAGATGCAATGCGTTGGCTTGGCTTTAAAGACATCCGCGTTGCGCCAAATGATTTGTTCGATAGCCGTGAAGAGATAGACTCAGACGAATAAACATAAATTTCTGCCTTCTTTTTCATAGTAAATAGGTATTATTTGCAATTGGGTTTTTTATTGATAAAAATTAAAGGATTGAAAATGGAAACAAGTCTTTCAAAACGAATTGTTACTTTGCTCTGCGCTTTTGTTCTTTCATTTGGAGCTTATTTTGCTATTGAAGCGGTTGCGCAAAATGAAGCTTATGCAGCCACTCCAAAATATAAGATCGAAGTGAACACAAAAAAGTGTGTTGTTACAATTTATAAAAAGAAAGCTGGAAAGTGGAAAGCATTTCGTGCGATGCTTTGTTCTCCTGGTGCTGTTGGAACATCAAGTCCACATGGTACATATAAAGTAGGATCAAAATATCGTTGGCTGAAGATGAAAGGCGATGTTTATGCGCAATATTGTTCATATATTGCAAATAATTGCTTGTTCCATTCTGTTTGGTATTTTGAACAAAGCCCAAAAACACAAAGCACAGACCAATATAACAATCTTGGTACAAGATGTTCTCATGGTTGTGTGCGCCTAGCTACAGTAGACGCAAAATGGATTTATGATAATTGCAAAACTGGCACAAAAATCCATCTTTCTGATAATGCTCCAACACCTTTGGGCAAGCCAAAGTTTCATAAAGTTAGTGGCAGGAGCTATAGCAGCTGGGATCCAACAGATCCAAATACAGACAATAAATATATAAGATTGAAGAAAATTGAAATCAAGCAAGGTAAAAGCGGAAGCGTGCAGCTTGGCAAAACAAAAACTTTAACAACAAAAGTTTATTCAAAAGCCAAGGGCTTTGCTACTGGTTCTATCACAACATATAAGCATGTGAAGTTTTATAGCAACAAGAAGTCTGTTGCAACTGTTAGTTCAACAGGCAAGATTACAGCCAAAAAGATTGGTAAAGCAACAATCACAGCAAAGATTAGGCGTAATGGCAAAACTGTAAAAGACAAGTTTGTCGTGAAGGTATATTCCAAAGTTAAATTTAATGGAAATGGTGGAAAGCTTGATGGCAAACAAACTTTAACTAAGAATTTGTTTGACAACACATCTTCTTGCATTCCAACGCGTGATGGATATACATTTAAAGGTTGGTATACAGCAAAGAGCGGCGGCTCAAAGGTTGTGAATGTAAAGAAGAGTTCTTATACACTTTATGCTCATTGGAAAAAGGATAAAAGTGAAGAAGATACATCTGGTGGGCAAGATTCAGGTGATGAATAGACGCTTCAAGCTTAAAGCTTAGCTTCAATAGATAGTTTGAGATTTTAAATGTGCCTGCTAAGCACCGCGGGCACATTTTTTTATTCGCGTGCGCGTGGGTGAGTTGATAAATATTCTTCGCGAATATGTTCGCGATTAACATGAGTATAAATTTGCGTTGTTGAAATATCTGAATGCCCAAGCATATCTTGCAATGCGCGCAAGTCTGCACCGCCTTCAAGCATGTGCGTTGCAAAGCTATGTCGCAAAGTGTGCGGGTGTAAGCCTTGTAATCCAACATTGCGACCATATTTTTCTACTATTGAACAAACGCTGCGTCTTGTTATGCGACCGCCGCGCGCATTCAAAAATATTGCATGTGCATCTTGAGAAAGTCTTTCCTTTGTGCGCAAATAGGGGCGAGCATTTAAAAGATATTCATCTAAAGCTTTGCGCGCAGAGCCAATGCAAGGCACAATGCGCTCTTTGTGACCTTTGCCAAAAATTCGCAATAAGTCATCATCAAGTAAAAGCGAGTCAAACTCTAAGCTTACAAGTTCGCTTACGCGCAAGCCACAGCCATATAAGACTTCCAAAATTGCATGGTCGCGAATGCCGCTTGGGCTTGCAGGAAATGTTTGATCAAGCAATGCAGAAATCTGTTCTATTGATATATTTTCTGGCAGTCTGTTTGGCACTTTTGGCAAAGGCACAGCATTTGCTGGATCACTTTTTGTCATGCCTTCTGTCGCACAAAATTTATGAAAGCCTTTTATTGCCGCGACGTGTCGCTCAATGCTGCTTGGTGCATATTTGCGCATATATAAATCTTGAATATAGTCAGTAATATTTTCACGGCTAATTCCAGAGAGCTCATTAATTCCATTTGAGCACATAAAAGCAAAGTAGTCATGAAGGTCGCGGCTATAATTTTCAACGCTAGCTTCAGACAAGTTGCGCTCAACCTTTAAATAAAGCGCATATTCGCGCAAAGGCGCTTTAAATTGAGCAATATCTTGGCTTTGATCGCTTTTAATTTCTCTTGGCATTATTACTCTTTGCAGCAGGCTAGTGCATATGCAAGCTTAGCTGTATTGTTCAAGTCTTCTATTGACAATTGTTCATCTAAAGAATGGAAGTTTGTCATTCCAGTCCCAACAACACATGGGGAAGTATTCTTAGCGGCAAAGACATTTGCATCGCTTCCACCTGCAGAAACTTCACAAGAGGGTTGCAGTCTGGCTTCGCGCGCAGCTTTATAAAATAGTTGTACAGTTTCATCATCTTCGCTCAACATGAAGCCTGGATATTCCAATTGCCAATCAATTTCAACTTTTGCACCATGTTTGTTTGCTGCATTATTTAGCGCAGCTGTCATGGCCGCTTTAACTTCTTCAACATCATCTTTGTTTACAGCGCGACACTCACCTGTGAGCTTGCAACAATCAGGAATTATATTATCTCTGCTGCCGCCTTCAATTGTTCCAACATTCGATGCGCAATTTTCTTTCACTCTGCCAAGAATGCCCTGTTCATTCATTGCATTGATGGCGCAGGCTGCTGCAGCAATTGCATTTATTCCTTTTTCTGGAGCAACTCCAGCATGGGATGCTTTGCCAATAAATTTTGCTTCAAAAGTGTAATGATATGGAGCGCCACAAACAATGCATCCAGGCTTGCCATCCATATCAAAAACATAGCAAGGCTCGCCATTAAAAAAGTCAGGCACATTAAATGCCTTCGAGCCAAAACAGCCAATCTCTTCTTGGACTGTAAATATAACTTTGATGCTTCTGTGTGGAGTATCACTTTCAGCACAGCAGCGCACAGCTTCTAAAATGCTTGCAATGCCAACTTTGTCATCTCCACCCAAGACAGTGCTGCCATCTGAATAAATTATGCCATCCTTGATGACAGGCTTAACATTTTCACATGGCACAACGCAGTCCATGTGAGCTGTCATCACTATGCAGCCATCCATTGTGCCTGGCAAATATGCATATAAATTGCCAGTGTTCGATCCTGCCTCAATTCCGCCAGTGTCAAATTTCACTTTGCAGCCGCAGTCTTCAAGCACATGCGCACAATAATTTGCAACATCTGCTTCTTGTTTTGATGGGCTATCAATTTGCACAAGGTCTAAAAAAGTTTTAAGAAGTCTATCATCATTCATTTAATTATCCCCAAAAAATCGCATCCGTTTTGCCTTAACTATTGTACCTTTGCTTGAATTATTGATGGAAGTTTTACCGCAAATGCATCCGTGGCGTTACCATACTTTTTATGAATGAAAACAAATTAGAACACAGCGCCGCTGAAAATGCGCAAGAAACACAACAAGGCAAATCTGTTGCAAAATCTACTGCAACAATGTCAATCTGCACATTAATTTCAAGAATCACAGGTTTTGTACGAACATGGGCAATGGCTTATGCTTTTGGCAATACTGTTTTGGCTGCTGGTTATGCCTTGGCAAACAACTTGCCAAATATGATTTATGAGCTTGTTGCTGGCGGAATTTTAAGCACAGCATTTTTACCAATCTATCTGCAACAGCGCAATGTTCGCGGCAGGAAGGAAGGCGCACTTTATGCAAACAATTTGCTTTCTGTTGCTGTTTTAGTTTTGGGAATTATTGCTGTTTTGGCTTCAATTTTTGCACCGCAAGTCATGGTGACGCAGTCGCTTTTCAGCAAGGCGAGCGACGCCACAGTCGAACAAGCAGTATTTTTCTTCCGCTTTTTTGCTTTCCAAATTGTCTTTTATGGAATGAGCGCAGTCTTTAGCGGCTTGCTTAATGCAGAGCGTGAATATTTTTGGCCTGCCATTAGCTCTGTGTTCATGAATATCATATCAATTATCACTTTTTTTGGATATCCGCTTATAAGCGCTAATACATCATGGGGCAACACTTGGATTGCTATCGGCGTAACCTTATCAATTGCTATTATGGCATTTATTCAAGTTCCAAAACTCATAAAAACAGGATTCAAAATTCGCCCGTATATAAATTTCAAGGGCGAAGGCCTGCGTGATACTGTCAAGCTTGCTTTGCCAGCTATCATTTGCACATGCATCAATTTAATTGCTTTGAGCTTTATGAATTCATGCGCTCTTGTTGTTGCAGACAATGGTCCATCTTCAATTCAATATGCTTGGATGTGGTACCAGTTCCCATATGGCGTTTTGTGCGTTGCGCTTTCTACTGCAATGTTTACAGAAATGAGCGAATGCACATCGCGCGGGGACGTGCAAGGCTATAAGAAGAATGTGCTTTCAGGCTTGCGTTCAACATTCATGCTAATAATTCCGATGGCAGCTTTAGTCTTCGTTTGTGCAAGCAACTTGATTGGCTTATATTCTGCTGGCAAGTTCACAGATGACCAAATTGCGCCTATCGCTTTGCTGCTGCGCGGCTGGGCTTTTGTCATGCCATTTTATGCTGCATATATGTTTTTATATCGCGCATATTCTTCAATGAAAGACTTAAAAACAGTCACAATTGTTAACTTCTTTTTGACTATTATCCAAGTCACACTTTATATGGCGCTTTTGGGAGTCTTTAATAAAGAATTTTCACTCGGCCTTGTTGGCATTGCTATGGCAGATTTTGTTTTTTATGGCTTGGCATTTTCAACCCTTTTGATAATTATGGTTAAACGAATTGGCAGCATTGGCTTTAAAACTCTGCTTTGGCCTATTGTCAAAGTCGTTATTGCAAGCGTTATAGGCGCTGCTGTTTGCGCAGCAGTTAGTGGAATTTGTGCTTCAATTGCTGGCACAAGCGGCGGTGTTTTGTTTAACTTTATTGCTCTTGTCGTTTCTGGCTTAATTGGGCTTGTGATAATTTTTGTTCTTTGCAAGCTTTTTAAAGTATCTGAAATTACAGCATTTTTGAATGCTATTCTTCGCAAAATTAAACATTAATATTTGCTGGCTAATCAATAGTATTTAAACAGCTTCCTTTATTTTTAATTTAATCGAATTGCGCAAGCATGCTCAAAAGCTAAAAATGAAAAGCCGTTTAGGTGGAAAAGTTCTAATTTTACCCATGCAACTATCAAGAAAAGTTCAAAATGTTTCGTTGGTTTTTGCATAAATATCTATTAGCTAGGAGTTCACATGACATACGTAGAGCGTGTTATCGAACAGGTAAAAGCCAAGAACCCTAACGAACCAGAATTCATTCAGGCTGTTACAGAGGTTCTGCTTTCCCTTCAACCATTGGTTGAGAAACATCCAGAATATGAAGAAGCAGCTTTGCTCGAACGCATTGTTGAACCAGAGCGCGTTGTAATGTTTCGCGTTCCTTGGGTTGATGATGAAGGCAAAGTTCAGGTTAATCGTGGCTTCCGCGTTCAATTCAATAGCGCACTTGGCCCATACAAAGGCGGTTTGCGCCTTCACCCATCAGTAAACTTGAGCATCATTAAGTTCTTAGGTTTTGAACAGATTTTCAAAAATAGCTTGACTACTCTTCCAATGGGTGGCGGCAAGGGCGGTTGCGACTTTGACCCTAAGGGCAAGTCAGACAATGAAATTATGCGTTTTTGCCAAAGCTTCATGACAGAACTCTGCAAGCACATTGGCGCTGACACAGATGTTCCTGCTGGCGACATTGGCACAGGCGCTCGTGAAATTGGTTATATGTTTGGTCAATATAAGCGCATTCGCAATGTTTGGGAAGGCGTTTTAACAGGCAAGGGCTTGAGCTTTGGTGGCTCTTTGGCTCGTACAGAAGCTACAGGTTATGGTCTTGTTTACTTCGTCGAAGAACTCTTGAAGCAAAGCGATGATACTTTTGAAGGCAAGACTGTTGTAATTTCTGGTTCTGGCAATGTTGCAATTTATGCAGCTGAAAAAGCACAGCAACTTGGCGCTAAGGTTGTTACAATGTCTGACTCAACAGGTTGGGTTTATGATAAAAATGGCATTAACTTGGATGTTGTTAAGCAAATCAAAGAAGTCGAACGCGGCCGCATTAGCGAATATGCAAAGCGTGTTGACGGCGTTGAATATCATGAAGGTCGCGGCGTTTGGACAATTCCTTGCGACATTGCATTGCCATGCGCCACTCAAAATGAGCTTTTTATTGAAGACGCAAAGACTTTGGTCGAAAACGGTTGTAAGATTGTAGCTGAAGGTGCAAACATGCCTACAACTTTGGAAGCTACACAATATCTTCAGGAAAATGGTATTGTTTTCGTTCCTGGTAAGGCATCCAACGCAGGTGGCGTTGCAACATCTGGTCTTGAAATGAGCCAGAATTCTGAACGCTTGAGCTGGACATTTGAGGAAGTCGACGCAAAGCTCAAAGGCATTATGGTCAATATTTTCCATGCTGCAGACGACGCTGCTAAAGAAGTTGGCATGCCTGGAAATTATGTTGTTGGCGCAAATATTGCTGGCTTCAAAAAACTAGCCGATGCTATGATGGCCCAAGGCATTGTCTAGTTAATTTAAAGACAATCATTTATATAAAGGGCCAGCGCAAATGCTGGTCCTTTTCATTTTTAGGGCAGGGGAAAGAATGTATCCAATTATTGAGTCTGAACGTTTGAACAAAGAAGTCGTGCGCATGGTTATTGATGCGCCAGATGTTGCACGCAAAATTCAGCCTGGTCAATTCATTATTTTACGAATTGATGAAGAAGGCGAACGTATTCCGCTAACAATGAATGATTATGACGCGCAAGCTGGCACAGTCACTATCATCTTCCAGATTGTTGGCGCAACAACAATGAAGTTGTCGCAGATGAAAGCAGGCGATGCTTTGCTTGATTTTGTTGGTCCGCTTGGCAATCCAACTCCATTTGAAGATGCAAAGCATATTTGTGTCATTGGCGGCGGCCTTGGCACAGCTATTGCTTATTCACAAGCAAAATGGCTTTATGACCACGATTATGATGTTGATGTAATCATTGGTTTTCGCAACAAAGACCTCATCATTTTGGAAGACGAAGTTAAAGCTCATTCAAATGAAAGCATAGTCATGACAGATGACGGCTCAAATGGCAATGAAGGTAATGTTTGTGTTCCGCTTAACAAGTGGCTTGAAGAAGGTAAACGCTGGGACTTGATCTTAGTTATTGGACCTCCGATTATGATGAAGTTTGCTTCCCTTGCAACAAAGCCATATGGCATTAAAACTTTGGTTTCAATGAATCCAATTATGATTGATGGCACTGGTATGTGCGGCGGCTGTCGTGTGAAAGTTGGCGATGAATATAAGCACGCTTGCATTGACGGTCCAGATTTCGATGGCCACTTGGTTGATTATGATGAAGCAATGCGCCGTGGCGTTATGTATAGAAGTTTTGAGTCGCAAGCACGTGACTTCTTCGAAGAGAAGGGGGCAAACTAATGGCTAAAGATTTCAATAAGCAAGCTGAAAAAACAAAAATGCCAGAGCTTGACCCAGCATATCGCGCAACAGTTTTTGAAGAGGTTGCTTTAGGTTATAGCGAAGAAGACGCAATTAATGAAGCTAAGCGTTGCATTCAGTGCCCAAAGGCTCCATGCATGGAAGGCTGCCCTGTTGGCGTACACATTCCGCAATTTATTGAGCAGATTGCACAAGGCAATTTTGAAGCTAGCTTTGACATTTTGAAGGCAGATAATTCTTTGCCAGCAATTTGCGGCAGAGTTTGCCCACAAGAAACTCAATGCGAAGGCAAATGCACTCGTGCTGCAAAAGGCGAGGCTGTTGGCGTTGGCAGGTTGGAGCGCTTTGTTGCTGATTGGGCAGCACAAAATAAATATGAAGCTGGTGCAAGTTTTGAACAATCATGTGAAGGCAAAAATATTGCTTGTGTTGGTTCAGGTCCTGCATCAATCACATGTGCTGGTGAGCTTGCAAAGCGTGGCGCTCATGTTACGATTTTTGAAGCTTTGCACAAGGTCGGCGGCGTTTTAACATATGGCATTCCGGAATTTCGCTTGCCAAAAGCTTTGGTTCAACAAGAAATTGCAACAGTTGAATCAATGGGCGTTAGCTTGCAGCCAAATGCTATTGTTGGCAAGCTTTATGACCTTGATGAATTAATGGAAGACAAAGGCTTTGACGCAGTCTTCATTGGTACAGGCGCTGGTGTTCCACGTTATATGAATATTGAAGGCGAAAGCTTGAATGGCGTTATGACAGCAAATGAGCTGCTTACACGCACAAATTTGATGAAAGCTTACAAGTTCCCTGAATATACAACTCCAGTTTTCATGGGGAAGAAGTGCGTTGTTGTTGGTGGTGGCAATGTTGCAATGGATGCTGCAAGAACAGCAAAGCGCTTGGGCGCAGATGTCACAATTGTTTATAGGCGCGGCATGGAAGAAATGCCTGCTCGTGAAGAAGAAATTCATCATGCGCAAGAAGAAGGCATCAACTTTAATTTGCTAACAAACCCAACAAAGATTATTGGCGATGAAAAAGGCTGGGTCACAGGCATTGAATGCGTGAAGATGGAACTTGGCGAGCCGGATGAATCAGGGCGTCGTCGTCCTCAAGCAATTGAAGGCAGCGAATTTGTAATCGACACACAAGCTGTTATTATCGCCGTAGGTTCTACCACAAACAAACTTATCACTCAATCTGCGCCACAACTTGAAACAACAAGTCGTAACCTTATAGTCGCTGATAGTCAAACAGGCGCAACAAACATTGAAGGTGTTTTTGCTGGCGGCGATGTTGTTATTGGTGCAGCAACTGTTATTGAAGCTATGGGAGCTGGCAAACGCGCTGCTCAAGGCATTATTGATTATTTAAAGCAAAAAGCTTAATGGTTTAAGTTTAAGGAAAAGGAGATTTATTATGGCAGGTATTCCAGAAGTTGAATTCATTTGGAAAAATGGAGAGCTTGTTCCATGGGATCAGGCTACAACACATGTTTTGTCACATTCATTGAATTATGGCTCTGCCGTATTTGAAGGTTTGCGTGCATATAAAACAGACAAAGGAGCTGCAATCTTTCGCTTGCGCGACCACATGGAACGCCTTGTAAATTCAGCAAAAATGACATTCATGGACATTCCATATTCTGTAGATGAACTTTGTGAAGCAACAATTAAAGTCGTGAAGGAAAATAATCTTCCTTCATGCTATATCCGCCCAATTGCTTATCGTGGATATGGTTCTTTGGGCGTTGACCCACGCAATGCTCCTGTAGAAATTGCCATTGCTGCTTGGCCATGGGAAGCTTACCTTGGTGCAGATGCTCTTAAACATGGTGTAGATGTTATGGTTAGTTCATGGCGTCAGCGTTCTGCAAATTCAACTCCTCCGGGAATCAAAGCTGCTGGTAGCTACTTCAATAGCGCTTTAGCTCATATGGAAGCTGAAATGAATGGCTTTACAGAAGCAATTTTGCTTAATGAAGATGGCAAAGTTTGCGAAGGTTCTGGTGAAAATTTGTTCATCGTCAAGAAGGGCAAAGTCATGACTCCTCCTTTGTCAGACGGTCTTCTTGAAGGAATTACTCGCGACAGCGTCATTACTGTTGCAAAAGATTTAGGCTATGAAGTTTTGGAATGCTCACTTGTTCGCAGTCAACTTTATACTGCAGATGAAGTCTTCTTCACGGGCTCTGCTGCTGAGCTTACTCCAATTGCATCTGTTGACCGCCGTGAAATTGGCAAGCCAGGTGAAATTACAAAAGCAATTCAGGCTCGCTTCTTTGATATTGTTGGCGGCAAGGTTGAAGAACATAAAGATTGGTTGACATACGTCGGCTAAATTGCTTTACGCTTTTGAAATTTGCTAGTAGTGCGGGAATCTTAAATAAGATTCCCGCACTTTTTCTTTAATATATTGCGCTTGCTTTTAACTTGCATTTAATGGAATGTCTTCAACTTCCAAATCTTCAACAAGGCGCATCAGTTCTTGCTGCGTGTGAACATTCATCTTTCTATAAATGTGACGAATATGAGTTTTTGCTGTGCCTTCAGAAATATAAAGCTTTTCTTGAATATAAGAAGATTTATGACCTTTTGCAAGATAGAACAAAACATCAATTTCTCTTTTTGATAGCAAAAATGTATTTGCTACAGCTTCGCACTTCCTGTGGAATCTGCCATAAGGGACTCGAGTTTCACCAATTTTTTTCACACTTGAAGATGTATTTGCATACATTGCAGCTCTTGCTTCTGAAATTGGAGCCTCATTATCTTTTGCTTGTGCATAATCATTGACCTGTGGCCTTGCAGCTTTTTCTGAAGTTGTTTCATCGTCTGCGGGTTTTTTGTTTCTGGCCTCTTCATTTTCTTTGTTTTCCATATGTTCACGCGCATTGTGAGTGATTTCATGGAAATATGAAGGCTGCTGAATTTTAACTGTATTTCCTTCTGGGTCTGTTGTAAATTGAATTAATGGACAAGGTAAAACGATAGATTCAATTTCTCTTGCATTTGGCAAAATTGCATATGCAATGAACATTATTATAAGAAGAGCTACTGGAAGAACAAATGTATTTTCACTTATCAAAACGCTTAATTCTGTTGAAAAATGAATAACAACTGCTGTCACGCAGGATGCAACAGCAGAAAGCCCTCGCCCCATACCAAAAACTAAACAAGGTGAAATTCTGAATCGCTGTGAAGTCTCTGCAAAAAATATCCAAAGTAAAGCTTCAAAAGATATATAGCCGGCCAGCAAGACATAATTTGCAAAGTCAGATTTACCATTTAAAGTTAAAGGCAAGAACAAAACTGTTACAGCAATCAGTGGAATGAGCGGTCTGTATAAGAAATCTCTGCGCCGTGATTTGTTGCCAATGGCTACGATTGTAAGCAAGATAAGCATTGACGCGCACATTGCTATTACAACTAAAATGAATTTATCTATTGTTGCTGTTGTTGGTAAAATTGATTGAATATATGTTTGACGCATAAGCCCAAGTGCTAAGCCAAAAATAAAAACTGGAATTCCAAAGCATTTTACAAGACCAATTTTCTTTATTGGCAGTGGGCAAAATATCGGCAAATCTTTGCGCAAGAAGAATGAATCTGGAGTCTTCTTCGAAAGTATCACATATTCAACTAAGGGAACCAAAGATGTGATTATTGCAGCCGCATAAAAATATATTTGATTAAGAACAAATGCATAAAACGCAACGCTGATTACAATCGCAACAACAGTATTAAGAATGATTGAAGATGAATCGCATCTTGAAAATGCAATGCCCCAAAATACAATCATTAATGCTGAACCAACACCTGTTAATATTCCAGATGCAAGTTCAAGGATGCCTACAATTAATTCACTATTAAGTGTTGGAATAATAAGAATTGCAGTGCCTATGCACATGCATAATGCACCAAAAGCTAGCGTCTTTTTTGAAACATAAATGCGTAATAATTTTTGGTCTGTAGCAGCTATTAATAATAAACATATTGCAAATACAAATATTGAAACTAAAAATGGAAATGTTATATGGTTGCCATAAACGCCAGATTCTTGAGCTGCAGTTTGAAAGATTGTATCTGTGCCAAACATGGTTGCATAAACCCATGCTTGATGCAGACCATATCCAATGGACAATAAACTTAGTTCTCCAAAAGCACTTTCATCACCATAATCTGCCTTGAGGGTAACCTTAGGAACTTTAATACCCATTTATTTTGTCTCCCCGCATGACTTGCATTTAGAACCGAAGTGCTTAATGCGACTAAATTTTCATCATCCATAATATCATATTCCGGACGATTAGAGATTGTAGCATAAAAAATATAAAAAGCTGTAAGATATTATCTAATAGCTTAACTTGCATAGATAAAAATCATCTTTTAAGGATGATGCTTTTGCAAAAAAAGAAGCTCGCAAACAGCTGGTCGTCTATCTGCGAGCTTTGCACGGTCAGTTATTTTTTAACCGTGATGACCACGTTGTCATAACGTTGCAAGGCAGTGTCTGTTGTTGCGGCAGTGCCTTTGCCTGTATGTGTGGTCTGTGTACCGGCTTTCTGGCTTCCTGCGTTGTAAACTTTGCAGCTCCACTTTTTGCCCTTAAGGTATTCAGACAAGCTCTTAGTCTTATAGCTATGAATAGCTTTAAGACCGTTTTGATTGTTGCTAGATGTTAAATCTTCATCTAAACAATCTTGCACTGTCCCACCATTAGGGATGAAGATGAGCGAAGTATAAACGCCACCTCCTGTTGCGCTTTCATCAACCGTAAGGCAGATTTCATATGCGCCTTTGCTTTCGCTTTTTTGTACGTTGTCATCGCTGTGAACATAATACATAGCAAAAGCAGGAATGCAAAGTAAGCAAACGCATAAGCAAACCAGAAGCGTTACGGCAAGAAATCTCTTGCCACTTTTTAGCTTGGCCATCTGAGCTTCCTTTCTGCGAAAGGCCCGTTTCGCCGCGCAAGTTCATTATATGAACTAATATTGCTTTTATATCATCCTCTAAGGCTCATTTTGCTAAAACAATCACCCTGAAACGCCACCAAAATTCAAAAAGAAATCTTGCTTTACTCTTGACGGGATGATGGGTAATTTTGCGCAAAATATATAATTGCATCAAGTCAAAAAACAGGAGGTGCTATGAAAGTCGATTTATTCGAAGCGTTTGATGAAGATTATGACCCTTTAGCGGTTGATGATGACGACATCGATCAAGAGGAAATGGATGATGATAATCCATATGATACTGTAGATTATCCGACTGTGCGCAATATGCCTGAAGGGCGCAACAGGCCAGCAGTTTATACGCCAGAAAATTTTGGCAGTGTTCAAAAGGCTGTTGCTGAACTTCTTGACCATAACCCGCAGCGCAGGCTGCCATTGCTAAAGATTCTTGACATCTGCCGCGATGGCTGCAAATCAAGTGTTGTTACTGAAACAATAGATGAAATGCAAAAGGACAACTATTCTGTTTATACTCCAACAATGTTTTGTCGCATGCTTGAACGCGCTGGTGCTCTTGAACTTGAAATGCCTGAAGTTTCAACAGAACATGAAGATGTTGAAGAAGGTGTTGAATATCTTGAAATTAAAGAGCGCATAGACCCAATCTGGCGCACTACTGAAGAAGGCCTTGCTTCATATGAAGAATTTTCAGGCGATGCAGTATTCCGCAATATTGTTTTAGATCGCGACAGCCTTTATATGGAAGTCTATTTAGCAGTAATGGAATTTCTTAATGAAGGACCACGCAGCAAAAAAGAAATTGAAGAGCTTACAGATACATTTGAAGTGACAAAGAATCCTCGTCGCTTTGGTGGACACTTCATTGATATGCTTGAGCGTGCAGACGCAATTGAATGGAAAGACCGCAAATGGAACTTATCTGAACTTGGCGCTTCTTTGCTTCCAACATTGCGTGAAGCTGTTGCAAAAGCACAGGAAGAGGAGGAATAGAGATGCCTGTAGTTGAAGAAGAACTTGTCACATTGATGGACATGCGTGCTCGCACTTATGGGCTTTTGGCGCGTTTGTTCCGCGAAGAAATTAATAAGGAAGAACTTGAGCAATTGCAAGGTATGCGTTTTCCTGTTGCAACTGGCAGTGAAGAAATTGATACAGGCTACAAGCTTTTATATGAATATTTAAAAAATGCGTGGGATGATAGCATCAGAGAACTTGCTGTTGACTATGTTCATACATTCATTGGCTATGGTGTTAATGGTTATTCCGCTGCATATCCATTTGAAAGTGTTTATACATCAGAGCGCAGGCTGATGATGCAAGAAGCTCGTGCGGAAGTTTTGCAAATCTTGCGCGACAATAAATTAAAGGCTGGAGCTTGGAATGAAGGCGAAGACCATATTGGCCTTGAAATGGAATTTATGCAGCGCATGTCTATGCGTTGCAGCGATGACTTAAAAGCTGGCGATGAAGACGCATGTTTAGAAAAGCTTAAAACGCAGCTTGATTTCGCGCAAAATCATATTGCAAACTGGCTTCCAATGCTTGCTGCTGACATTGAAAAATTTGCAAAAACAAAGTTTTATCAAGGGCTTGGACATTTGTCTTTGGGTTTTGTGGAACAAGACATTGAAACATTGACTGAACTTATTGAAGGGGCTACAGAATAGTGCCAGCAGTAGATGGAAAAAAGCCAAGCATTCTTGGAGTTTTTGGAGCGCTGAACAGCACATATGTTACAGTGCATCAAAACAGATGTGTTGTTGTTCGCAACAAAAATGCAAATTGCATGAAGTGTGCAGATGCGTGCACTTCAGATTGCATAACATATGAAGACAACCATTTGAATATTGAGCCTTCGAGATGCGTTGGCTGTGGAACATGCGCTACTGTTTGTCCAAGCTGTGCTTTGGAAGCGCATAATCCAAGTGATTCTGAACTTGTATCAAAGTGCGAAAAATCAAAAGCCGCAAATGGCGGCAAAATTGTGATTTCTTGCATTGAGAAAGTGAATGAAGCAAAGCAAGCTTTCAAAGAAGATGCAATAGTTTTGACTGTTTGTCTTGGGCGCATTGAAGAAAGCGTTTTATTAAAGCTTGTTTCTGGCGGAGCAAAGGATATAACTTTAGTTCATGGCGATTGTGAAAATTGCCAGCTTGCTCCTGGAATGAAGACTTGCCATAAAGTGATTGAAACAACAAAAATTTTGCTTGACACATGGGAAGCAAACGCAGATATCAAGTTGCAAAATGAATTTCCTGACTGTGTTTTGTCTGATGGCGAAGGCGCTGAGCTTTCTTTAAGTGAAGAATCATTTGAAGAAATTCGTGAAGAAAAAGAAAGCCGCGAATGCGTCGCTAAATATTTGAGAGTAATGGCAGATGGCACTTTGCCGCACTTTATTCCAGACAGGCGCGAACGTCTTTTAGATGCTTTGGCTGACTTGGGTGAGCCTAAAGAAGAAAATATAAATACACGCTTGTGGGGTCATATTAAAATTGACTTGAAGAAGTGCGTTGGATGCAAGATGTGCACTGTATTTTGCCCAACTGGCGCTCTTGCACAGTTTGTTGAAGAAAAGACTGGTACAGATGGAATAGAACACAGACCAAGCGATTGTGTTAAATGCTGTTGCTGCCGCGACATCTGCCTTGGTGAAGCAATTGAAATGGAAGATGAGATTTATGCTCCTCATATTTCAAGTGGAGAAGTCGAGCGTTATTACTTGCCAGCAAGGACAACAGAAGATGGCGGTCCTCATTCAATCTTGCGCCACATCAGCAAGCTTTTAGATGATCCTGAAATCTATGAACGTTAAGCTTTCATAGTTAACTTATAAGCACCCAGCAAAAAGGCGCTAGGCAAAATGCCTAGCGCCTTTAAATTTATCAAGCTTTCTTAAAACGAATTAGTCAATCCCATATTC
The DNA here is from genome assembly GCA_963606965.1 of Acutalibacteraceae bacterium. Taxonomy (GTDB): domain Bacteria; phylum Actinomycetota; class Coriobacteriia; order Coriobacteriales; family QAMH01; genus CAVDAL01. The sequence continues at coordinate 31,396 of CAVDAL010000116.1, forward strand.
AGCTAATAAATTTTCCCCACTTAATGTGGAAGGCTGTTCGCTTTGTGTGTCAGTCAAAAATATTGAAGGACCAACCAAAGCCATGCGCTCCCCATGCTCAGCGCGCACGCGATTTACCTTCATCTTTGTTTGTTCTGCAAGCTCAAGCGGGCTTTTCTTGAAATATGAAATTATTAGATTCTTCTTCGCAGCAGAACATGCGCAATAGAATTTGTGCTGTTCATTTATCTTTACTTCATTGCGCTTTTCATCTGTGCTTACAGGTTCAAATACGTCGCGTTTTGGCATATAACCATTAACACATGCAAAGATGAAAACATTGTCATATTTCAAACCTGCAACATTTTCATATGTACTGATATGCAGTGTGTGAGGTGTGTCAGGGAAGTGTGTTGAGTCAAAATGCTCTCTTGTTTTTGCAAAAAGTTCAGCTGCGCTTTCATCACCATCAATAGTTTGATTCAAAGCGTCAAATTCTGCTAAGTCATTTGCTCCTATAGCACTGAATAAAGCAAAACCTTTGCGAGCTTTGTTCTTTTCGATAAATTCGTGTCCGCTCTTCCAACGTTGTGCTAAAACATAAGCGCGAGGGAATGGCTCTTTAAGCTCTTCATCATATGATTTTGTAATTTCTTCCAAGCTTTGAGCAAGAGAAATCTTGTGTGACTGCGCATAGTTTTGAAGCTGATCCCATGCATCGCTATTTGAAAGATAATTGTCAAAACCACACCAGCTTCTCCATGCAACCATATCATTTTTGTCTGCAAGCATATTTAGCTTTGTATAAGCAACTAATGCTTTGCACTTATTGCTATCGCGTGGGTCGCCGCCAATTTTATTAGCAAAACCACTGTCAGAAATTTGGAATCCGCGCTGGTTGAGGATCTTTTTTAATGCATTGCCCCAGTGCTTATTTGGAACAATAATGCATGTGCTGTCCCTGTATGAATCTTCCATATCAGCCATATGGCGCAAATATTTAGTAAGGCCATTTAGCTCTTCATTAGGGTCAAGCCATTTAATAACAAGAATATCTTTTTCATCTTCATCTGATTTATTGGCTTTAATTTCACTGCCAGCACAAATTGCTGCACAGAATGAATTAATCTTTGCGCTTCCAAATGTATCTTCAAGCTTAAATTCATGCACATTGTGACGCAGCTTGCTGAAGTTTTCAAAGCCTGCAACATTAGGATATTTGTTCGGCAGCTTTATTACTTCATTTGTGTTGCCAGTAACAATTAATTGCTTGCTTGCAAGAAGGCAAATACAATTCTGTTCAGATTTGCTTAAATTATGGAAGTCGTCTGCAAAGACATATGAAAAACGACCTTGCCAAACTTGTTTATCATCATTTTCTAAGAATTTATCGCAAAGATATGATACTTCCTGAGGGAGCATAGCTCCGCGCATTTTCAAAATCTTGATTGCATGTTCATAAACAAGATCTTCTTCTTCACTTATGAGCCAATCCTCTTTATCTTTTGCATCAGCCCATTTCTTATAGAAGAATGAAAGCATTCCGCGCATTCTTCTTCTTGGCTGACCAAGAGTTCTAATGTCTTCAATAAAGAATGTGTATTCAGCATCGCTTAGCACGCGAGGTGTTCTATTATTAAATTCACGTGCTTCTTTGCTTGATAGAATTTCAATGCAAATTTCAGACATGCAGCATACTCGCACTTGCTCGGCAAGTTCTTTTGCATTGCTGCCAGCTGCTTCAACAAGTCTTTTCTTTAAGTCGTGCGCCTTGAATGCTGTATTTGTTTCAATAAGAATCTCTGATGGGGAAGTACCATTTTCAATCAGATGAATACATCTTTGGATAAGAGATTGCGTCTTCCCACAAGAAGCAGGTCCTTCAATTTTGATTGTTCTGTCTTCGCAAGTTTTGATTTTATCAATCATTTGTCAAACCTCTTTTAACTAATCAATCATTTCTTCAGCTTTTGAATCATATGTAGCGCAAGAACCGTCCTTATAATTTATTTGCCAAATATCATAATTAAGCTCGAAGTCTGGTTCATTAAGGTCATATTTTTCAGCAAGTTCAGCTTGGATTTTTTCAACCTCAAGTGCTGTTTCATCTTTTTCTTCTTCTTCAGATTCCAAGAACTTTTCATCGCGTTCCTGTGCGAGCCTTTCCTTTTCAGCTTCAGCTTCAATGCGTTCTTGTTCTGCCTTGATTTTTTCATCTTCTTCGCGCTGTGCTTTAGCTTTAAGTCCTTCTTCAAGTTGGATTGCATAATTGCTTGGCGATGGAAGATATAAGCTCTTAACGCCATCTCCAAGTTCTTTATTTGCCAGCTTTTCGCGGATTGCGCTAACAATTTGGCTTGCTGCTTCATCAATTGCGCTTTCAGAATTTAGCCTGAACCAAACATTTAGCTCGCCATTTTGCAATTCAACATCAAACCAGCTAAAGCGTAGCGGCTCATTTCCAATTTGTATTTGGCGCTTGTTATAGATTTGCATATTGTTACTAATTTTAAAGAAAGCATTGTGAATGGATTTAGCAACTGACTTTTCCCAAAGTTCATTTGCTCCTTCATCTTCTGGATTTAAATATTTGTATGTTCCCATTTTTATAAGAAGGTGAGCAACATTGATTTTTTGTTCGCCTTCTTCTTCAGAAAACTGAGTTTCAGGAATGTCTTTTGTTCCAGCTTCATGAGTGCGAATTAAAGTTGAACAAACATATGTGTAACAGCGTTTAATTTCTAGACGAAGCTCTTCAGTGTCTAAGCTTTCATCGATGTCTAGAAGCAAAGTAATAGATGGTGTAGGTAATGTCATAATTTTATTCCTCTCACATAGCTTTTGTCCCTATTTCACTTGCTGTCTCTTAGTATAAAAATGTGTTCGATTTATTCTTCATATTACAAGGATGATTAAGATATGAATATCTTTTTTGCGACGATTTTCAAAAGCCGCCTTGAAACTTTTTCTTTTCCAAGATGTTTTCTTCCCGTTAAGTAGTTTTAAGTTCAAATGAGTTCAAAATCATGAAAAATAAGCCTTCGAGGATGACCTTTAGGATGATGTAAAAAACACGAAACATCCAGACCTTATGATTTTTCAAGCCCGCTATTCCATAGAATTGTTGCTGCATGGAGAAGACATCCAAGGCGCTTGCAATTTGCCCAATAGCAGTGCCTAGGATTTTTCTTCTGATAGTAAAGGAAATTCTTGAAAGAAGAGAGGAGGGCAAATGGCGAAACTAAATCTTACTCGTCGTGGTTTCTTAAAGGCAACAGCAGCAGCAAGCGCTGCAGCAGCTGCAGCATTTACTGCAACACCATCTACGGCACTCGCAGAAGGAACAGACGAGACAGCTGGGGAAGTTAAGCGTATTCGTTCTTGCTGTCGTGCATGCGGCAAGGTTGAATGTGGCACCTGGGTTACTGTTCAAGACAATAAAGTAATCAAGGTCGAAGGCGACGAATCAAATGCTCACAGTCGTGGTCACTGTTGTGCAAAATCCCAGTCTTCAATGCTGGCTTTGTATCATCCAGATCGTTTGCGCTATTGTCTGAAACGCACAAATCCTAAAGGAGAAGATGATCCAGGTTGGGTAAGGATTAGCCTGGCAGAGGCTTTTGATGAAGCTGGTGCAAAACTCAACGAAGTTGTCGAGAAGTACGGTGGAGAATCATGCTTTGCTATGGGCGGTACATCTCGTGTATGGGCTCAGCCACCTTATGGTACTCTTAAGAGCATCTTCCCAACACCTAATGCTCACCTTGCATATGAAATTTGCAAAGGTCCACGCCACTTTGCTGGCATTTTGACAGACGAAATTGGTTCACCATGGATGGAAGTTGAGCAAGGTCCATTAGTATATGTACAATGGGGTACTGCTCCTGAATATTCAAACTATGACTCTACAAACCGTACAGTTGTAGACTGTTCACAACGTGCTTATAAGCATATCTTGGTTGATCCACGCATGACTCCACTTGGAAAAGAGGCAGACATTTGGCTGCCTGTTCGTGTAGGTACAGACTTATGCATGTCGCTTACATGGATGAAGTGGATTGTCGATAATGAAGCTTATGATGATTTGTTTGTCCGTCGTTGGACAAATGGTCCTTTCTTGTGGAACCCTGAAAAGGGCGGCCGCACAAAGAAGGGCTGGTTCATGGAAATGAATGGCGGCGTTGATATTGAAAGCCGTATCATCACAGAAGCTGACTGCGACCCAGATTGGGTACGCCAATGGTGGACACCAGCTCCAAAGAAATATGCTTATCGTCGTTTCATTTGTTGGGATGAAAACAATAACAAACCAACTTACTGGGATGCAGAAGAATGCCAGTGGGAAGGTGAATACCACAAGATTCCAACAACTGGTACATGGATTGAACATCCTTATAAACCAATTATTGCTGATGCTTGGTTGCCAGATCCTTCACAATTTGCTGATCCTGGCGATAAAACATATGACTCTTATTGGAAGAGCGGCAATGAAAAGGGTAAGAAATCTAACCCTAAAGGCTTGCCAAAGAACCCAGCTTTGTCTCCTGGTGAAGTTGAAATTAAGTTGAAGAATGGCAAGACAATCAAAGCAAAGACTGTTTGGGATGCTTGGAAAGAAAATCTTGAGGAATACACTCTTGATTACTGTGAAAGCGTAACAGAAGTTCCTGCTGCAAAGATTGAAGAGGCAGTTAAAACTTATACAACACGCCTTAACCCACTTTATGGTAATGGCGGCATTCACTATCAGTT
>CAVDAL010000117.1:0-17023 GCA_963606965.1 Acutalibacteraceae bacterium
TGAAGAAAGCCCAACAAGTAAAAGCTAGCGCTATCGTCCGCACCCCCCCCAAATCCCCCAAATATCACCCATATGTAACCCCTAAAATACGCTAGCAAGGGGCATGACCACCCGTTTTCCGCTCTCTATGATTGTAACTGCTTCGAAACTTCACACTCGTCGTTGAAATCTCGGAGCTTTAAGAGAGAAGAAACTAATCATAGTTAAGAGGAGGGTTCATGCCTGAAATGAAAGCGAATCCAGCAGTCAAGCTAGACACCTTGTCTGATGTCAACGACTTGGGCAAGCCTTGGCGTTGGGAAGAAGACGGACTAACCGTCACTCGCATTTCTCCATGGTCTGCGCCTGGTTGTCACCCAACAGGCTGCGGCTTAAAGATCTACACGAACGAAGATGGGAAAGTTGTTCACGTTGAAGGTGATGAAAATCATCCTGTGTCACAGGGCCGCCTGTGCGTGCGCTGCATCACTTTGATGGATTATCTTTACAATCCATCACGCGTTATCTATCCATTAAAGCGCGACCCTAAAGACCGCGGCAACAATGACGCATGGGAACGCTGCACATGGGATGAAGCGTTAGACATCATCAAAGAAAATTATGACCGCATCACAAAAGAATATGGCCGCGAAAGCTGCGTAGTCTTCGTAGGCACTGGTCGTGAAGGCGGCACATTCAACCCATATGGCTCTGTCATGTTGGGCACACCAAACTACTGCTATACACAGTCTGGCTATGCTTGCTACATTCCACGCCTTGCTGCATCAAGTTACATTGTTGGTGCTGCATATCCTGAAATTGACTATGCATGCGCTTTGCCAAAACGTTTTGACGACCCTGCATATGAGCTTTCAGAATGCATCATCATTTGGGGCAAAATGCCTCTTGCATCAAATGGCGACGGTCTTTTTGGCCACGCTGTAATTGACATGATGCGCCGTGGCACTCGTCTTATCATGGTTGATCCAAGAATGAATTGGCTTTCAAGTCGTGCAGACATTCACTTGCGCCTTCGTGCTGGCACAGATGCTGCACTCGGCATGGCAATGATCAATGTCATCATCAATGAAGACTTATACGACCATGATTTTGTTGAATGCTGGTGCTATGGTTTCAACGAATTAAGAGACCGCGTCAACGACCCTGAAAAGGGAATGACTCCTGCAAAAGCTGCAGAAATTTGTGGCATTCCTGAAGAAAAAATCGTTGCTGCTGCAAGAATGTATGCTCAAGCAAAACCAGCTGGTATTTCTTGGGGTCTTGCAATCGACCAAAAAGCTAATGGCATGCAGGCTGGTCAGTGCATCCTTGACTTGATGGCAATCACAGGCAACTTGGATGTTCCTGGTGGCAATATCTTGGGCGATGCAACAACAGGCTTAAACGAAGTAGGCTTTGGTTTTGAAAAAGGCGTTGGCGACCTTGCAAACAAGATGATTGGCCTTGACCAATATCCTGCATATTGCAACCTTATCATGAATGCTCATGCAGACTTAATGCTTAATGCATTGGAAACTGGCGAGCCATATCCAATCAAATTTGGCTTCTATGCAGGCAATAACTTAATGTCTTGCACATCTGCAGAGCCAAAGCGTTGGCATGATGCAATCATTAAATCACTTGAATTCTGCTTCACAATCGATACATTCATCACTCCATCTGCACAAGCTTCTTGCGATGTTATTTTGCCATTGGCTGCATCTGCAGAACGTGATGGCACAACATTCACTCACTATGGCGCATCAATGGGCATCAAGGGCTTTTCACAAGCTGCAACTCGCACAGGCGAAGCTTTAACAGATGCAGAAGCATGCTTCAAGATTGGCAAAGTTTTGAATCCACATTGGTGGGAAGAATACAACGATGTTATGGACTTCATCAATCACTTGCGCTTAAGCAGGAAGTTCGACTTCAAAGAAGTTGCAAAAGAAGTTTATGTTCAGGATGAAGTTTTATATCGCAAGAATGAAAATGGTCACCTTCGTGGCGATGGAAAGATTGGCTTTAATACTCCAACAGGCCGTGTTGAGCTTTATTCAACAATCTTCCAGCAGTTCAACGATGATCCGCTGCCATATTATGAAGAACCACAATATAGCCCAGTCAACACACCTGAGCTGCTTGAAGAATATCCATTTGTCTTCACATCTGGTTCTAGACCATATGCATTCTTCCATTCAGAGAATAGACAAATTCCATTCTGCCGCGAGCTTAACCCAGACCCAATTGTTGAAGTTAATCCTAAGACAGCAAAACGCCTTGGCATTTCTGATGGCCAGTGGTGTGAAATCTGGAATCAGTTTGGCTCTTGCAAGCAAAAGGCAAAAGTTACAGAAATTGTTGATGAAAACACAATCCACTGCCAGCATGCATGGTGGTTCCCAGAAGAAGATCCGAATGAACCGCACTTGTATGGCAACTTCAGGTCGAACTGCAACAACCTTGTTCCAAACTTCCACTTTGGCAAACTCGGTTTTGGTGCTCCTTTCAAATGTTTGCTTTGCAACATCAAGCCAATTGATGAATGCCTAGACAGCGACATGGATCTTGTTTGGGAAAAGTTTAAGAGGGAGGATCAATAATGAGAAACGGTTTATTGATTGATTATGAATGGTGCTCTGGCTGCCAGTCTTGCGAAGTTACTTGCAAGGAAGAACATGGTTACCCAGTAGGCAAGTGGGGCATTAAGGTTTTGGAAGAAGGCCCGTGGGAAATCGAAGACGGCACAGGCGTATTCAACTATAACTACATTCCTGTTCCAACAGATTTGTGCGACCTTTGCGAAGACCGCACACAAAAAGGCCGCGAACCAATGTGCGTTCACCACTGCTTGGCAAATGTTATTACTTATGGCCCACTTGATGAGCTTGTTAAAAAGATGGATGACAAAGGAAAGCAAGTTTTGTGGGTTCCACAATATAAGCCACTGGAAGCTAAGGGCGAATTTGTTCCAACAAAGAAGAGTAATTCTTCTTCAACTAGCTGCGGTCAAAAGGTTGTTGTTGAAGCAAATGAAGAATGGTCAACAGCTGCTCACCGCAGAAGTGACGATGACCACTATGAATTTGGCTTGGTTGAATAAAAGCTCTTTCAATTAGGTATGTGATGTTTTGGTGGGGCACAATGTGCAAGTGCCCCTTCCAAAACAGTACAAAGAGGGGTGTGAAAACGATGAAAAACAATGAACGCTTTGGCAAGTTAGCATATGTACACTGGCGCGGCGGCGCGATTGATGAAGAAGTTTTAGACGACCGCAGTGAAGGCGAACCAGTCAAAATTATTTTGGGTTCTGGCCAAGTTTGTCCAGGTGTTGAAGATATTTTAAGCACTATGGAAGTTGGGGAAGAACGAGTTGTGACAATCCCGCCTGAAGATGCATATGGCAAGCATGACCCAGATGGTGTCCAGACATATCCACGAACCATGTTTCCATTTGGAAGCGACCTTCACGCAGGTGATGTGTTTCAATGGACAAATCCTGCATCAGGTCAAGGCATTCCTGTGCGCGTGATTGATGAGTCAAAAGACCTTGTCAAGGTTGATTATAACCACCCATATGCAGACAAAACGCTGCAATATTGGTTAAAGCTTGAAGCTTTGGTGGATTAAAAGAAGGCGTAAATCAAAGTGAATTGTTTTCCTTGCAAAGGGCCTGCGTGTAACACTTGTGGGAAATATACGCAATTAAATTCTAAAGTTGCAAAAAGCGGAATTGTGCGTTGTGAACGTTGTGGCGGGAAGGTCGATTTAGAAACTGGCAAGTGCGAAAATTGCGATGCACAAGCGCTGCCTGCACCTGGTTTGCACGCAAATTTATAGTCGGTAATTTAAAGTTATAAAAAGGAATATAAATCAATGAATAATGAAAGAAAGTTTCAGCATTTTGCTGTTGTGGGTATCTGCGTCCTTCTTGTTGGGATTAGCATGGCGATGGTGCAATATAAAGTGCCAACTATTATGACCACCATCATGGATAAATTCCAACTTGGCGCATCTGCAGGGTCTTGGCTTATGTCAATCTTTACTTTGATGGCTGTGTTTACAGCTGTTTTATTTGGTGCGCTTTCACAAAAATTCAGCCCGAAAAAGATTATGGTTGCAGCCACAGTAATTATTGTTATTGGCTCCGTCATCGGTGCATTTTCCGGAGCAGGCTGGTTGCTAATTGCATCCCGTGCCTTGGAAGGAATTGCTTTGGCAGCTGTTACAACATGCGGTCCAATCATCATTCAAACATGCGTGCATCCAAGCAAGATTGGTTCTGCTCTTGGAATTTGGGGCATTTGGGGGCCGATTGGCTCTGTTGTTGCGGGTCTTATCACTCCAACAGTTTTTAATAGCTTTGGCTTCACATGGCTTTGGATTGCATATGCAATTATTGTTATTATCGCGACAATCGTTATGTATGTTGTAGTTAAAGAACCAAGCAAAGATGTTGAAATTACTGCAGAAGAAAATACTGCAATAGCCAAGCCGAGTTACAAAGAAATTTTCAATAGAAATACAATTCTTTTCTTCATTGCATTTATTGCTTTTAATATCATTCTGCTTGCTGTTCTTTCATTTGTGCCAACAATTTTGCAAATGCAAGGCTTCAGCCAAACGCTTTCTGGTTTTGTTAGCACTCTGCCAATGTTGCTTTCAGCAATATCTTCTCCTATCTTTGGAATGCTTTCAGACAAAACTGGACAAACAAAATGGCTGCTTGCTGTGACATTGTTATTCTTAGGGCCATGTGCATTCGTGCTTTATACGCAAACCGGCGCTGCAATGTGGATTGCTGCAACATTGATGGGCATCATCGGCATGGGGTCTTCCGGCCTTGTTCTGGCAGCATTCATGAAGACATTGCCGCGTCCTGAGCTTGTATCCATTGGGATGGGCGTCCTTATCACCGTGCAGGGCATTGGGCAGTTCTTGGGAACATTCCTTGTTCAAGCTTTGCTTGGCGCCGACTTAAGTAATTGGTTTGTTGCAGGCTTTGTTGTGATGATCATCGGCTTAATTGGAACAGTTTGTGTGTGCTTTACAAAAATGAAATCTGTTGAATAAATATATTCTCAAACTTCTGAAAAAGGGTTATTATGTTACTTGTGTAAAAGAGGTTTAGAGGGTTAACACGCGGGTGAATAAAAGAGGGGGAGTAAGCTATGCAGCAAGGGCCTACTGTTACTAAATTTTTGCGAAAAAAATTTACTCCTCCACACTTGCCGCACAATTTTATTGAAAATAAACATTTAACAAATCAGCTGTTAGACACAGATAATTGGCGCATTTGTTTTGTGAATGCTGGTGCAGGATATGGCAAAAGTTCTTTGCTTGCAAAAACTTTTATTGCAATGCAAGAAAGCCCAGATTATCAACCTATGTGGATGACATTTGATGAACGCGATGCGCATGCGCAAAATGTCGCGCATGCTTTTGCTCATTTGTTTGCGCCTTTAAGTGACTGCTTTAAAGAATTGGAAGATGAATTCCAAAATTCAGATGCCAGTAATGAAGAACTTTTAATTGAGCTCATTAATTGCGCAGATGAATCTATAAATCAAAATATAACTTATACAGTTTTTCTTGATGCATATGATGTTGCAGTTTCGCTTGAACTCGACCGCATCCTCATCTTTTTAATTGAAAATATGAGCGATTCTTTCCGCTTTATAATTTCAGGCAGTTATATTTCTCCGCGTTTGGAAGACTTGCGTTTTGATATACCTTTTATACAGATAAATAACTCAGATTTAATTTTAAGCGATAATGAATTTCAAGCTTTAGCATCGCGGCTTTTGCCAGATATTTCAGATGATGAACTTAACAAAATTTGTGACCTTGCAGACTGCTGGCCCGTGTCTTTTGCTTTTGCAAATCTTGCAAGCGTTGAACTTTCAAGAACTAACATTTCTGCAGTTCAGGCGCTTGAGAAATATTCAAAGCGCTTTTTTGAAAAAGAAATCTTCAGTCGCATTAGCCCTGAAGTTTATGAATTTTTAGTTGAAACTGCATTCCTTGATTTTCTTGACCCGCAGTTGTGCAATTTTGTTTTAGAAACAGATACATCAAAAGAGATTTTGGAATATCTTGAATCGCATAATATGTATGTTTATCTTGATAATGAAACAGGACGTTATGGCAGAACAAAATTGTTCCGCATGTTTTTGCTCGACAAGTTTGCAGCTCTTCATCCGCGCATAGCTAACAGGCTTTGCACTCGTGCAACAACTTGGTGCAATATGCATTCGCTTGAACTTGAGAAGTTGAAATATCTTGTCTTAAGCAGCGATGTTTCTTTTATTGAAGGCTCAATTGAAGCATCTGTTGGAATAAAGCATGAAGGCGACGACGAATCTTTGATGCAATATCTGCTTGAACAACCATGTTCAAAATATGTGGAAGATCCATTTTTAGCATGGTCTGGAGTCTGGGCTTTGGTCACATCGGGCTTCCCTGCGGAAGGGCGAGCTGGCCTTGAAATGCTGCGGGAAAATGGCCTTGCTCAAACTGATGGTCTTGCATATCAATATATGATTTCGATCTGTACAGCTTTGGAAGGCGACAGCGCTGGCTCGCTTGAAATTATACGCGGCTTGCTGAACAACCCTGAGTTGAAAATTCCGCGTTTGTTCCAATGTCTTTTAATCCATATGGAAGGCGAAAATGAAGAACGCCTTGGTAATGTTAAGGCTGCTAAAGACTTATATATTAAGGCGAGCTCTTTGGCAGAGCGTGAAAATAGCCCATTTTGCATTCTGTTTGACTATTACTTGTTAGGGCAATATTTTTTGAATGTTGGCGACTATGAAGAAGCTAATTTTTATTTGAAGAAGGGGCTTACGCTTTGCCCTAAAGATTCGCCAATTCAAGGAGCATTCTTGGCTGCATCTGCGCAAATTATGCTTGAGCATGGCAACTTCGATGATGCGCGCGAACAGTTAAAAGCCGCTCTTGATAGAGTAACATTAAATGCGAATATTGATATGTATGCAGACACATATGTGACTCTTGCCAGGTGGTATTCTTTGCAGGGTAATGACATTAAAGCTTTGGAAATTTTAAGCAATTTACTTGATGAAATGTATGGCAAAACAATTCCAAGAAATATTGAAATGAAAGTCCATGCTTCAAGGATTGCAATAGCTCTTAATCTGGATGAAACTCCAACCTTGCGCATTAGTGAACGTGTGATAGATGGCTTTTTAAATGATGTGGATATGTTTCGCTCTGTGCCATGTCTTTTAGCAAAAACAAAAATTATTTGGCATTCTGGTTCTTTTGAAGAAGCCTTTAATATGATGAATTTATGCGAAGAAAAGATCCAAGAAATTGGCAGCTCTTTTATGATGGCATTTATGCTTGTATTTAGATGTAAATGTTTCATAGAACTTGAAGAAGAAACAAAAGCGATGGTTGAGCTTAATAGAGCAATTGAACTTGCCATGAGCAATGGATATCTTGCAGTATTTCTTGAAGGTGGGCAAGCTATTCATGAACTGATTGTCAAGCTTGTTACCAGCAGAAAGACTGCATATTCAATAAAGAAATATGCACAGCAAATTTTGCGCGTCTTTGAAAGCAATGCTGAATTTTCAGAAACTAATTATATGGCTTCAAATGAAGTCTCTGGATATTATGCTTTGACTGCGCGTGAACGCGAGATTTTAAACAAGCTTAATGCTGGAATGTCTAGGCTTGAAATTGCTCAGTCGTTAAGCATTGCAGATAATACTGTGAAGTCGCACTTGAAAAAGATTTATAGCAAGCTTGGTGTGCACAGCCGTGCAGAAGCTTATAAAGTTAGTCAAGAAGGGTCACAGGCGGAGCGGGCAGGTCAACAGCGCGAAAATGATGGGTTAACCGTGCGGACTAACCCCCAAAATAACCCCGAATAACACCACAAAATCCCTTTTTATGGGTCTTTAGCAGCAATAACTTCACTCCTATTATTTCCACATGCTCATTTTTGAGCTTGATTTTGGGGGATTACGTAGGGGATAGATTTCACTTCCTTAAAGTAGAAATCACGACGAGTATCTAAGGCGTAATCGTGGATTATTTCGTGATTTAGACAAGGAGTGTTTTTTCATGACAGATCTTACGAAGGCACCTGCAAAGAAAGGGAACATGGGTCGTGCTTGGGCAATTGTTGTTGTTGTCTTTCTCGCAGGATTTTGCATGCCGGCTAACATGGGCAAAACTATGTGGCTTGCTCCAATGGTTATGGAGCAGTTTGGCATCGGTGAAGGCGTTTTGGGTTGGCTTAATGGCGTCTTCTACATTTTGGGCGCTTTGATTGCTTTTCCTGCTGCCTCTTTCGTCCGCAAACTTGGCATTCGTGCTTCAGTAACAATTGCTTTGTGCTGCGGAATTATTGGCAACTTCATTGGCGCTTTTGCAGCTTCTGTTCCTGCATTGATGATTTCTCGTGTTGTTGAAGGTGCTGGCTTTGGCTTGATGGGCGTTATCGGCGTTACTGCTATTACGCCATGGTTCCCGCGTGAAAAGCGTGGTCTTCCGCTTGGTATTTGGGGCATGTGGGTTTCAATCGCTAATGCTGTTACGCCTATGCTTGACTCGGCTGTAGCAGGTGCAACAGGTTCATCTTCAAGTGTTTGGTGGATGTTCTTTGTCATTGACATTGTTGTTCTTGTTTTGTTCTGGCTTGTTTATCGTGTTCCATCAGATCCATATATCGATGAAGCTGAAAAGAATGGCGAAGTTAAATTTTCTTACAAAGAACTTTTGAAGCAAAGAGTTGTTTGGATTTTAGCATTCGTATTCTTCTGCGAAGAAGGCGCATTTATTGCTTGCCAAGGATTTTTCTCTGCATATGTAACAACAGAACTTCAAGCTCCATTGATGATTGGTTCTATCATTGTTACAGCTGGCGCAATTTGGGGCTCAATCTTTAGTCCAATTGCTGGCAAGATTTCAGATAGCATTAAATCACGCTACAAAGTTTTGATTTTCTGCATGGTTTCTGCTGTAATCTTTGGCATTTTGGTCTTCTGGGTTCGCGACTTGAAGCTCTTCATCATCGTTGTTATTTTGAATGGCTTTACTGGTGGCGGCGTTGCAGCAATGCTTTGGACTTCTGCATCTGATGTTGTTCCATCACACTTGATTTCAGGCGCAACTGCAGCTTTGGCTTGCGCACAAAGCATTGGTATGTTCTTAGGTTCAACATTCATGGGCAACATTATTGAAGCTGTTGGATATACACATGCTGGCTGGTTCTTCTTAGCTCCATGCTTCTTGGTCAGCTTGCTTGTAATTATCTTTGGCTTGCGCGGCAAATTGAAATAATTAGTTATGTGCTATTAATCTGATTATTTATATTGAAGTGAGTGGCGTGGGGACGCAAGTTGCCGCGCCACTTTTTTGCGTTTGGTGGGGCTTGAGCTTCCTGTTACCGCAGTCTAATTTTACGAAAGCCCGACAGTTGTATGCATCATATAAAAACAGAAGCGCAGGAAAAAGAGTGCTAGCAAAATAAGGAAGCACATTGCAGCGCGGACTATCAGCCTCTTTTTAAGTGGCATGCGAAGAGACCTTCTTGAAATAATGACCAAAGCAATAAAAGCAAGAATATAAAAAGCAATGGCGAAGGGGTAGACGCTAACAAGGTTAAAAGCTGATCCATAATAGATATTGCGCACGCTTGTAAGCTGCACGCATTGTAAGATAAGACATATGCAATGCAAAACAAATGCGCAAGTAGTCAGCGCAGCAAGGACTTTAAAAATCTTATTTGAAACTTCACCTTGCATAGCAAGTATCAAAACAAATTGCGTTAAAACTATGCCGCCAACAATGCCACCAAGCAAAAGATTCAGCGGCACATAAACAGACGACCAAGTTGTGATTGTATCAACATCATATGCAAACATGATTGCATACATGAATAGCAAGCCTGAAGCAACAATGCATATTGCCAAAGCTTTAGCTGTGCGTTTATGATTTTTTTCAACGAAAGAAAGTAGCCAATCTGCGCCGCAAAAAGCCAAAAACAAAACAGTGCAGATGACTTCATTTGAAAGTGGCGACCTGCCAATGCCAGTGAAAACATAAAGCGCATTTGCAGGCGAACCCAAGTGCGCGGCAGAAAGGATAAGCCCTAAAGTTGCCAATACAAGCGGGATCCACTTCAGTTGGCAAATGCGCTTGGAAGTGCTTGGCTCAAAGCACCCCAACATCATCATTATGGAAAGAGAGATAAGGCTAACAGCGCCAACAGGTGCAAGCGTTGTGAAAAATATAAGTGGCAATTCGTCTATTGCAAATGAAAAGCCCATAATCCCTCCCAAAAAGGCTTTTTAAAAATGCCCAAAGCGCCTAAAAGCTATCTATAAAAGCGCGGATATTCAACATCTATGCTGAAAGCTTCATGCATGCCTTCAAGAGTAACATCTGCAAGCATGCCAAGCCCTTCATAAAATGGATGTTGCTGGGCAGCAGCTGGAATAAATTGTTCAAAGTAATGATGTGACCAAGTCAGCAAATGCTGCGATAAAAATTCTTCGATAAGCTGCGGCTTGTTTTGTGCTAACCACGCAAGCAAAGAAATCATTAATCCAATGTGGTCTTGCGGTTCATTATCGTCTGCAAGGCGCTGCACTCCATTTTGACGCATCCAAACATTAAGCTCGATGCAAGACTGCCCAAACATAACTTTATCGTGGTCTGTATAAACAGAGCCCCATGGCGGCGCAGCTTTAAAATTTGGGCCGATGAAAAGATGCTGATATGCGCGTGATAAGTCATGAAAATATTCACTGGTTTCACCGCTAGCTGCGCCGCATTCAGCAGCGCCGCAACCCATCTTTTCCATAGCTTTACGCACAGTTTCACTTTCCCCAAAAGGCCACGATTGTGCATCCATACAAGGGTCAAAATTTTTAATAGCACAAATTAATTCCTGTGCAGATTCTTCCTTTGGATTTATCAAGAATAGCGGAGCTAAAATATTGCAAACTGCTGTAATATCCTGTGCATATTCTGCATAATCTTTATCTGTCATTGCATTCCCTCGCATTGTAACGTAGTCATACCATTCAGCAAATATATGTGCTGCAGCGTGGTAAAAACTTGTCTTAATTCTATCAGTAAAGCTGCAGTGTAAAAGCTTTAAAAATAGAAAGGGCGCCTAACTTTTTCAGCCAAGCGCCCTAACACCAATCACTTAATTAAGCTAAAGCCCAATGCTAACTTGCATTACATAAAATGCTAATCTTCCGAATAAAATTGCCAAAACAAATAGCACGCTAATAACAACGCCGCGCCCTGTGCCAGCAAATTTTTCTGACTTGATGAAGCAAATGATAATTCCAATAATTGCCAGTGCAAGAGCAATAATCATATAAGGCATTGCGGCTGATACATATGCAGCTCCGCCAACAAGTCCGCTAGTCATGCCAGAAGCAATAACGCTTTGTGCGATTAAGCCAATAGCTGCTAAAACAACACCGATAATAACTACGATGTTAAGCGTCTTTGCCATGCAATCCTTCGCTGGCAAAAGAATGAAGCCAAGGCTTGTACCAGCAAGAAGATAGCCAAGCATTTGCAGCACTGTGCCAAAGTTGCACCATGTTGGAATCGTGCTAACCATGTATGCAAGACCCATCATCGCAGCAAATATTACAGCCAAAATTGCAACTACAATTGCAAAGCCTTTGCGTGCGCCGCTGCTAAGCTTGCCAGCGCAAGCCATGATTGTATAAATAAGAGCAACCACAACAAAAACAATGCCATAAACAACTTCATTCGAAAGTGGCGACCTGCCCAGTCCGCTAAAGACTCCAAAAGCTTTCAGCGGAGCAGTCACATGAAATGCTACGCAAATAAATCCAACAATAACAATGATGAGCGGAATAAGCGTCTTTTTATCGATGCCTTTATATTCGTCATCTGAATACTTGCCGCAAATTGTGGCAAGAGCTATGGCTACAAAGCCGCCAGCACCAAAAGCGCCCAAAGTTGTGAATAGCGCAAGTGGCAAATGTCCTAATACAGATTCCATGCTACAGCACCTCCTTCAAGTTTGTGACTGAACCATTATTTTCTTTTGCAGTAGATGCAGCAGGGCATTCTTTGATATACAAATTCGGGCCTGTTATATCTGCAGATGGAAGTGGCTGAATTTCAGCACGAACTGCATCTTCCATGGCGGCAATTTCTTCAACTTCGCCAAAGCTTAAAGCGCGCAGTGGGCAAGCTTCAACGCAAATTGGGCGTTTGCCTTCGGCAACTCTGTCTGCGCATCCGTCGCATTTAACAGAATGGCCAGCATCACGGTCGACCTTTGGTGCGTTGTATGGGCATGCCATGTGGCAATATCCGCAACCAATGCACCTGTCTGTATTAACACTAACAATGCCAGTGTCTGGATCTTTGTGCATTGCACCCGTTGGGCAAACTTCCGTACAAGCCGGATTGTCACAATGGTTGCAAGAAATTGAAAGATGATACATGAAACAGCTTGTTGTTACACTGCCATCTTCACCTGCTGTAGTTTCCCCGCCTTCGTAGTCATACACTTTGCGATATCTAATGTCGCTAGCAAGATCTTTATAATCTTTACAAGCCATTTCACATGTGCGACAACCCGTGCAGCGGGAGTTATCAAAATAAAATGCATATTGAGTCATTTTCTATACCCCCTTCTTATGCCTTGGCTATCTGGACTATGAATGAGTGAGCAGGGCCGTTGCCCTTTGCTAATGGCGTTGGCTTGTAAGTTGTAAGAGTGTTAACGCAGCCGCCCTTGTCAACTTTGTCGCCAGCCATGTCTGCATTGTGCCAAGAACCTTGTGGAATGCCAACAACGCCAGGAACAATTCTGGCTGTAACAAAAGCTTCAATCTGGATTTCACCAGCAGGGCTTTTTACAGAGATTGTGTCGCCGTTTTCAATTCCGCGTGGTTCAGCATCTGCAGGATTGACCCAAGCAACCTGACGAGCAACATCGCACAAATCTTCGATAAAGCCAAATGATGAGTGAGTGCGGCTCTTGTGGTGGAAGCCTGCGCCATAAAGTGGATATTCATCCGTGACTGTTCCATAGCCCTGGAAGCCTGGCGTAAAGACTGGCAATGCATGGATTTCTTCATCGTCATCAAGGTCCCAAGTTGCATTGATTTCTTCCAGAGTTTCTGAATAAATCTCAATCAAACCAGAAGGAGTGCCAAGTGGGTTATTCTTAGGGTCGTTGCAGAATGCTTCCAAGCCAATTGCTGGGTCAACATAGCGCTTATAAACGCCTTGTTCTTTTATAGTTTCCCAATCTGGCATGTCTGGGTCTGCAGCAGCACCAGCTTTGTAAAGTTCTTCAATCCACTGTTCTTGTGTCTTGCCTTCAGTGAACTTTTTCTTCATGCCAAATAAGTCTGCAAGGTCAGAGCAAACATCATAGCTTGTGCGGCATTCTCCTGGAGGCTCTTGTGCCTGTGAACCAACAACAACAGCTGTGTAATATTCAGAATAACCTTGTGTTTGCATATTCATTTGTTCTGAACGCATTGCGTCTGGCAAGATGATGTCGGAATATTTCATCGAATCTGTCATGACTGTGTCCCAGCCAAGGATGAATAAGTCCTTGCTGTCGTCATTAAGCAATTCATATGTTGCATTGATATCGCCATGCTGGTTTGTAATGCAGTTGCCAGCATAATTCCAAATGAAGTGAATGTCTGTTGACATCTTGTCTGTGCCTGTGATGCCAGAATTTGTTGATGTAAATTCGTGGCCATGGTCAACAGCATTTGCCCACATATAAACTGGGATTGTTGTTGCGACTGGGTTTTCAAATGGAAGGCTGCCAACAAGATATGTTGGTGGTTCAGCTTCGCGCTGGCCTGTGTTTGTGCCAGGCTTGCCCATCTGACCAATCAAAATTGGAAGCATGCAGATTGCACGCGTTGTGTCTTCACCATTTGTATGACGCTGGCTGCCCCAACCTTGGCAAATGAATGGAGCTTTTGCATCTGCAATTGTTTGAGCGAGTTCCTTGATTTTATCAACAGGAATTGCTGTAATTTCTGATGCCCATTCTGCTGTCTTTTCGACGCCATCTTCGCCTTTGCCCAAGATGTAATCTTTGTAAGATTTGTTCTTGCCTTTAGCTGACTTTGGAAGGCTTTCTTCATCATAGCCAACGCAGTGTTCTTTAACCCATTTTTCATCGACTTTGCCATTCTTAATCCACTCATGAGCAATGCCGCAAACCAAAGCAGCGTCAGTGCCAGGGCGAATAGGAATCCATTCATCAGGGTGACCTGAAGATGTTTCATTCAAACGGTAGTCGATATTGATGATTTTGCCGCCACGGCTTTGTACGCCTTCACGTACTTTTGCAAAATCCCATGCTTGGTTTGCGCCGCCCATGCGAGTTTCTGCTGGGCTGTTGCCAAACATTACAACCAAGTCTGAATGCAATTGAGCTTCGCTGAATGAAGATGCATTCACATTGTCATATGGGCTGAATGCTGTAGCAGGCTTTTTCAAAGTGACATGGTTGCCATTTTCATCAATGTTTGCAGCAGAGCCATACATATATGGCATTACTGTTTGCAACATATGTGTTGAATAGTCTGCGCCTTGGTTCACATAGCCGCCAAGCATGCTAAGCAAACGCAAGCCAGGTCGTTTGCCTGTTACGCAATACATGCCTGTTGCATAAATCACATAGATTGCTTCGTTGCCATATTTGTCGATTGTATATTCAAGCTTATCATGAATTGTTTGTAGAGCTTCATCCCATGTGATTTGTTCAAATTCATCTGAACCACGCTTGCCAACTCGCTTCATTGGGTGAAGAAGTCTGTCTGGATGATTCAGCCAGCGACGCATTGAACGGCCGCGCAAGCAAGCGCGTGCCTGAAGGTCATCGCCGCCAACTTTTAATCCTGTTTTGTCACCCTTGACTGGGTCGAGCTGGTAAGTGTCGCTTTCCATGTATTGAACCTTACCATCCTTGCTGTGCCACTGGAAGATACAGTTACCTCCGCAGTTCACATTACATTGACTCCAATGGATGGAGTCTGTAGCAGTTGCAGCTGCATCGGCTTCGCGTTCACCAAAGATTTTGTTTGAACCAGCAATGCCAGCACCAACCGCTGCCGCTGTTGCCACTGCGCCACCAGCAACAAATGAGCGGCGACTAATCCCTGATTTCTTACTTGCCATGAGCTTCACCTGTCCCTTCTTTTTCTCTCTGTCTGCCCGCGTGCTATTTTTTGGCATATTGCGGGCTTTCCTCCGATAAAATTGAAACACGTGACACAGGATAATTTGTCACCTGTTTTTGGTGAATTAGCGCTTTTTGAACACAAAAATGCTGTATTATTCGCCATGCAGAAGTTTTTGTTTGTTTTTGATGGGCGGAAAGATTAATAAAGTGAAAAAGAGCAAGCTGCAAAAAAATGGAGCAAAAAAAGTGCTGATAAGTTTGCGCCCAGACGCTACATCGATGGGTTATGCTCTTTTTCTTGCATCGAATGCAACAATCATTTGGGGTGGCGTCTTTCCATTCTTGCCTTTGGAGTTTCAAAACAAGCTCGTCACTTCTTCATTTTTTGTTGCACAAGCTCTGGCTTTTGCTCTTGGCTTTGTTGCTTATCTGCTTTTGATTGTTGTTAGAAGTTCTGATGTTGTTTCAAAGCGCAATGTCACAACAATTTTGCCAGCTATTCCATATGTGCTTGGCTGGGCTTGCTTAATAGCTGCAATGTATACAAAAGGCCATTATCTTGTCTTATCGATTTTGGCAGGCACTTTAATTGGTTTTGCTGTTTCATTTTTCATGATGTCATGGATTCGCTTGTTCGCATCTTTGTCGCGCCGCAATAGCGCTGCTGCTACATCAAAAGGCTTGCTTTATGCTCCAATTCTTTATGTCATTTTGCAGCTTGTTCCAAATGCAATTGCTGCATTTATGGTTCCGCTAATTTGTATGCCGCTTTTTCTGCTAAGTCTTTTCCTTTCAATGAAGAAGTCAAACTTTGCTCAACCAATGTTTGAAACATCTTTCCAAGAAAACAAAACCGCATATCTGCATTCTGTTAGCGATTATTGGCGAATAGCTTTGGGGATGGCAGCCATTGGCTTTTGTTGCGGAGCTGTAAGATCATTTGCAATTGTCGATGCATCTGTTGGCACATTCGTCAATTACATGTCTATGGCAGGTGCTCTGCTTAGTGCCATTGTTCTTTATATCTTTTGGAATTACAAGCCGGTCAGATTTAACTTGCTTTCATTTTTCCGTATTTGCTTCCCGGCGCTTGTAATTGCTTTTACGCTTTTGCCGTTTTTGGATAAAATCACGAGCTATTATTTTCAAATTCTGGCTGGCGTTTTATATGCAGTTTATACAGTAGCTTTTGCGCTTGTGATAATTCAATGCATTCAAGCTTCGCGCTCGCGAAAGATTAATCCGCTTTTTGTTTTCGGAATTTTTGGTGGAATAATTTATCTTGCGCATGATGTTGCATTTATCATAGGGCAAGTTGTTGTAGATATAGATGCTTCTTCTGTTCAAAATACAGAAGTTCTTGCACTTTGCGTTGTTGCAGCTCTTGCAATTATTTTCTTCATTTGCCAAGGCGGCTTTTTGTCTGCAACAAACCCTAATCGCAATTATGCTGAACATATTGAGCTTATTCAGACTGCTTCAATTCCTGAGCCCAGAAAGCGCGAAACAGCAGGGGATGCACATGGCAGGCAAGCCACAATTACAGACAGAATTTCCAAGCAGTGCCGCGACATTGCTTTGCATTATGGGCTTTCAAAGCGTGAAAGTGAAATCATGGAATATATTGTGCGCGGCAACACAATCAAGCGAATTTCCGAAGAATTGCTTGTTAGTGAAAATACAGTAAGCACGCATGTCAAGCGCTTATATGTTAAGTTGGGGATTCATAAAAAGCAACAGCTGCGCGACATGGTCGAATCTGCTAACACAGGCAAATAGCAATCTTTTGAAAAGTGTAAAAACTCAACACTTTTTGGAACATAGTTGCCACCAAACAACCAA
>CAVDAL010000118.1:0-10484 GCA_963606965.1 Acutalibacteraceae bacterium
GGTGGCAAATCAAGCCGGTTGTGCCCCACTTTTATCAAAAAACTTGCACATTTCCGTTCCAAATTACCAGCAAGTGGCAAACAGATGCGGTTGTGCGCAAAAAAAGAAGCAGCTGCGCGAATGCACAGCTGCACCAACTTAACTCTTAACAGCATTCGGGTGCTCTCGAGGCGATATGCGAAACAGCAGTGCAAAAAATGGAGCTCGGGAGCCGAGGCTTAGTGAGCAAAGCGAACGATTACGAGGCTGAGCTTCATTTTTTGTGCTGCGGGCGTGAAGCCCTTTGAGCCGAAACGAGCACCCGAATGCAATCTATCTAGCAACAGCGTTTTCAAGTAGTTCATTAAGCACTGCTTTCAATGACAAACCAGCAGCTTTGCATGCCATTGGGAAGCCTGAAAGCGGACCCATACCAGGAGACACATCAATTTCAAGAACGCGAGCACAAGCTCCATCCCAGATAATATCGACACGGCTTAAATCGCGGCAACCAAATGCTTGATGCACTTCAACAGCAGCTCGCTCAATTTCACTGCGGATTGCTTGCGCCTGAGCTTCATCTGAATGCAGCGATTCTAAACGCACAGGAGCAAAATAGTCCACCGCCTCGTCATCAATGCGAGCATCCGTATCATACAAGCGACCATCTTTCGGCACAATCTCTACAGCTGGCAGCGCATATGCGTCCGCTCCTTCGCCAAGAACAGAAACAGCAATTTGCACACCGTCAATCCATTCTTCAATGATGACTTCTGTATCAAAGCTGAAAGCCTTCAGCAAACCTTCAGCCAGTTCCTTTGTATTGTTGACCTTTGACATGCCAAGAGCAGAACCTTGCTTTGCTGGCTTAACAGCAAGTGGATAACCAGCAGGAATGTGTTCTTCCACAAGATCAAGTGCACATGCCGCGCCCATGTCCTTAAACATAGCCTCGCTCAAGCAAAGCCCAGGAATTGCAACAGCAGCACCCTGCTGCCCATCATAAAAATTGCTCAATGTGGAAGCAAGCGTTGCCTTGTTCCATGTCTGTCTGCAAACACTTGCGGGGCAACCAACAAGAGGAATGTTCAACAAATCGCACAGCGCTTGAATGCTGCCATCTTCACCATTTTTGCCATGAAGCGCGCTATATGCAACATCTGGTTTTTCCGCGCGCAAAACATTTACAAGCTCATCAGTTGTGTCAAGCGGCAAAACCTCATGCCCAGCCTCTTCCAAAGCATCGCAAACATTCTTGCCTGAGCTCAAAGAAAAATCGCGTTCGTGGCTTTTGCCACCCATCAAAACTGCAACCTTCATTTATTCCTCCAAAACTCCGGCTTTTACAAAAGCGCGGTAAAGTTCGAGTCGTTCATTTATAACTTCTGCAAGGCGGCGAATTGCCTCGTGCAACTGCTCCGGTTCCTCAAAGCAAAAAGCCATGCGCATTGAATCATGCCCACGCCCATCAGGATAAAAACTGCTGCCCGGCGCAAATGTAATGCCGCGTTCAAGCGCAAGATTTAGCAGTTCATCTGTGTCAATGCACTTTGGAACAGTAACCCAAATGAATAGCCCGCCTTCAGGCTTTGTCCATGTAACTTCTGGCGGCATCAATTCTTCAAGCGCATCCAAAATTGCTTGACGGCGGCGCGTATAAACAGCAATCGACTTCTTCAAGGTCTCGCGCCACTGCGTGTCATGGAAGTAATGTTCAACCATAACTTGGCACAGCGCAGAGCCGCACAAATCTGTGCCCTGCTTGATAAGATTAATCTTTGAAATAATGCCTTCAGGAGCGATGATGCAACCAAGGCGCAAACCCGGTGCAAAAATCTTGCTGACAGTGCCAAGGTAAATAACATCGTCGCTCATTGAACGCAGCGTTGGTACTTCTTCGCCCGCATAACGCAAACGCCCGTAAGGATTATCTTCAACAATTGGAATGTTATATTCATCCATCAATTCAATCAAGCGCTTGCGACGTTCAAGCGACATTGTCACGCCTGTTGGATTTTGGAAGTTAGGGATTGTATAAAGGAACTTTGCCCCACCCTTGCCTAGGCGCTTTAACTCTTCTTCAAGCAAGTCAATGCGAATGCCTTCATCATCCATTGGAATGCAATGCACGTCTGGCTGATATGCACTGAATGCCTGCAAGGCGCCAAGATATGTTGGGCCTTCTGTCAAAATAACATCGCCCGGATTAACAAAAGTTTTTGGAATTAAGTCGAGCGCCTGCTGCGCGCCAGTCGTGATAATCACATTTTCAGGCTGCGCGTCGATGTCCATGTCTTTGACCATTTCGCAAACAAGTTCGCGAGTTTGAATGCGGCCATTTGTTCCGCCATATTGCAAAGCAGTCAGGCCTTCATCCAAAATCACATTTTTGGCGGCCTCGGCAACTTGGTCAAGCGGAAGAGCAGAAATGTCAGGCATGCCACCTGACAAGCTGATGATATCGCTGCGGCTTGCAGCTGCGAAAAGATCACGGACAGCTGAAGAACGCATTGTCTTCATGCGGTCGGCGTAGCTTCCAGCCCAGCGATCAAATTGAATTCTTGAATCACTCATAATTTTGCCTATCGTCCGAATTTATGCTGTTATCATATCGTGCAATTCGTCCAAAATCGCTTGCACACACACAACATCCGCAAACTCTTCCGCAAGCGCCCATTCAAGCAGGACAAGCGCGTGCTTTAAGGCTGCCAACGCGACCATGTCATCAAGAAAAGTGACCGTCACGCGCATGAGTGCAAATCCATCTGGTGCTGTCTGTGAAAGCTCTTGTGCCCAAGATGTGTGACCTTTAAATGGCCTGTTATAAACCTTGCCTAAAAGCTCAATTATGATATGTTCAAGAAGGTGTGGGGTTTCTGTGCCGCAAATTTCATCTTCAAAAAAATCACCATTGCCATTGACGCAAACCTGATTGCCGATATTTGGAAGGATTTCTTTTATTCGAGCGACACATTGTTCACTGACATGCAGGTTATCAAGCAAACATGCGACTTCGCAATCCATTGCACCATGCCGCATCGTGATGTGCTTAACTTGTAAGCTGCTCAAGATTTTTCAGCCTTAGCCAATTATGCGATAAGAAATTTTATGGACGCCATCAAAGCCAAGCTTCTTTGCAACAGCAGGTTGCAAATCAAGTGCGCGCCCGTCAATATATGGACCGCGATCAACAACAGTAACATTTAAAATGCGGCCTTTATATTTAAGCTGGAGTTTTGTTCCAAGTTTCAAAGTTTTGTGAGCAACACCAAGGCTTTTCTTTGTAACTTTTGAGCCGTCTGCGCAGCCAGAACCAAGCAGTCCATCGCCGATGCCATATGTGCTAGCGGTGACCTTTTTCCATTTAAGTTCGCCATCCACGCTGCCTTTAAGCTGTGCATAGCTAACAGTATTGCCATTTTCCAATTTTTTGGAAACAAAATCTTGCGGAATTTGGAAATTAGCCGTGCCACCCTGTTCGTCTGTGAGCACAGAAGTGCGAGCCTCTATGGAAAGAGCCTCGGCCTTTTTGGCATACTCTGTGTAATCAACACCGCTATTATTAGAGGTGGTTTGACCTAAGGCAGTCCCCAGAATGCCTAAGCTCATTATGATGAAGAGTACAACCACGGCAGTTATGTCGCGTTTAAGTTTCATAGGGTGGGTATTATACCGCCGCGTGTGATATTCGCGAAATTTCACCTCAAAAATGCGTGTAAAAATAGCAGATAAAAGGCGTTTTCGCAGGTCAGCACATGCATGAAAATGTGTGCATTTTGTGTAGAAAGTGTGAAGACAAAGCGGTCATTTTGCATTAATTTAACCGGATTTACCCTGTTTTAAGCTGATTTTGGAGCAATCAGCCCGCGCCTTCTCTTTATTGCCGAACGCCTGTTCGCAAGGCAAACTGGGGCGCTTATGCAAGACTTCAGCTATATAATCTCTTGCACAACAACAAAAATTCTTATCAAAAAGGAGCGATAAATGGCAACGGATGCCATAAAGCAAAAACAAAATTCAACGCAAAATGGGGACAAAATTGCGAATTATTTAACCAGCCTTGGACATGCCTGTTCAGATATTAATCAAGGCGCAATCACGGCGCTGTTACCGTTTTTAGTCGCGTCATATGGCTATGGATATACTTCTGTTGCCCTGCTTGTTTTTGCTGCAAATATTGCATCTGCCATTATTCAACCTATTTTTGGAACAATTGGCGACAAGCACCCGTGTCCATGGTTTATGTCGCTTGGAATTTTCTTTGCAGGTCTTGGAATGACATTGATTGGCTTTGTTCAAAACTATTGGCTTGTTTTGGCATCTGCAATGCTTTCAGGCATTGGCGTTGCAATGTTTCATCCTGAAGGTGGCAGACTTGCAAACTTGGCAGCAGGCAGTCGCAAAGCAAATGGCATGAGCATTTTTGCTGTTGGTGGAAACATTGGCTTTTTCGTAGGTCCAATTCTTACAGCTGCATTTTTGTCAAAATTTGGAATGCATGGCACAATTGTTTTTATTATCCCAGCAAGCATTTGCGCAATCATCTTGCTCTGTTTTGCAAAGCGCTTTAAGGCTTTGGGCTGTGCTCGCACAATCAAAGAACAGCACGGCGGCAGCGTGAAAGAAAACTGGCCACTTTTCTGGAATGTCATGTCTGTTTTATCTGCAAGGTCGATTATCAGCTATGGACTTCTGTCATTTGTTCCGCTTTTCATCATGGATGTTATGGGGCAAAGCGAAGCTGTAAGCTCTTCAATTTTGTCACTTTTTGCAATATGCGGAGCAGCATCAACTGTTATTTCTGGAAAGATTTCAGAACGTGTTGGCGCGAACAGACTTGCGCTTACTTGTCTTGCATGCACAGCCGTTTTCTTAGTTGCTTTTGCCTTCAACTCGTCTTTTATTGTAGCAATTATTCTTTCAATATTTCTTGCTGTTGCAACAGACTTGTTCTATCCATCATCTGTGGCACTTGGCATGAGCTATGTGCCGGCTCATCTTGGCACAGCTAGTGGAATTTCTTATGGTGTGGTCATTGCAGTCGGCGGAATTGTGGAACCATTCCTTGGCATGGCAGGTGACGCAATTGGTTTGCGACATGTCATGTTAATTTTGGTTATATTCGCTATTATTGGTGCTGTATTAACACTTGTTTTGCAGCGCGCAGATTGCAAATATAAAAACCGCCAAGAAGCTGCTGAAATTCAATAATTATTATTCCGCAAGCTTTTTCTTATAATCTGCAATTACTTGTGCATAATATTCATTACCAGTTGCAAGAATTTGCGTTGCAAGAATGGCAGCATTTTTTGCACCATTGATTGCAACTGTTGCAACTGGCACACCTGTTGGCATTTGCACCATAGAAAGCAAAGAATCAAGACCACCAAGATCGCTTGTCTTCATGGGCACAGCAATTACAGGCAGCGGAGTATATGCAGCAACAACACCGCCAAGATGTGCCGCCTTGCCAGCTGCAGCAATTATGACCTTCATGCCACGCTCTTTTGCGCCGGCTGCCCATTCATGCACTCGTGCAGGGTTGCGATGTGCTGAAGCAACTACCAATTCATAAGGAACGCCCAGTTCATCGAGCATTTCTTTGCAGCCTTCCATCACTGGCATGTCGCTATTTGAACCCATAATAATTCCAACTAATGCATCAGCCATAATTTGTGCCTCTCTCCTCTATTTCTTTATTCAGCCAAATCAAGTGCTTTTATCATCAAAGCAGCGATAAGCGTTTTTGAATCTTCAATCTTGCCTTCAAGTGCTGCAGCAGCAAATTCATCAATATTCATCCATTCTGCTGCAACAAATTCATCTTCATCAGGATGTGCCATGCCGGCCGTCAATCCTGTCGCCAAAACAATGTGGATGATTTCACTGCTATATCCAGCTGCTATTGCCACAGGTTGAATATAGCGAAGATTTTTTGCATCAAAACCTGTTTCTTCTGACAACTCGCGCTTTGCAGCTTGCATGGGCTGTTCCCCAGCTTCAAGTCTGCCTGCTGGAATTTCTAGCATTACGCGTTTTAGTGGAGCGCGATATTGACGAACAAGCAAAATTTGCCCATTGTCATTTAAAGCAATTATTGCAACAGCGCCATTATGCTGCACAATATCGCGCGAAGCTTGCTTGCCATTTGGAAGTTCAACTTGCAAGCGTTCAACATTAAAGATTTGCCCTTCGAATACAGTTTCACTGCTAAGAGCGCGTTCTTCCAGCTGCGATACTTGCGACGATGGCATTGCTGCTGGCGCTTGTGCCATTTCTGCCGTCTGCGCCGCTTGTTCTGCTTGCCCTGCTGGCGCACTATCGCATTCTATTGCCACGCGCTGCGACCCTTCAAAGCTTTAGCGCCAATGTCGCGACGCAAAAATTTATTTTCGAAGTCAATTTTGCCGCATAATTCATAAGCTGCATCGCGAGCATCTTCGAAGCTGTCCCCAAGTGCTGTAACACACAAAACGCGGCCGCCATTAGTCAAAACCTTGCTGCCGTCAAGCTTTGTACCAGCATGGAAAACCCATGCATCTTCTCGATTATCTACGCATTCAAGCCCGCTGATTTCAAAGCCTTTATCATAATCTGCAGGATATCCTTCGCTTGCTAAAACAACGCCAACAGCATATTTGCTGCTCCACTCAAGTTCAACGTCTTTGAGCTGCTTTGTTGCGCATGCATACATAACGTCAACAAGGTCGCTCTTCAACCTTGGCAAAACAACCTGAGTTTCTGGGTCGCCAAAGCGAGCATTAAATTCAAGAAGCTTTGGACCTTCTTCTGTAAGCATAAAGCCACCATAAATGCAGCCGCGATAGTCGATTCCATCTTCCTTCAGACCTTCAAGCGTGCGCTGCATAATATCAAGCATTGCATCATGCTCTTCATCTGTAACAATTGGAACAGGAGAATAAACGCCCATGCCGCCAGTATTCGGGCCTTCGTCGTCTTCCCATGCGCGCTTATGATCTTGCGCTGGTTCCATGCATAAAATAGTTTCGCCATCTGTGAAAGCAAGAATTGAACATTCAGGGCCGCTCATTGCTTCTTCAATAACAACAACTGCACCAGCCCTGCCGAACTTTCCATCAAAACATTCGTGCACAGCTTTCTTTGCTTCATCTATAGTTTGAGCGACGGTGACGCCTTTACCGGCAGCCAAGCCATCCGCCTTAATTACAATTGGAGCTTCTTGCTTGTCAAGATATTCAGTTGCAACTTGTTCATCTGCAAAGCTGCTATAAGCTGCTGTTGGCAAGTCGTGCGCCATCATGAAGTTCTTACTATATTCCTTCGAGCCTTCAAGCAATGCGCCTTGTTCTCCTGGGCCAAAGCAAGCAATGCCAGCTTCACGCACGGCATCTGCAACGCCAGCAACAAGTGGAGCTTCAGGACCAATGACTACCATATCAATTTCATGTTCTTTGGCAAATGCTGCCACAGCCTGCGCGTCTTCCGCATCAAGATTTGTCACATTTTCCGCACAAATTGCAGTCCCGCCATTACCAGGCGCCACATAAAGCTTGTTGCATTTTGGCGATTTGCTCAAAAAGTGCGCAATCGCATGTTCACGGCCTCCAGAGCCAAGCAGCAAAATGTTCATTAGTCGCTCCAACCTCTCATGATTGTCTGTGTGCGTTCAGGGCCAACAGTAATAATGCTGATGTGTGCGCCCGCCAATTTCTCTAAATATTCAACATAATCGCGTGCTTCCTTCGGCAATTCTTCAAAGCTGCGGCAGCCGCTAATGTCACAATTCCAACCAGGCAATTCTTCATAAACTGGCTTTGCATGATGGAAAGCTGTTTGCTGACCTGGAACAGTCTTATAAATTTTGCCGTCGGCTTCATATGCTGTGCAAACTTTGATTGTGTCAAAGCTTCCAAGCACGTCAAGCTTTGTAAGCGCGATGTCTGTCAAGCCATTTACATCGACAGCATAGCGAACAATAACAGCGTCGTACCAACCGCACCTGCGTTTGCGACCTGTTGTCACGCCATATTCGCCGCCAATTTCACCCAGTTGGTCGCCTGTTTCATCAAAAAGTTCTGTTGGGAAAGGGCCGCTGCCAACGCGCGTCATGTAAGCCTTTGCAATGCCAAGAACTTTCTTGATTTTTGTAGGGCCAACGCCTGTGCCTGTGCACGCACCACCGGCAGTGCAATTGCTGCTTGTGACGAATGGATATGTGCCGTGGTCGATGTCAAGCTGGGTTGCTTGCGCGCCTTCGAAAAGAATATTTTTGCCATCGCGCAAAGCATCATTTAAAAGCTGGCTGCAGTCCACAACATGGCTGCTTATGCGCTTTGCATATTCTTCATATTCTTCGACAATTTGATCCACCGTATAAGGCTCGAGGTTATACACTTTTGTGAGGATATCATTTTTCACAGCAAGCGCTGCTTCAACCTTTTCGCAGAAGATATGATGATCAACCAAGTCTTGAATGCGAATGCCATAGCGTTCATATTTATCCTGATAGCACGGGCCAATTCCGCGCTTTGTTGTGCCGATTTTATTCTTGCCAAGCCTGCGTTCAGACGCGCCGTCCAAGTCTAAGTGATAAGGCATGATGACGTGAGCATTGCCGCTTATGAGCAGCTTATCTGTTGAAATTCCCTTTGACTCAAGCTCGTCCATTTCTTCAATCAAAACACGCGGATCGATGACTGTGCCATTACCAATAACTGGAGTGACAGAATCATACATAATGCCTGATGGAATTAAGTGAAGTGCAAGCTTTGTATCTTTGTAAATGACCGTGTGACCTGCATTATTGCCGCCTTGAAAGCGAACAACATAATCGTATTCTGGAGCCACAACGTCAGTGACTTTTCCCTTGCCTTCGTCGCCCCATTGCGTGCCAACCAAAATTGTGCCCGACATATTTGCTCCTTGAAATTTTATTTGTTGTGCATTACATGCGAATTCTACCGTTTTGTGCATTAGATGAATAGCACGGCGGCGTGTGCATTGCCTCGTGATGTCTTGTCTTCGGCAAGCGCGCGAATGAAGGGACTAGTTGCAAGCAAGGTTGGCGACAAGTAAGGCGTCTTTCTTTGGTAAGCGCGTGAAGAAAAGGCTTTGGTTACAGAGAAGTTGGCTACAAGTCTAAAGTTTATGCCGCTGCAGCTTGCAAGCCAAAACCAAACACTGCTACAAGCACAACAATTGCAAGCGCAATGCGATACCAGCCAAAACCGCTGAAGCTATGTTTTTGAATGAAGCTCATCAAAAACCGAATTGAAATTACAGAAACAACAAAGGCTGTGACAAGGCCAATTGCACCAACAAGCAGCTCAGTTTGTGTGAATGCAAAGCCAGTTTCTAAGAAGAACTTCACGACTTTCAGCAAGCTCCAGCCAAACATTACAGGTATTGCTAAAAAGAAGCTGAATTCGCTAACAGCCACGCGCGAACATCCACATAAAAGACCGCCGATAATTGTTGAACCGCTGCGCGATGTTCCCGGAATTATTGCTAAACATTGAAAACAGCCAATCTTGAATGCTGTTGCATAATCAAGCTCGTAAACACTTTCAACCTTGTAAGGCTTGGCTGTTCCACGCTCTTCCCTTTTTGCGCGCACGCGTTCAATGATGATGAACAATGCGCCATAAACAATCAACGCAATTGCAATTGTGACAGCGTTATAGAAGTGCGCGTCTACCCAGTCTTCCAACAAAAAGCCAACAATAGCAGCAGGAATGCAGCCAACAACCACCTTACCCCAAAGGTGCCACGTTGCCTTTTTTGCTTCTGGATATTTGTGACGCGACCACGGGTTAAGCTTCGCAAAAAATAGAATTACAACAGCCATTATTGCGCCAAGCTGAATAACAACTGTGAACATTTCCATAAATTCTGCGCTCACATCAAGAGTGATAAAGTTGTTGAACAACACTAAGTGACCAGTGCTTGAAACTGGGAGCCATTCAGTTATGCCTTCGACAAGTCCGAAGAAAAACGCCTTCAGCGCTTCAATAATCATAAAAAACCTTCCGCATTCGGAAATAAGAGCGCGAAAATTATATTACTAATTTGCCGTACGCCCGACAGTTTCATTGTTTTTGCAAAATTCTATTGCCAATCTTTGTGTAAGCGGTTATTCTGCACGGCACAAAAAAGTTTTTTGTGAGGAATCTGAGGAGTAACATTATGCCAATACCTGAAATTGATGAAGACGAATGTTCTGGTTGTGGTATCTGCGTTGATTCATGCGAAAGCCAAGTTCTTGACATCGTTGGCAACACAGCTGCTGTAGTGAATGAGGATAACTGCATCGGCTGCGGCGAATGCATGGAAGAATGCCCAATGGGAGCAATTAACGTTGAAGAAGACTAATCGGGGGCGCGCGCTTTTGCGTGCTGATTTCTTCTAGCGTTCAAAGATTGATAAAGGTCTGTTGCTATTTATAGCGCAGGCCTTTTTCTTTTTGCGCAACGAGCACAAACGATTTAATTTACCAGCCCATACATGTTCGGCAGGTACAACTG
>CAVDAL010000119.1:0-3759 GCA_963606965.1 Acutalibacteraceae bacterium
TAACAACACTACGTAAAAGCTTTGTGACTTTTTTGCAAACCTTTTTATCTTCAACAGTCTGTGTTTTTTCATACTTTTCCAAAAGCTCAGATGCTTTTTCAGAATCATGAGGAAGATCAATTAAGAAATGCGGAGTAGCCATTTTTCCATCTTGCTCAATAGCTCCATATGCGCGCACAAGCTGCAAACCTGTAACAGTTAAGCCCTGACCAAAGGTGACATTTGCAGCCTGCACGCCATCCCAATCTTTCGATTCTTCAACTGTGCCGGATGTAACACCAGGAAAGTCAGTATTTGGAGCCTTCGTGAAACCGAATGATTTATAAGTATCATAAAGCTCTGAAAGCTTAGCTTTACGTGCTGCAAGAACAGTGCCAACATTTGAAGATTCAGCAATAATTTGTTTGAATGTCATCCTTACTGTGTCGTGCTCATGCGAATCATTAATTTTATGATCATATACTTTCAAACTATCCGGAACACTAAATTTAGTTTTTGCTGTCACGCTTGTATTTGCAAATACAGAACAAGCTGTTATTGCTTTGAATGTTGAGCCTGGTTCATATGTATCTGAAAAGCTCCAAATTTTACCAACATCTTGTGTGTAACTGACTTTCTTTGTCTTTTTATCAGTCTGTTTTGTATAAGAAGCAGCTGCATAAATTTCGCCAGTTTTTGCATCAACTATAGTCACGCTGCCGCCTTCTGCATCATTTGCTTTTACAGCCTTTTTGAGTCGTTTTTCAACATATTCCTGCAAACGAATATCAAGAGAAATCATTATATCTTCGCCGTCTTGAGCAGGTGTTATTTCATTATCATCTGTTGCAATTGGAATACCATTTGCACCATATTCAACTTTCTTTGTTCCGTTGGTTCCGCAAAGCAAGTCTTCATATTGCAACTCAAGTCCAGAATTTCCTTCTAAAACATCTTCACTGTTATAACTCACGCTGCCCACAACCTGAGAACCAACGCTATCACTTGGGTAAACTCTATTTGTGTCATCTAAAAAGTGAATGCCTTCCAAGTTGGCACTTTCAAGTTCTTTCTTCAATTTTTCAGCTTTATCTTCATCATATGAACGTTTGATATAAACAAATGATAATTCTTCTTGAGAAATTAATTCAAGATAATCATCAACTTTGCGCTGCTGCTCTTTACCAAAATACTTATATAAAATTTCTGCAGTCTTTGTTGCGTCTGTAATTTCTTGCGGATTTGCATAAACCGATTTTGCATCAACTGATGAAGCTAAAAGCTCGCCATTCCTGTCATAGATGCTGCCTCGTTTGGCGACTATCGTTGTTTCAGGAACTTGCGAACTATATGCTTCATCAGAATATTTTGAACCACAAACAAGCTGAACCCAAGCAAGTCTTGCAATTAAGATTATGAAAACTAAAGCAAAGATTAAAAGCAGAAAAAATACTCTATTCCCGAAGAATAGATTTAATATTCCATGCTCATTTTTATTGCTGTTGTAATTATTATAATCAACCATAACAGCTAAATATTTTAAGAGCTTGCTAGCTGCGATTCAATGCTTGATAAGGTGTCTGACACAGAAATTGTCCCGTTATCAAATGTTTTGACAGAAGCTGGAATAACAACATTGATTCTTTCTGTTTCCGTTGCATATGACATGCCAATATTTTTTGCCTCGCTTTGAACACGAGTTGGGTTAGAAAGCGTTGAATGTTCAATTTCAAGCTCATTGCCAGCTGTTCTAGCTTCATCAACACTTGCTTGCAAGCTTTCAATAGATTCCATAGATTGCACTGTTGAAATTGAAAACCAAACACGCGCGCAAAAAGCAATAGCAATAACAGCAACTATTGCAACAATTGCTTTAATTGCATATATGCCAAAAGCAGACATTGTCTGCATGCTTGGGTTTGTGCTTGCACCACCTGGAACGACCACACTTTTGCGGCGCGAAGGCTGAGTGTTAAGCTTATGTGCAGTATTGCCATAATATCCTTGGCTGCCGCCACTGTATTGCTGGCGAGAGTTACTTATTCTGTTATATCTTTGAGCTTGCTGTTGCATTTTAAGTTCATTCCTTTTTAGCTCTTAAATCTTTTGTGCAATTCTTACCTTTGCGCTATGAGCGCGCGGGTTTTGTTCAATCTCCTCACTCGTAGGCACAAGCGGCTTGCGAGTAAGTATCTTTAATATCGGCACCTTTCCGCAAACACAAACTGGTAATGATGGATCACAAGTACATGGATTTGCAGCTTTCTTAAATGTCTCTTTAACAATCCTGTCTTCTAAAGAATGATAAGAAATAACTGCAATCTTGCCACCAGGTGCAAGCCACTTAATCGCTGATTCAAGACCTGTCTTCAAAACTTCAAGTTCTTTATTAACTTCAATTCTCAAAGCTTGAAATGTTCTTTTTGCAGGGTGTCCGCCTTCACGTCTTGCAGAAGCTGGAATTGCTGCTTTAATTATGTCCACAAGTTCAAATGTTGTATTGACGGGTTGCTCACATCGCTTGTCAACAATGAAGCGAGCAATGCGAGCAGCCCACTTTTCTTCCCCATATTCTTTGATAACTCGTGTTAATTCAGCTTCAGAATATGTATTAACAATATCTGCTGCTGTTAAAGTATCCGCGCTTGTATTCATTCTCATGTCTAAAGGAGCATCCATTCTGTATGAAAACCCTCTATCTTGAAAATCAAATTGCGGGGAACTAACGCCTAAGTCAAAAAGCACTGCATCAATATATGGAACTTGTGCTTCTAAAAGAAGTTCATCCATATCTGCAAAGTTGCCCTTCAACAAGACTGGCGCAGTCGTAAGATTTGCACTTTTAAGGCGATTGGCTGCAGAAATTAATGCAGCATCATCTTGATCAAAACCAATTAAAATTCCGTTTGGAGCAATACACTTTGCGATTTCTTCAGAATGTCCTGCCCCGCCCAAGGTGCAATCGAGTGCAATGGAGCCACTTTCAAGGCTTAAGCCTTCAATGACTTCCTTACACATGACTGGTGTGTGCCGATATTCTTGTGTCAAAGTGCTGCCGAGTCTTCCTGATAATCGTCTAAAGAAATTCCACTAGTGAAATTCTCGTGGATATCTTTATCCCAAATTGCAATATGGTCACGCAGACCAACAATTGCAACATTCTTACCTATTCCTGCCCATTCGCGCAATTTCCCAGAAATGCTTATGCGGCCAGCTGAATCTATTGAAACATCTTCAGCTTCACCAGAAAGCCTTGCACATAGGCGGCGGTCTTGGGCGCTTCTTTCATTAAAACCTTCATGGCCGTTTTGCTCATAAAAAGAGTCAACCCATTCATCGAATTGATCTTCTGCAAAAACGTATAGAGCTTTATCAAAAGCAGGAACAATTACAAGATCGTCCGGAAGTTTTTTTCTAAATTTGGAAGGCATGGAAACACGTCCTTTTTGGTCAACACTATGTTGATATGTGCCATGAAATCTCATGTTCGTGTTTCCCTTACTTACCTAGCTAGATTTAGGCGGCTCCTTTTTCGCTGCGTTTAATCTATGTTTAAGAAGCCGCATGGTTATAATATCCCACTTCATGACACATTGCAACACCTTTCTGACACTTTCCTACATTTTTTGGTTATTCGGCAACCCAGAATTTTAAAAAAAGTTGCTTCCAGCCAAAAAAGTCAAAAAAAATAAGCAGCCATCAAGCTGCTTGGCGGATTAAATCAAGTTATAGGGTTATAGGATAAGGAAGCTAACGAACAAAAAACTGCCGCCCCATTTT
>CAVDAL010000120.1:0-75593 GCA_963606965.1 Acutalibacteraceae bacterium
TTGTGGAGTTTGTGCCCTTGAGCCTGTGCGACTTTTAAAAGAAGAAAATCGCGACTTTAGTGTTGCATATATAAATTCAAATATTCATCCACAAGATGAATATGAAATGCGCCTTGATGCATTAAAAGATTATGTATGTGAGCCTAATGAACTTGATCTTTTTGTTGGAAAATATGATACAGATGAATGGAATAAACGCGTAGCAATTCATGGGCAAAACAAGCGCGAACGCTGCCGCGCCTGTTACAGAATGCGCTTTGAAGAGCTTGCTCAAACTGCTGCAGAAAAAGGCTTTGATTCAATTTCTACAACTTTAACAATAAGTCCATATCAATATAAAGATATTATTTTTGAAGAGCTAGATAGAGCAGCCAAGCCATATAACTTGCAAGTTGAAAAAGTAGATTACAGCGAACATTATTGGGATGCACAAAACATAAGCCGTCAAAATGGAATGTATCGCCAAAAATATTGCGGCTGTTCAATTTCAATTGCAGAAGCTGAACAAACGCGCAAAGAAATAAAAGAACGTCGAAAGCGTGAAAAAGCAGAAAAACGCGCAGCCCGCGAACGTGAAGAAGCGCGAATTCGTGAAGCTAAAAGAAATGGAACATATCACAGATGATTGATTAAGCTCGCTTGATATGCGGCGCCAAAGCCATTATCAATATTCACTACAGAAATGCCGCTTGCACAAGAATTAAGCATTGCGAGTAATGCAGCCAAGCCATCAAAGGAAGCTCCATAGCCAACACTTGTTGGCACAGCAATTACAGGAACACTTACAAGGCCAGCAACAACAGAAGGCAAAGCTCCTTCCATTCCAGCTATTGTAATAATTACTTGTGCTTCATTGAGTTCATCAATGCTATGAAGTAATCTATGCAAGCCTGCCACGCCCACATCAAAAAGCCGCAAAACATCATTGCCTAAAAGTTCAGCAGTCAGTGCTGCTTCTTCTGCAGCATAAAGGTCGCTTGTCCCAGCGCATAAAATGGCAATCTTGCCATTTCCATTTGCTTTTGGGATTTCGCCCAAATATCCAAGCTTTGCGATATCACAATAATGAAAATTTTCAAATTCATCACTCAAAAAAGCAGCTTTTTCCTCCTGCAATCTTGTCACGATGACAGGGTTAACTTTATTTTCCAGCATATGATCAAAGATAGCTTTAATTTGTTCCTGACTCTTCCCTGCTCCATAAATTACTTCTGCAACTCCTTGACGCAAAGATCTATGATCATCAATTTTTGCAAAGCCAAGATCTGTAAATGGCGCAAGCTTCAAAGCAGCAATAACATCTTCAATAGAAGTTTGCCCGCATTTATAACTTTCAAGCATGTCTTTGATTTGCTGTTCATTCATAATGCTTTAAGCTCTCTTTCTTTTTGGCGAAGAATTCCACTGCTCAAAATTGTGCCATAAGGAAACTTTGTTGCAATGCAAGAAAATGAAGGTTTGTTTGCGCTTATAAGTCCAAGCGCTGCTGAAAGTGCGCGCACATCACTTTTTTCAAGACCGCAAAGCCTTAATGGTGAAATTACATCATATTCTTTCAAAGCTTTAAAACCTGGCCTGTTCGATGGATCGTCAGATAAATTTGTACCATCAATTAAAGTATCAAATCCGTCCCTAACAGCTGCATTGCGGATTGTTTGAAACATCAATGACTTGCATAAATAACAGCGGTTTTCTGGATTTTGCTGCATATTTTCATGCTTTAATATGTCAAGTTCAAAGACTTCTAAGTCAACCCCGCAAGCCCGAGCAAAATTCCTTGCGTCCAACAAATCGCTGCGCATTTGAAAGTCAGTAAAAACCATATAAGCTTTTACATCTTTGCAATATTTTTTTGCCAAAGCTAAAACTAAGCAAGAGTCGCAGCCGCCAGAAAAGGCAACTGCGACTCTGTCATGTTCAGCAAAAAAAGTCTTTAATTTATCTTCAAAAAGTTCAATTTTAATTGAAGGCATAACGTTCTAAAGACTTCTTCAAATTTGAAATGAAAATTTGCGCAGGCTCGCTTAATTCTTCATCATATTGAGAAACATAGCCCAAGTGCAATGTTAGGTCAGATTCCAATGGAACAGTTGTTAACAGGCTGCCGTCTGTAACGCCAACCAAAATTCCACTTGTAATTGTATAGCCATTCAAAGCAACGCAAAGTTCTGAAAGTGAAGCGCGATCTGTGCAAGCGATTGTCTTCTTGCGTGGATATTTTGCATAAGCTTCTTCAGCAAAAACATCTGGAACACATGAACCTTGATAAAAATATGTATATGGATATGGCTCCAAATCTTCCAAGGTTAAAGATTCGCGCGAAGATAGCGGATGTGCTTTTGGCAATGCAACACGTGGAGCGGAATCTGCCAAATTAGTAAATGACAAATCTGCAGCATCAAAAATGAGACTTAAATCTTTTTCAACATCTGAAGCTTGGAACAAAATTGCAAGTTCGCTTAATCCATTTGCAACATCATTAATTGCATCTTGAGTTGAACGATCTTTGAATTCATAAGCATATTCGTCTTCACCAAGAGCTAAAACAGTCTGAGCAAATGATTGAACACTGAATAGATAATGCTGACCAGAAACTGAAAACTTTGATGTCATAATTAGTCCTTTCTGCCTTTAATTCTTCTTGCGATCGTCAATGAATCGAGCAGCTTTATGTTCAGAAGATGTACCCAACTTACCAGCATCATAAACGATGACTCTAGCAGGACGAACACCACAATGAGCTTTCAAAGCCTTTTCAACGCGTGTTGCAACTTCATCATAAGGTTCAACACTATCATATGAACGTTCAACAGAGACTTCATATTTGCAAGTGAAATCTTTTTCATAAACACGGATTGAATATTCACCACTCAAGCCAGGCTGTTCACGAACAACAAATTCAACGTCTGATGGGAATACATTAACAGCGCCAACAATGAACATTTCATCTTTGCGGCCAAGAATATGAATTCTTGCAAGAGTTCTGCCACATTCGCATTTTTCAGTAGAAACATAGCCAATGTCGCCTGTGCGAAAACGAATCATTGGGCGAGCCTTCTTCATCAAAGTTGTATAAACAAGTTCACCCTTTTCACCCGGAGCTAAAACCTCACCTGTTTGTGGATCAACTGTCTCAACCAAAATTTGGTCTTCAACAATATGAAGACCATCTTTAGCTTCACACATTGCAGCGCATGCGCCATAAATGTCTGACAAGCCAAAAAAGTCAACAACTTTTGCGTCCCACAAATCTTCAATAGCTTCACGAGTTGATTTGATGGAGCCGCCTGCTTCACCAGCAACAATGATTGTATGGATATTGAAATCCTTCTTTGGGTCAAAGCCCTTTTCTTTTGCAATTTCACCCAAATGCCAAGCATAAGAAGGCGAAGTCCAAATTACAGTTGGTTGATATTGCTTCAAAACAAAAAGCAATCTGTCTGATGGAACAGCGCCAACCCAAATTGCCAAAGCGCCAAGTTCCTGTGCGCCCATAACATCTGGACCGCCAACATATAATGCAAAATTCAAGCCGTGAACATATCTATCATTTGGACGCATGCCAGCTTGCCAAAACAAGCGAGCTTCAGTCGATTGCCACAAATCAAAATCTTCTTGCGTAAATGGGCTAACTGTTGGAACACCAGTTGAACCAGATGAAGTTGCCATAAAAACAACATCTTCTTCTGGAACAGAGCACATTTCGCCAAAAAATGAGCCAACATGCTGAGTTTCACGCTCTGTCTTTTTATCAATAAATGGGAATTTTTCAATATCTTTTAAGCATTTGATGTCTTCAGGCTTTACCCCTGCTTCATCAAAAGAACGCTTGTAATAAACTGTATTTTCATATGCATACTTAACCATTTCTTGTAAACGCTCAAGCTGCATCTTTTCAAGCTCCGGTCTTGGCATACATTCAATTTC
This sequence comes from Acutalibacteraceae bacterium, assembly GCA_963606965.1. Taxonomy (GTDB): domain Bacteria; phylum Actinomycetota; class Coriobacteriia; order Coriobacteriales; family QAMH01; genus CAVDAL01. The sequence goes on from CAVDAL010000120.1 coordinate 3,928, forward strand.
CGGATCATAATATTTCTGGTCGTAAGGTATATTTTTCTTTGCCATTTCTCCTCCTGTCTAATCAATAGCATTTTAATAAATTGATTTCAAATAAAAAAATACAAGCCTTTACTTATAAGCAAACGCGCGCCTTTTATATGTAAAAAGCGGCTCAAGGTTTTTGCCTTGAGCCGCCGCTTGCTTTTATATGTTAACTAATCTTTATACGAAAATAAAATAAGCAAGGAAGGCCAAAGCTGCAACCCACATGAGTGGCTTGATTTCCTTTACCTTACCGCGGAACAACATGACCAAAACATATGAAATGAATCCAAAGCCAATGCCTGTTGTGATTGAATATGTGAATGGAATCATGATAATTGTCAAGAATGCAGGAATTGCAATTTCTGGTGACTTCCAATCAATCATTCCAATATCAGACATCATCAAAAAGCCTACAACAACCAAAGCACCGCATGTTGCTGAGCCTGAAACCATGCCAAAGAGTGGAGCCAAGAATGCACAAATAATAAACATGATTGCAACAACAATATTTGAAAGACCTGTGCGAGCGCCATCTGCAACGCCAGAAGTTGATTCAACATATGATGTGATTGAAGAACAACCGAACAAACCACCAGCAATAGCAGCTACAGAGTCAATAGCAAGAATCTTTTGAATGTCTTCAACATTGCCTTCTTCATCAATAAACTCGCCCTGCTGAGCAACAGCAACAACTGTACCCATTGTGTCAAAGAAGTCGCACATCAAAAGGCTAAATGCCAAAAGCAGCAATGATGGAGTTGTAAGAGCTTCCAAAATTGCCAAGCCACCATCTGGTGTTGATTGGAATGGAGCACCGAATGTTGAAAAGTCAAGGCCGAAGTTCCATTCTGTTGGAAGAGTTGTAACACCCATTGGAATGCCAATGATAACGCCAACAACGATTGAAATAAGAAGAGCACCACGAACCTTCAAAACCCAAAGCAAAATAGCAATTGCAATGCAAATAACAGCAACAATGCAAGCAGGGTCAGTAAGGTTGCCAACAGTAATGAGAGTGGAATCACTAACAGCGATAATTCCGCCACCCTTCAAACCGATGAAGGAAATGAATAAGCCAATGCCAATGCCAATAGCACGACGAAGATCAACAGGAATTGCATCCATAACAGCTTTGCGCAAGCCGCACAAAACAAGAATAAGAATAACAACACCTTCGATTAAAATGATTGCCATAGCGATACGCCAATCAAATGCAACTTCACCCAAACAAATTGTATAGGCAACAACTGCATTAAGACCCATGCCTGAAGCTAAGGCAACTGGTCGGTTCGAAATCAAGCCCATAAGCAAGCACATAATAGCTGCGCCAATGCAGGTTGCAGTCAGTGCTGCTTGGAAAGGAATTCCGGCATCAGCAAGAATGCTTGGGTTAACAGCGACAATATAAGCCATTGCCAAAAATGTTGTTAAACCGCCAACGATTTCTTTGCCGACACTAGAGCCCCTTGCTTTGATTTTGAAGAATGATTCCATGTGAAACTCTCCTATCATATTTTTTGCAAGTTACTACAACATGCAGAAGTTAACCATCTGTTCGACCACAAGATGTTGAGATTTGTAGATTTTGTGTGTTTATGGTTTAATCATTTCCGTGAGTGACTTTTTAATGTAAGCACCAAAAGATTAGGTTATTAGAAAGATGAAAAAACCAGAATTACTTTCTCCTGCTGGAGGATGGGAACAATTAAAATATGCAATTCACTTTGGCGCAGACGCTGTCTATTTTGCCTCTGACAAATTTGGAATGCGCGCACATGCCAATAATTTTAAATTGGACGAAGTTTCAGAATTAGTGAATTATGCGCATTCCCATAATGCAAAAGCTTATGTCACTTGCAATATTGTCATGCATCAAGACAATTTAGATCAGCTTCCACCTTATCTTGAAGCTTTTGAAGCTGCTGGTGTGGATTCAATCATCTTGGAAGATTTTGGAGCTTTGCGCCTTGCAAAGAAATATGCGCCGTCTTTAAAAATTCATGTCAGCACGCAAGCAAGCGTTGCAAATGCGCAGGCTGCTTTAATGTGGCATGAGCTTGGAGCATCACGTATTGTTTGCGCGCGCGAGCTTTCTTTGAACCAAATTGCAGAAATGCGCAAGCAACTCCCAAAATCTTTAGAACTTGAAGCTTTTGTTCATGGCTCAATGTGCATGGCATATTCTGGCAGATGCCTTATAAGCGACTATTTAACAGGCAGAAGCGCTATTCAAGGCGATTGTACTCAGCCTTGCAGATGGGGTTACACTCTTGAAGAAGAAAAGCGTGAAGGCGAACACTTCCCCATTGAAGAAGATATTCACGGCTCATATATCATGAATGCTCAAGATATGAATATGCTCAAATATATTGATGACTTGCGCGACGCAGGAATTGATTCTTTAAAAATTGAAGGGCGCAACAAAAAAGCTTTTTATGTAGCAACAGTCACAAATGCTTATCGCAAAGTTTTGGATGGCGAAAGTGCTGACTTTTATGAAGGTGAGCTTGAATCGACTTCCCACAGACCATTTTCAACTGGCTTTTTCTTCGGTCCTGCTCACCAAAATGCAAGCGGTTCTGGATATATTCAAAAATATGATTGGGTTGCAGAAGTTTTGAACTGCGAAAAATGTAAAGAAGAGTGGAAAGCTCGCATTAAATGTAGAAACAGATTTTTCATCGATTCTGAACTTGAAGTTTTAACTCCGCATGCATTGCCTTACGCTGTTCACATTAGCAAAATTGAATATATCCCCCACCCTGACAGCAGCACAGAAATTGCCGAGACAAGTGATACCGCAAATGTCACAATGGGTACATATGATATTTATTTAGATAGCGAAGTTAAAGAAATGGATATATTGCGAACAAAGCGCAGCTAAAAAATTAAAGAAAAAGCTCTTTAAGTTCTTGCGGCTTTTTGCAAACAAAGTCCGGATTTTCATTGCGTAAAATTTCTTCGCTAAACATTCCCCACAAAACAGCAATGCTAATGCATCCTGCTGCTTTACCTGCTTGAATGTCAAATGGACTGTCGCCAACATAAACGCATTCACTTGGCTTTAAGCCCAACTTTTCCACACCCATTAATACTGGGTCAGGAGCAGGCTTATGCACTAAACAATCCGTTGCTCCAATAATAAATTCAAGATATTTATCATATCCAAACAAACCCAAAGTATGATTTGCAAGATTTGAGATCTTTGAAGTAATGACGCCTTCTTTAAAGCCTGCGTCATATAAGCCTTTAATCACATCGGACATTCCGGGAAATTCTTTAACCATTTCATCGTTATGGCTCACATTATGTTCCCTATAAACTCGGAGCATTTCTTTTTGCAATTCAATATCGTCTGAAAAAGAAGCAATTACAGTTTCAAGCGGTTTGCCATTTTCAGCTAGATAAAATTCATCGCTAAAAGTTTTGCCCAAGACAACCTGAGTGCAATGTCGTGAAGAAGACAAAATCAAATCATTTGTATCCATGACTGTTCCGTCTAAATCAAAAAAGACTGCTTTTATTCCATCAATATGTGCCATGATTTTTAAACTTCCTCTAAAGATGTTTGCATAAATAAAGTTCAGTATCTTCAAAACCAAGTGAACGATAATAATTTCTTGTTCCAACAGAACTTATAACATTCAACTTTTTATATCCAGCATCGCGCGCAAGTTGACATGCCTTTTCAACAAGCTGCTTTCCAAGACCAAGATGTTGTGTGCCAGAGTCTCCACTGCCAATGCCTGCAACTTTGCCATAAACATGGACTTCTCGAATCATTGCTTCATCAAAACTTACTGGTGATTCGCTACCAAGAGATGACAAAAATTCTTTATCAGGAAAAGACAGGCGCAAAAATCCAATAATTTTGCCTTCAGCATTAAGCCACTGCAAAAAGAATTCTTTACTTGCACACGTTTCATATTCATAAACATTTAACGAAATATCATTTATGTCAAGTTTTGATAAGCTAATTTCTCTGTATCGGATTTCATCAACTTTACCACCGGCATTTGCAATATTATTTTCAACAAGCTGTCGCAAATTGCCCTTTTTATTGCCAACAACAATATCTCCTGCTGAAAAATCACGAATCATGCGCGATATGCGCGTATATGGCTTTGTTTCAACAACATCGCAGCTCAAGACATCTAAAAGCTCTTCTTCAGTATAAGGTCGCCACTGCCCACTTTCATAATATTTGCAAAGTTCAGTGCCGGAAATCAACGAACATGGATAGAGCTTAATTTCATCTGGCAAAAAGCGCTTGTCATTCACAAAATTATGGAAGTCTTGTTTATCTTCTTGCGGAGTCATTCCCAGCAAGTTAACCATAAAATGCGAATGGATTTTAAAGCCAAAAATACGCAGGAGTGAAAATGCCTGCTCAATGCGCTTTGCATTCAAGTTGCGATTGTTCATTTTCAAAATATCATTGCGCACACTTTGAATGCCAACTTGAATTTTTGTACAACCAAAAAGACGCAAGTTGCGCAAAGTCTTTGCTGTAATGCAATCTGGTCTTGTTTCAACAACAAGCCCAACAACTCTATGCTTTGCATCTTCATTTTGCTTATGTTGCGCAAACAAATCATCCATGCTTGCAGTCTGGAATTTTGCTGCCGTCTTCCAAGCATCATTTTCAAAATATAAAGAATTAATTGCTTCATTAAATGTCATTTCATGAGCATCAACACTGCTTTGCGCGCTCGCACATTTTTCTTGCAAAATGTCGCGATTATATGTCAAACCACATTCTTCATAAAAAGCACGTCGCTCAGCAATCAAATCTTCATTTCCACCAAAGTCATTAAGCGCTTTGAAAAGCTCGTGCATGAACCATGTTTGATATTCAAATGGATAATCTGTCCATGTACCGCCAAGAACAATCAGCTCGATTTTATCTGTTGTATGCCCCATTTCTGTCAAAGTTTTCAGACGCGCGCTTACCTGCAAATATGGATCAAAGAAGTTACGTTCTGCACGTTGACATGCAGGTTCGTCATGAAGATAACTCTTTGGCATGCGAACATCATTGGGGCAATATAAACAAGCGCTTGAACATGTCCATGGCTTTGTTATAACTGTAATTGTTGCAACGCCAGATGCAGTGCGAGTCGGCTTAACTTTAATTGCAGCTGCCAAGCGCTGCTCTTCTTCCTTCGAAAGATTGAATAAATCTTTGTGCTGTAAATAGAATGGCATCAAATGCTTTTTTGCAATATGCTTTGAATTATCAAAAACATTTTTGTTATGTTTATAAATAATTTGGGAAATTAACTTTTGATCCACCTGCGATGAAGTGGAAAGCAAATTGATTATTTCGCGAAGAATTGATTCCATGAGTGCAAAGAATTATAACCTATGCATTTATAATCTTTAACTATGGATAACGCAACAGTACATAAATTAAAGACGATGACATCGCAATTTTATGAATCATGCGCTGAATCGTTTTCTGCAACAAGGCAGGATGCATGGAATGGTTGGCATAAAGTTTGCGATTTGATTGCAGAAAGCACGAACGAAAATCTGCAGATAACAGATATCGCTTGCGGGAATTTCCGTTTTGAAAAGTTTATCCAAAATGAACTTGGCGCACGCAAAAATGTGAGTTTTAACTGCGTTGATAATTGTTTGCCTCTGAGCACAGACGCTCCAGCGAATGTTAATTTCAAAGAGTGCGACATCATAAGCGCCTTGGAAAATGGCACCTCATTTACAGAACTAAACTTTGTGCCAGCAGATTACCTTGTTTCTTTTGGATTTATGCATCATATTCCTTCTGAAAAGTTAAGACTTCGCTTTTTAGAATATGCTTTATCTTGCATAAAACCTGGCGGATATTTAATTATTTCATTTTGGCAATTTTTGAAAAACCCTTCTCTCGCGCGAAAAGCAAACGAAAAACGTGCTGCCGCTTTGCAAGTATATGAAATTGATAGTTCACAATTAGAAGATGGCGACTGTTTTTTAGGGTGGCAAGAAAGCACAAAACTCTTCCGCTATTGCCATAACTTCACAGATGAAGAAGTCTATTCTTACATAAAGAAACTTCCGTCTAATATCAAACTGTTAACAAGTTTTAACGCAGACGGTAAACAAGATGATTTAAACTTATATATCGTCATTCAAAAAGAGGAATAACAGGAGGAATAATGATTTATCGCAAATTTAAAGATAAAGAATTATCAGCAATGGGCATGGGTTTGATGCGTTTGCCAAAGATTGATAATGATGATTCAAAAATTGATGAAGAACATGCTCAAAAGATGGTCGATTATGCATATGAAAATGGCATAAATTACTTCGATACAGCTTGGGGATATCATGCAGGAAATTCTGAAACATTCATTGGTAAAGCATTAAAGAAATATCCTCGCGATTCATTTTATCTTGCAAGCAAATATCCTGGATACTCTTTAAAAAACTTTGGTAAAACAGAAGAGATTTTTAATAAGCAGCTTGAAAAATGTCAAGTTGATTATTTCGATTTCTATCTGATTCATAATATTAATGAACAAAATATCGAGCACTATCTTGACGATGAAAAATATGGCACACTAAGTTATATTTGCGAACAAAGAGACGCTGGCAAAATCAAGCATCTTGGATTTTCTGTTCATGGCACATATGAAACAATGAAGCGCTTTTTGAAACGCTATGGTTCTGAACTCGAATTCTGCCAAATACAGCTTAATTATGTTGATTATGAATTCCAAGAAGCAAAAAAGAAAATTGAACTTTGCAAAGAATATGGTCTTGGCGTTTGGGTAATGGAACCTTTGCGCGGCGGGCAGCTTGCTACTTTAGCCGATGAAGACATGGCAATTTTGAAGGAACAACAACCAGATGATCCAGCTGTAAAGTGGGCATATCGTTGGCTGCAAAGCATTCCTGAAGTAAATATTGTTTTGAGCGGTTCTTCAAGCATTGAACAACTTACTGAAAACATTTCATATTTTAGTGAAGAAAATCCATTAAATGATGCTGAAAAAGATGCACTTAACAAAGTAGCAAAGAATATGATTGATCGTCATATTCTTCCTTGCACAGCTTGCAGATATTGCACAACTCACTGCCCTCTAGAATTAGACATTCCACGCTTGCTTGCTTTATATAATGAATTTGTCTTTACAGATGGCGGCTTCATTGCTCCTATGAGCATATCTTCTTTACCGCAAGACAAACGACCAAGCGCATGCATTGCTTGCGGTTCTTGTAAAGAAGTTTGTCCTCAAAATATTGAAATTCCTGAAGCTTTGGCAGACTTTGCTGAACGTGTTGTTAAAAGTCCATTTTTTGAAGATTAAAACTTGTAAAAACATTTTTTCAATAAACAAAGCGGCGTTGCAAATATTTGCAACGCCGCTCCTCTTTTGCAAAAACAAATGCAAATTTTAATTTGTAAGCTTCCTGTGCATGCGTCTTGGACGAGAATTTTCAGGCCCTAATCTTTCTTCTCTATTCTTTTGATATCCTTCAAAATTTCCTTCAAACCAATACCAATTAGCTGGATTTTCATCCGTGCCTTCCCATGCAAGAATATGAGTTGCAACTCTATCCAAAAACATTCTGTCATGGCTAATAACAACAGAACAGCCAGGAAATTCAAGCAATGCTGCTTCCAAGCTCGACAATGTTTCAACATCTAAGTCATTTGTTGGTTCATCCAAAAGCAATAAATTTCCGCCTTGTTGCAAAGTTAGAGCCAAATTAAGGCGATTGCGTTCTCCACCAGATAAAACGCCAGCCGGCTTTTGCTGGTCTTGACCCTTAAAACCAAAGCTAGCAACATATGCACGAGTAGGAATTTCAGTTTCACCAACTGTAACAAAATCCATGCCGTCAGAAACAGCTTCCCACACATTTTTGTTTGGATCTATTCCTGCACGAGTTTGGTCAACATAAGAAACTTTTACAGTTTCGCCAATTTTAAGCTCGCCACTATCTGGGCTTTCTTGACCAACAAGCATCTTGAACAAAGTAGTCTTTCCCACTCCATTTGGTCCAATAACACCAACAATTCCATTTCTTGGCAAGGTGAAAGACAAGCCATCAATCAAGACTCTATCGCCAAAGCTCTTCTTCAAATTTGAAACAGAAATAACTTCTGTTCCAAGGCGCGGACCTACTGGAATATGAATTTCACTAAAGTCAGTTTTCTGAAAACTTCTTGCTTGAGCTTCCATTTCTTCATAGCGCTCAAGGCGGGCTTTGCTTTTTGCTTGCCTTGCTTTAGGAGAACTGCGCACCCATTCAAGCTCTTGCTTCATTCGCTTTGCAAGCTTTGCTTCTTGCTTACCCTGTGCTTCTAAACGCGCAGCCTTTGTTTCAAGATAAGTCGAATAATTGCCCTTATATGGATATAAATGACCGCGGTCAACTTCGCAAATCCATTCTGCAACATTATCCAAAAAATATCTATCATGCGTAACAGCCAAAACAGCACCCTGATAGTTCTTCAAGAAATGTTCTAGCCACAAAACAGATTCAGCATCCAAATGGTTTGTTGGTTCGTCCAACAATAACAAGTCAGGAGCTTCGAGCAAAAGCTTACATAAAGCAACGCGCCTGCGCTCGCCACCAGACAAAACATTAACTGGCGCATCTGCATCAGGACATTGCAAAGCATCCATAGCTTGACTTAATTTGCTATCCAAATCCCAAGCATCAGCAGCATCAATTTCATCCTGAAGCTTGCCCATCTCTGTCATCAAAGCATCAAAATCGGCGTCTGGGTCTGCCATTTCTGCGCCAATTTCATTAAAACGCGTAACTTTTGCAATTAAGTCGCTAAATGCAGTTTCGATATTTTCCTTAACAGTTTTATCTTCATCTAGCGGCGGTTCTTGTTGCAAAATCCCAACAGTATATCCGGGAGTAAGCTTTGCTTCTCCATTTGAAACATCTTCAATTCCAGCCATGATTTTTAACAAAGTCGACTTGCCCATCCCATTAGGACCAACAACGCCAATCTTTGCTCCTGGATAAAAACTTAGTGTCACATCATCAAGAATTACCTTGTTTCCATGAGCTTTGCGCGCTTGATACATTTGATAGATAAATTCAGCCATTGCATTCCCTTTGTAAATTTATTTAACATTGATAACCTGCGTATTTTCTCATAGCTTTTAAAAAAAGAAAAAGGAATTTTCACTTAAAGCCTTCAAAAGCGCAAAGTTGTGCCATACTTAACACAACAAAAGTTGCACAAGGCAACAACCCATATTTCGAAGAATTTATACAGCCTTGTGCGGCGTAGAAATCTTGCGAGAAAGTTGGTGATGGCAATGGCAGCTCCTACAACAGAAAATGTTCGTAATGTCGTCTTGGTGGGTCAAGACGGAGCGGGAAAGACTTCGCTTGCAGAAGCCCTTCTATATGTCTCTGGGAAGACCCCAAGAATGGGCACCACGCACGACGGAAAGTCTTATCTTGACTTCGATGAAGAAGAAATCAAACGCAGATTCACAATCTCAACTTCATTAGCACCAATCAATTATGAAAATTTTAAAATCAATTTGCTCGACACTTCAGGCCATCCAGACTTTATAGGCGATACACTTTATTGCATGTCAGCTGCAGAAATGGCTCTTTTTGTTGTTGATGCAGCAACAGGTCCACAAGTTATGACAACTCGGCTTTGGCGCGAAGCTGAAAAGATGCGTCTTTCTCGCGCTGTTTATATCAATCACATCGACCGCGAAGATGCAAACTTTGATGTTTCTATGGCAGCCTTGCATGCGCGCTTTGGCTCAAGGCTTGGTGCTGTAAACATTCCTATGGGCGACGGCGCAGACTTTGCTGGTGTTATCGACATCATTAGCATGAAAGCTCGTTCACACAGATTGGACAAAGAAGAAGAATTCGACATTCCAGATGAATACAAAGATGCAGCTGAAGCAGCACGTGAAAAGCTTTGTGACCTTGTTGCAGAAGCTGATGATGAATTGATGATGAAATATCTTGAAGGCGAACAGATCACTCAAGATGAACTTGAAAATTTGCTTGATAAAGCAATTGCACAAGAGCTCATTATTCCTGTCTTTGTTGGCTCGACAATCATTAAACAAGGCGTTGAAGGAATGATGCGCCATATAATTACATACTTCCCTACTCCTCAATCTCACGGCCGCTACACTATGGCAGATGGCGAATCTATCCGCGTTGATGAAAGCAAACGCCCTGCTGCATTTGTTTTCAAGACTTTATCTGACCCATTTGTTGGACGCTTGAGCTTTGTAAAGATTATTGCTGGCACTCTTGAACCTGGCATGGAATTAATTAATTCTCGCACAGGTAAAAAGGAACGCCTTGGCTCAATCAATGTAATGATGGGTAAAGAGACAACGCCCGTAAAAAGCGCAAAAGCTGGCGACATTATTGTCATTCCAAAGTTGGCAGACACTCGCACTGGCGACACACTTTCACAAACAGGTGAAATTTCAATCAATCCAATTGATATTCCAATACCTCAATATCCTGTTGCTTTGGAAGCATCAGACAGAAATTCAGAAGATAAACTCGGCACTTTCCTCTCTAAGACAATTGAAAATGATCCAACATTAATTTTGCGAAATGATGAAGAAACTCATCAGACAATCTTGACTTGCATGGGCGATGTTCAATTAGAACTTTTGCTGTCCCGCGCTCGTGAGCAGGCAAAAGTTGATGCTAAACAAGTTCCTGTTCGTATTCCTTATCGTGAAACTATTCGCAAACAAGCTGAAGCTCAAGGCCGCCATAAAAAACAGACTGGTGGTTCTGGGCAATTTGGCGACTGCTGGTTGCGCCTTACTCCAAACCCAGATGCTGGCTATGAATTTGTTGATGAAATCAAAGGTGGCGCAATTCCGGGTTCTTTGATTCCTGCTGTTAACAAAGGCGTTGTTGAAACAATGGCTGAAGGTTTTGTAGCAGGATATCCAATGGTTGATATCAAAGTTACTGTTTTTGATGGTAGCTATCATTCTGTCGATTCAAATGAAATGGCATTTAAAACTGCTGCACGTATTGGCTTTAGAGCAGCATGCGATAAAGCTGACCCAGTAATTATGGAACCAATGGCTCGCATTGATGTAACAATTCCTGAAGAATATGCTGGAACAGTTATGGGCGACATTAGCACAAAACGCGGTCGCGTCATTGGCACTGATTCAAATGATGAAGGCGAAACTATTGTTTTAGCGCGAGTGCCTTATGCAGAAGTCATTGAATATACAAAAGATTTGCGCTCATTATCACGCGGGTCTGGTACATTTGTTATGCATTTAGATGGATATGAACAAGCACCAATGGATGTTCAAAAACGTCTTAAAGAAGAATATGAAGCTTCTAGATCATAAAAGATAAGTCGTTAGCTTGTTTGAACAAGTTGCAAGGCGCTGGCTTTGAAGCCAGCGCCTTTCTTTTCACTATCTGTGCGTCAAGTAAACGAAATGCCGCGCCGAAGAAGGCGCGGCATTATCGCAAATCAATTTTCTTTTAAAATAGAACTCGCTTATTTAGCAGCTTGTGCTGCTTCAGCTTCAGGAACATAATTGCCTGCTTCAAATTCCTTGACATCATTAAGATATTTTTTGCCAACAGTCATTCTTAAAACAAAGACAGTTGCAACAGTCAAGACAACGCCAATTATCAAGCAAATAACAGCATTTTGAATAATACCAGCAATAATAAACATCACAAAGCTTATGCAAGCAACAGTGATTGCATAAGGCAACTGTGTTGAAACATGCTCGATGTGGTTAACATTTGCACCAGCAGAAGCCATAATTGTTGTATCTGAAATTGGGCTGCAGTGGTCACCACAAACAGCACCTGCCAAACAAGCAGAAATACCAATCATCAAAAGATTTGAATCGTTTGTAAAGATTGGCAAAACAATTGGGATCAAAATGCCGAATGTACCCCAGCTTGTACCTGTTGCAAAAGCAAGGATGCAAGCAACAACGAAGATAATTGCAGGAAGCATCATAAATAAGCCTTCTGCTGCGCCTTCCATCAAACCAGCAACAAACACATCTGCGCCAAGAGCAGTTGTTGTTAACTTCAAAGTCAAAGCAAATGTAAGGATGAGCAAAGCAGGAACCATTGCGCGGAAGCCGTCGCAGATGCATTCCATTGCTTCTTTAAATTTAAAAACGCGGCGAATAAGCAAATAAATAAATGTCAAGATAAGGCTGATTAATGAGCCCCAAGGCAAACCAACTGATGCGTCTGTATTTGCAAATGCAAGTGAAAGTGAATGATAGCCTTCAGCTCCCGAATCCCAGAATCCACCAACATACATCATGCCTAAGATGCAGAAAACAATAAGCAAAATTACTGGCAAAATCATATCCCACAAAGATGCTTTTGGATTATCAAGCTTTTCTTCATCGCCAAGGCTGCCAAGCAAGCCTTCTCTGTATGCTGCAAGTTCTGACTTTGCCATCGGGCCGTAATCGAACTTCATGAAGATAATTGAAATAACAAAAACAATAGTTAAAAGCGAATAGAAGTTATAAGGAATAGCACGAACAAAAAGCTGAATTCCTGTAATACCAGTATTCAAATCTGCAGCAGTTGCAGAAACAGCAGCAGCCCATGATGAAATTGGAGCAATCATGCAAATTGGAGCAGCTGTTGCGTCGATAATATAAGAAAGCTTTGCACGTGAAACTTTCTTGCTGTCTGTTACAGGACGCATAACAGCGCCAACAGTCAAGCAGTTGAAGTAGTCGTCTACAAAGATTAAAACACCAAGAATAAATGTTGCAAAAACTGAACCAGCACGTGAATGAATATGCTTTGCAGCCCAATTGCCAAATGCAGCAGAGCCGCCAGCTTTGTTAATAAGTGCGACAGTAATTCCAAGAATAATCAGGAATATAAAAATACCTGCATTCCATGAATCACTGATTGCATGAATGAAGCCAAGGCTGCTTGGGTCAGAGCCTTCCGATGTAACAACTTCATTACTAATAATATTATTAAGTGTTTCAATTGGGTCAAAGCCTGCAAGAAGCAAGGCTCCAACAAGCACGCCAACAAAAAGCGAGCTAAATGTTTCCTTGGTAATCAAAGCTAAAACAATGGCTACCAAAGGTGGGACTAAAGCCCATGCGGTTCCGAAAAATTCCATATTTCCTCCCATAAAAAAATAATAAGCCATGACAGTTCATGGCTTGCAGGAATCTTTCTTCACGCAGACCATGACAGCTCTCCACTTTCGCGACAGTGTTCAAGATATTCTCTTAAACCCCAGGTGTTAAAGCAACGGATTTTACTTCAACCCTTCGGCAGCATTCCCTCTTTGCTTATCCAAGATGTTTCCGCTTGATGCGATAAGCAATTCTTGTTTGCTGCGCCTCTATCATGTCTTTTTTCAAAATGCTTTTTCAGATTATATGAAGATGAACATTTTGTGAAGAAACTATGAGCCTTTACTCATATAAACGGCGCATTATTGCGATAACCTGTGCAAATAATTCCATGAAATAGAAAAGCGCGGAAACTTCAATTTGAAATTTCCGCGCCTGAACAGTCCGCATGTTTTGCAGCAAAATTAATTAAGACAAGAAGTCATCCAGAATTTGTTGTTCAGCTTCTTCTTCACTCAAACCTAAAGTCATAAGCTTGATGAGCTGTTCACCGCCAATCTTACCAATTGCAGCTTCGTGGAAAAGCTGAGCATCTGGACAAGCAGCCTCAATTGCTGGAACAGATTTAACGCGAGCGTTACCCATCAAAATTGCATCGCATTGAACGTGTCCACGGCAAGCAGCATTACCAGTGACAAGTGGTTGGAAAACTTGAACAGATTCATCTTGAGCAACAGAGCGGCTTATAACTTGAACAGATGCATCATCGCCATTCATGGTGAGTTTAATATTGCTATCTGCATGTTGTTTACCATGAGTAAGCAAACGCTCTTCAATGACAAGCTTAGCTTTAGCTTCCAAAACAGCTTCAGTTTCACGCACTGTTGAATCAACACCGCGAAGCTGAATCATTTCCATTTCACAAGTTGAGCCTTCATCCATATAAACTTTAGTGACAGGATTCAAAACGCATTCACCTGTTGCATCTGCGCCCTTTTCACCATAATGCTTTTCAATATATTTAACATGAGCATTCTTGCCAATATGAAATGTGTGAATACCATCATGCTGCGACTTTTCATTGCCACTATTATGAATGCCACAACCAGCAACAATTGTTATATCTGCGTCGTCGCCAATAAAGAAATCATTATAAACAAGATCTGTCATGCCAGTTTTTGTCATAATTACTGGAATATGACATACTTCCTTTTTAGCGCCAGGCTTTACATGAATTTCAATTCCAGGTTTACCATCAGATTGAGCAACAATATCAATATTTGCGCCTTGATTACGAACTAAAGCTTCACCATCTTTGCGAATGTTATAAGCATTTGTTGGAAGAGCATGCAAGTCTGCAATCTGTGCTAATAAATCTTCGCCAATTTCATCCAAGATTTTATTTAAACTTTCAGCCATGGCTTACTCTCCTTCCAAATCAATATCAAATTCTGGAACAGTTAAAGTGCAATTAGGGTTTGCAACACGCGCAGAAAATCCAAGTTTTGACATCATTTCACTCGGAGCACCAGTTTGCGCAACAGCACCATTTTCAATTAAAACAATTTCATCTGCTAATTGAATGATACGTTCCTGGTGACTAATAATAATGATTGAACGACCGCCTTTCGCTTCATGAATTTCACGGAAAGTTCCAGTCAACTTTTCAAAACTCCATAAATCAATTCCGGCTTCAGGTTCATCATAAATAGCAAGCTTTGGGTCGCGCGCAAGAATTGATGCAATTTCAATGCGCTTAACTTCACCACCAGACAGGCTTTTATCAACCTCTCTATTCAGATAATCTGCACTGCAAAGTCCAACCTTTGTTAAATATTCATTGCACTGGCTGCGCTTCAATTTGCCACCAGCAGCAATTTGCAAAAGCTTACTGACTTTCATTCCTTTAAAACGAGCAGGCTGTTGGAATCCATAGCCAATTCCAAGACGAGCGCGTTCATGAATTGGCATATCAACAATTGATGTACCATTAAATAAAATGTCGCCACTTGTTGGTTTTTCAATGCCCATAATAAGTCTGGCCAATGTTGTTTTGCCAGAGCCATTTGGACCTGTTATAACTACAAACTTATCATCTTCAACAGTTAAGTTTAAGTGGTTGATAATGTTTTTAGTTTTGCCTGTGTTTTCTGCTTTTACGCTAAAACATAAGTCTTTAATTTCTAACATTTTTAAAAACTTCTCCCATCTAAATTAACCCTCGGAGCAGTATATCACCTGTTCTATAAATTAAAACAAAGCACTCGTAAAGTGAATGATTTGTTACCTCGCTGTTATGTATATCATATCTATAAAAATTTGTATATAAAAATATCAAACTCCCTCATAATCAAATGCTGGAATGAATGATTCTTGTGCAGTGTCGCCAACTTGGCAAAATGAATCTTCAAAGCCTAGCTCTACAGCATAATCAAGCAACTCATCATAATCATTATCTGTTACTTTGAGTGCTAATTCTGGAAATTTGCTTGCGATATCTTGAGGCGGTGTATATTGATTCATAATGCTAAGTTGAATATCTTTTGCATATGGTTTTTGCGACAAAAGTTTAATCACACGTTTTGAGTCATCAAGATGAGTTGGCAAAAGAAGGTGTCTTACAATAATGCCACGTTTCATTAATTCGTCGCCTTCGCCCAAGCGCACAGCACCTACAAGTTCAAACATCGCATCCAAAGCAGCAGATGCAACTTCAGGATAATTGAAAGCAGCAGAATATTTTTTTGCTAGCTCAGAACTTGCATATTTAAAGTCCGTTAAGAAAATATCTACATAGCCACTAAGAAGCTTGATTGTTTCAACAGATTCATAGCCACTTGTATTATAAACAATAGGAATATGTAAATCATTGCTTCTTGCAATTTCAATTGCAGAGATAATTTGCTGAACAAAATGCGTTGGAGTTACAAGATTGATATTATTTGCGCCTTTTTCCTGAAGCTCAATAAAAATCTGAGCAAGCCGCTCAATACTTACAACTTTGCCAATTTTATTTCTTGCAATATCTGCATTTTGGCAATAGACGCACTTTAATGTGCAACCAGAAAAAAAGACTGTTCCGCTTCCACTTTCACCAGAAATTGTTGGTTCTTCCCAAAAATGCAAGGCTGCGCGAGCAAGCCGCACATCATTTGTTTCACCGCATATGCCAAGGCTGCCAGCTTTTCGCAAAGCTAAGCAGCCTCTTGGACATAATTCACACTTAGTATTATTCATTTAACCTTGCAACATTCGAGCAACAATTTCACTGATTACTTTAGGGTTGCCTTGGCCTGCCATTTTCTTCATCAACTGTCCCATGAAGAAACCTTGCAAGCCAGTTTTACCAGCTCTATATGCTTCAACTTTATCCATATTTGCATCCATTAGTTCTTGCATATAAGCTTCAATTTCTGCTGAATCAGTCTTTTGCAGCATGCCATGTTCTTCAACATATTTTGAAACATCAATATTATCTTTAAGCAATGCAGCAAAAACTTCTTTACCTTGCTTTGAGCCAATTGAATCATCTGCCAAAAGTTCAGCCAACTTTGCCAAAGATGCAGGTTCGATATTTAAGTCGCAAAGTTCGCAAGATTCTTCCTTCAAATAATTCGGAAGATCATTAATCAAAAGATTTGCAATCTTTTTTGCAACTGCATCATCTTTGCCATCAGCACAAGCTTCAAACAAAGCGCCAACTTCAACATCTCCTGCAAGCTCTGAAGCATCATATTTCGGAAGCGACCAAGTTTCCATATAGCGTTCGCATTTCTGATCAGGAAGTTCAGGAAGCTTTGCGCGAACACCTTCAATAAATTCGTCGCTCAAATCAAATGGAGCTAAATCAGGATCTGGGAACATGCGATAGTCGTCTGCTGTTTCTTTAACGCGCATGACAATTGTGCGCTTTGCACTAGGCTCCCAATGGCGAGTTTCTTGGCGAATTGTACCGCCATTTTCCAAGACTTCTGCCTGGCGGCGAATTTCATATGCAAGACCATCATGCAAATTCTTAAATGAATTCATGTTTTTAAGCTCGGTCTTTGTTCCAAATTCTTTTGCTCCACGACGGCGCAAGCTAACATTGCCATCGCAACGCATGCTGCCTTCTTCCATAGAACAATCTGAAATTCCAATTGCAAGATAAATCTGACGAAGCTTTTGCATGAAAAGCCTTGCTTCTTCAGGAGTGCGCAAATCAGGCTCTGTTACAAGTTCAATCAAAGGAGTGCCAGCACGATTGTAGTCTACCAGCGAATATTCAGCGCCACTAATGCGTCCTTCTGCACCGCCCTTGTGAACCATCTTGCCAGCGTCTTCTTCCATATGAATACGCGTAATCCCAATGTGGGCTGTATAGCTGCCATCTTCATTTTTATCAATATCTGAACGTTCAGCAGCAGCAATGCTTGGAACTTCAACATCCAAATGTCCGCGCATGCAAAAGGCTTTTGGGCCTTGAGTTGTTTGGAAATTCTTTGCCATATCAGGATAAAAATATCCCTTGCGATAAAACATCGTTCGCTTTTCAATATCGCAATTTGTTGCAAGGCCCGCCAAAACAATGCTTTCAATAGCCGCTTTGTTTGGAACAGGCAAAGCACCAGGCATACCCAAGCAAACAGGACATGTATGAGTATTAGGATCTGCACCAAATTCAATTGGGCAAGAACAAAACATTTTTGTCTTTAATGTTGTTAATTCAGCATGTATTTCAAGGCCAATTACAGCTTCCCAATCTTTTAAAACTTCTTGAAGCTCTTTCATTATTCTGCCACCTCACATGCACCAACTTTGCCCTTCATGTCGCATTCTGCTTCCAATGCAGCGCCAACGCGCAATATCAATTCATCATGGAATTGAGGGCCAATAATTTGAAGACCAACAGGCAAGTTTGTATCTTTGCCAAGACCTATTGGCAAGCTCATTCCGCCATTTCCGGCAATATTAATGCTGATTGTATAAACATCTGAAAGATACATTGTTGCTGGGTCAGAAACTTCACCAAAAGCAAATGCTGTGCGCGGTGAAGTTGGTATAACAATAGTGTCTACCTGCTCAAATGCTTTTGAATAATCCTGCGTGATAAGTGTTCTTACCTGCTGTGCTGGATAATAATATTTGTCATAAACACCACTTGCAAGTAAATAGCCGCCAAGCAAAATGCGGCGCTTTGCTTCTGTACCAAAACCCTGCGCTCGGGAATCTTCATAGCGCTGTTCAAGATTTTTTGCATCAACACAATGGCCATAGCGAACAGAATCGAAACGACTTAAATTACTGAATGCTTCGCAAGGACCCAAAACATAATATGAACTGATAGCTTCAGCTGCATGCGGAAGTTCAACTTCGATAATTTCTGCACCCAAAGCCTCAAGCTTTTTAACAGCTTCTTCAAAGCAGTCGCGAACTTCAGCAGTCAAGCCATCTAAATTCATCAATGAAGGAACAATGCCAATCTTCATGCCACTGACGCCTTCACTCAAATTTTGAGTGAAATCTATTGTGCATTCTTGGCTTGTGCAATCAAGCGGGTCACGCCCACTAATTGCATTTAAACAAATTGCTGCATCTTCAACATTGCGAGCAAATGGACCAACTTGGTCAAGAGAAGAACCAAAAGCAACAACACCATATCTGCTAACAAGGCCATAGCTTGGCTTCAAACCAATAACGCCACAAAAAGAGCCAGGCTGACGAATTGAACCGCCCGTATCTGAACCAAGAGAGACAGTAGCCATTCCAGCTGCTACGCACGCCGCTGAACCACCAGAAGAACCGCCAGGAACTTTGGATAAATCCCAAGGATTTTTTGTTGTTCCAAAATAGCTTGTTTCTGTTGAAGAGCCAAAAGCAAATTCATCCATGTTTGTTTTGCCTAAAGGAATGCCACCAGCTTCCAAAGCATTTGAAACACAAGTAGCATCAAATGTACTTTCATAATCTTTAAGCATCAATGAACCGCATGTTGTATGAGTCTTGCGCAAATTCATATTATCTTTAATTCCAAAAGGAATACCACTTAAAGCTTTAAGCTGCTTGCCTGCTGAAATTTCTTCATCAACTTTTGCAGCTTGTTCATATGCAAGCTCTGGTGTTAATTCAAGAAAAGCATGGACAGCTTCTTCCTTCTTCTTAATTTCTTCAAAAGCAGCATCTGTTAGCTCTTTTGCGCTGAATTCTTTAGAACGCAAGCCACTTTGAATTTGTGCAATGGAAAGTTCAGAATAATTCATTATCTGTCACCTTCCCCACCAAGAATTGAAGGAATTTCAAAGCAGCCATCCTGTACAGACTTGCTATTGTGCAAAGCTTCATCTTTTGTGAAAGATTCGCCAATAACATCTTCACGCATGACATTACTCATATTGCCAATTGGATGAAATGTTGGCTCAACGCCTTCCAAATCATATTCAGTAATTGGCTTTAGCATTTCAATTGTATTATTCAAATCAATGGTCATTTGAGTGATTTCCTCATCACTTAAACCAATGCGAACATATTCAGCAATTGCTGCAACATCTTGTTCAGAAAGTGGCACTTAGCCCTCCTCTATACGAATTAAAATTCCAAGATTATTAACTTCTGGAAGTTCCTGTATCTTTTCCAAAGCTGCTTTTACAGAGCTTTCCTTCGTGCGATGTGTAACATATAAAACATCAACATGGTCGCCCTTGCTTGCTTCTTGAAGCATGCTCTTGATGCTCACATTATTATCAGCAAAATGCTGTGCAGTAGCAGCTAAAACGCCCGCAACATCTTTAACATTTAAGCGAATGTAATATTGAGATTCAATTTCATCAATTGGAACAAGTGGCAAAGCGTCTGTGCATGTGCAACCAACAACTGGCGGAACATCATGACTAATATGTCTTGCAAGTTCAACAACATCACCCATAACAGCAGAAGCAGCAGCACCTGCGCCTGCTCCTTCGCCAAAAAACATCAAGTCGCCAACAGCGTCGCCTGTAACAAAAACAGCATTGTAAACGCCATTAACAGCAGCAAGCTGATGTGTGCGAGGAATCATTGTTGGGTGAACGCGAATATCAATGCCGGCATTTGTGCGATGTGCAATAGCCAAAAGCTTAATTGCATATCCAAGATTTGCAGCATATTGAAAGTCAGTAGGTGTAACTTCGCGAATGCCTTCTGCATAAACATCATCAATAGCAACGCGACTATTAAAAGCAATTGAAGCAAGAATTGCAATTTTTGCAGCTGCATCCAAGCCATCAACATCTGCTGTAGGGTCAGCTTCTGCATATCCAAGTTCTTGAGCTTCCTTTAAAACTTCATCATATGAACAACCCTGTGCATCCATCTTTGAAAGCATATAATTTGTTGTTCCATTCACAATGCCCAAAACATCAGAAATTTCATTGCCTGTTAAAGCATGCTTCAATGGTTGGATAATTGGAATGCCGCCGCCAACAGCTCCTTCAAATGCAATTTCAACGCCTGCTTTGTCTGCTGCATCAAAAATTTCAGCACCTCTGCTTGCTACCAGTGCCTTATTTGCTGTAACAACATATTTACCAGCATTCAAAGCTTCCAAAACAACATCCGCTGCAGCACCTGTGCCGCCGATAAGCTCAACAACAATATCAACTTCAGGATTTGAAATAACATCTTTGTAAGAATCGACAATTTTATCTTCTGGAATGCCAGCTTGAATCATCTTACTTTTTGTCCTGGATGTTGCACATGCAAGCTCTAAATCAACGCCAAGCTTGCGATTAAAGTCCTGTGCGTGTTTGGAAAGAATGTTAACTAAACCGCCACCAACTGTTCCACATCCAACTAAACCAATTTTAACCTTTCGCATCAATATTCCTTCCTAAAGAATGCCTTAGTAAAAATCACGAGCAAGCAAGTCGCCATATGTCTCGCGGCGAACAATTCGTCTTGCTTCACCATCACAAACCATAACAATACCTGGGCGAATTTGTTTGTTGTAATTGCTTGCCATTTCATTGCAATAAGCGCCAGTGCCCAAAACGCAAATAATGTCGCCGGCTTTGCATTCTTGCAATGCAGAATTTTTCACAACGACATCGCCGCTTTCACAATGTTTGCCAACAATATCACAAATTGTATTACGGGGCTTATCAGCATGATTAACAACAAAAGCTTCATATTTGCTTCCATATAATGCAGTACGAATGTTGTCTGTCATACCACCGTCCACAGCAACATATGTACAAATTCCAGGCACTTCTTTAACAGAACCAACTGTATAAAGAGTAATACCTGCATTAGCAACAATTGAACGACCTGGTTCAACATATAAATGAGGAGCAGGATAATCAAACTTTTCACAAGCATCTTTTACAGCTTCTGAAAGCAATTTAGCAAAATCTTCAATGCTTGATGGCTTGTCATAAACAGTATAAGGAATGCCCAAGCCGCCGCCCATATCAAGGTCTTTTGCGACAAAGCCAAGCTCTTCGCGGATTGAATCCATAAATTTAAAGATGACTTTTACAGCTTCTTCATAGCTTTTAAGTTCAAAAATTTGTGAACCAATGTGGCAGTGATAACCTGTCAATTCAAGATTTTCAAGGCTAAGCGCAAATTCAGTTGCAGTTTTTGCAGCTCCATTGCGAATATTAAAACCAAATTTTGAATCTTCATTTGCTGTTTGAATGTATGAATGAGTATCTGCTTCAATGCCAGGGCAAATGCGCAAAATTACACGCTGCTTCATGTTGCGCTTTGCAGCTAATTCATTTATGCGTTCAAGCTCTTCATGTGTATCAACAACATAACATGCAACACCAGCAGCCAAGCCTTCATCAATTTCTTTGCTTGACTTATTGTTGCCCTGCATAAAGACCATATCCATTGGGAATGATGCAGCTTTTGCCATTGCAAGCTCACCGCCGCTAGCGCAATCAATGCCGCATCCTTCTTCTGCAACAATCTTATCCATAACTACTGTGCAAAATGCTTTTGCTGCATAAACAACACTAGATTCTGGATAATATTTATGGAATGAATCAACAAAAGTGCGCAACTGAGTGCGAATATGATCTTCATCATAAACATAAAGAGCTGTTTCAAATTTATCAACAATATCAAGCAAATCCATGCCTGCTAAAGTGACTTTATTGCCTTCAACTTTCATATTTTTTGGCGCACAGAAAAGCAAATCTGCAGCCGTATAATTATCTGGTATTACATGTTCGCGTTGTGCCGCAATAGACATAAAAACTCCTACATTCTTTCTGGGCTAGAAACACCTAATAAATCTAAACAGTTCTCTAAAACTTGACGCGTTGCATTTGCAACATACAAACGCGCAGTTGTTAAAGTTTTGTCTTCACCAATAACATGGCAATTGGTATAAAAACGATGAAATTCAGCCGCTAAGCTTTCTGCATAATGCGTCAACCTGAATGGAGCAAGGTCGCGAGCACAATTTTTCACAGTGTCTGGGAATTCAGACAGCTTGCGCGAAAGTGCAAATTCAGCTTCATCAGTCAAAACTGAAAGGTCAGCATTTTCTGGAATAAATTGCTGCGCAATTTCTTCTATTGAAAGACTTTCATCCTTAGCAGCCTTGCGCAAAATGCTGCAAATGCGAGCATGAGCATATTGCACATAATAAACAGGATTTGAAGAATCAGCACGCTTTGCTTGTTCAATATCAAAATCAATTGCTTGGTCAGTTGAACGCGAAAGCATTAAATAACGCGTTGCATCTGTGCCAACTTCATCAATAAGTTCTTCAAATGAAACCATCTCGCCTGTACGCTTTGACATTCTTACAGGTTTACCATCGCGGAAAAGATTAACAAGCTGGCCAATAATAATTTCTGGTTGCTTTGGATGATCAAAAACTTCACCAACAGCTTGGATGCGCTTTATATATCCATGATGGTCTGCGCCAAGTAAGTCAATGCAACGAACAAAACCGCGGTCAAACTTATCTTTGTGATAAGCAATATCCGGAGCAAAATATGTATATGCACCATCAGCTTTGACTAATACGCGATCTTTATCATCGCCAAAATCTGTAGTTCTGAACCATTTTGCATCATCTTTTTCATAGATATAGCCACGTTTATCAAGTTCATCTATTGTGCGAGAAATTTTTGAAGTACCACGCTCGTCAAGTGCATGAAGAGTGCGTTCGCTAAACCAAACATCAAAATGCAAACCAAAGCTGTCCAATACATCTTGCACGTGCTTCAAAACTGAAGAATATGCTTTTTCCAAAAAGTAAGACTTACGAGCTTGGTCATCTGCATCGACCCACTTGCTTCCTTCTTGTTCATAAATTTTGCAAGCAATATCAATAACATATGCGCCAGCATAACAATTTTCTGGCAATAATGCTCTGTAATGTTCAGCATTATCAATAATATGACCATAAGCCTGTTCAAGTGTCTTGCCACCAGCCACAAGTTCAGCAACTTGTAAATATCTAGCAGCAACAGATTCAGCAAAAATATTCATCTGATTGCCAGCATCATTAATATAAAATTCGCGAGTTACATCAAAGCCGCTGAAGCTCATAACTCTGCAAATTGCATCGCCTAAAGCTGCCCATCTGCCATGTCCAAGGTGCATAGGGCCAGTTGGATTAGCAGAAATAAATTCTACATCTATCTTTGCGCCTTCACCATAATTGCTAGAACCATAAAGCTTGCCTGCTTTGCGCACCTTTCGAAATGTCTCTTGCAAAGCAGCATTTGACAGATAAATATTTATAAAGCCAGGACCTGCAATTTCAACAGATGCAATTGAATCATCTTGCTTAATATTATCAACAACAATCTGTGCGATTTCTCGTGGGTTTTTCTTTGCGCTTTTAGCCATGCGCATAGCAATTGAAGTTGCCCAATCTCCATGGCTTACATCTTTAGGGCGTTCCAATGCAGCTTCTGGCACATCTTCAACTTGAAGCTGGCCAGCTTCAATAGCGCTTTTAACAGCTTCTTCAATTATTTGTTCAATATATTCGCGCACGTTATCTTTCCTTTAAAACTATTCTGCAGCAATCAAAACAGCAGCTACTTGCTTCTTGCGTGACAAAACACCAGGCATCCAAACTGGGCCATTCTCAAAGCTAATATCGAATGCCTTTTCAATAAATGCAATATCGCCAGCTGCAATAAAGTCTGAACCTTCAACGATGATATCTGTCATCATCATCAAAGCCGCATCATATCCTTTGCTTGTTTGCAAAGATTTAACAGCATTTTCAATTTCTTCATATCTGTCTTTCATGCCTGCTAAATCTACTGTTTCATATTGAGCAATCCAGACCTTCTTACCACCAAAATCGAATTCTTTTGAATCGCGTGTAATGATTTCATCAACTGCTACATCTTCATCGCCACCGCGTGACTTGAAAATCTTCATACCAAATTCTGTTGCATCAACACCAAGAATTCCACTTAATTCTTCAACAGCTTCTTCATCGATTTTTGTAGCTGTTGGCGACTTCAAAATTACTGTGTCAGTAAGAATAGCGCTTAATAAACAAGCTGCAATCCCCTTTTCAAATTCAATATCATAATTCTTATAAATCTTATAAACGATTGTTGCAGTAGAGCCAACTGGAGCATTAAAAAAGAAAATTGGATTTGCTGTTGTCACGTCTGCAATGCGATGATGATCTACAACTTCAACAAGCTCAGCATTGTTAAGACCGTCAACTGCTTGGCTCATTTCATTATGGTCAACAAGAATAACTTTGTCGCCATCAACAACAGATTCAATTAGCTCTGGCATGCCTTCCAAACCATATTCATTGAAAATCATTTCACTTTCAGCAGGAAGTGGCCCTAATCGAACAGGAATATATTCATTATCA
Source organism: Acutalibacteraceae bacterium (assembly GCA_963606965.1). Lineage (GTDB taxonomy): Bacteria > Actinomycetota > Coriobacteriia > Coriobacteriales > QAMH01 > CAVDAL01. The sequence continues at coordinate 28,873 of CAVDAL010000120.1, forward strand.
GGGTCAAGCATATCCTTAAGGTGAGCATATGTATATGCTGCCATAATTGAGTCATTATCGGGGTTTTTGTGTCCAACAACATAAATTTGAGCCATGGTTTCCTCCGTGAGAATTTTGTATTTATATATGTATTTCTACAAGCGCAAAATTATACAATTAGACAAGCAAAAGCACCGCTTTGAACAAGCGTGTTTACTTTAGAAGTGCAATATGTTTCCATCAAGAGAAAACTAAATCTTAACAAGCGGAGCATAGCCTTTCATAAGCTTCTTTGTCTGGCCACTTCTATCAAAACGCACAACAATTCTATCCCCTGCAGATTCCAGCACAACGCCAGTGCCAAAAGTCTTATGTTCTACTTTATCCCCTGCAGCAAAATCAATATTTGCGCTTGCCTTGCGAGGTGAATTATCCGCTGAAGATGAACGCCCAGTTTTGCCAAAGACTTGCCCTGAATACATATCTTGTCCATTGCCTGAACCATATGTCCCGCGCCTGTCTCCGCGCTTTTCCCAACCTGTGCCTTTCATTCCGCGTGAACCAATTCCTTCATGGTCAATCAGCTCTTTTGGAATTTCATCGACAAAGCGTGACCTTGGATTAGCTTGCGAACTATTAAAAGTTCTGCGCGTTTGCGCATGCGTGATATATAGCTTTTTCCTTGCGCGAGTAATTGCAACATATGCAAGCCTGCGCTCTTCTTCAACATTATGTTCTTGGATTGAATTTGTGTGAGGGAAGATTCCCTCTTCCATCCCAGTAACAAAAACATAATCAAATTCCAAGCCTTTTGCGCTGTGAATAGTCATGAAAGTTATCATTTCGCCATTTGCTGTATCAAGAGTGTCTAAATCTGTACGCAAAGATAGCCATTCCATAAAATCTGGAAGCTGCGGCTCGCGAACTTCATCAGAATTTTCAACTTCAATATATTCATGAGTTTCAACAAATTCACGAACAACGCCCATAAATTCTGCAATATTTTCTTTGCGGCTTATATTTTCTTCACTGCGCTTTTTGTCCAAAGCAGCAACAATGCCAGTGCGTTCAACAATCATATCAACAATACTATAAAGGTCTCCGGAATATGATTGTGCTTCTTCAATCAATTGCACAAAAGAAATTAAAGCATTGCGCGTCGCCATGCGAAGGTTTGCATCTTCGCGGGCAAGCTTTGCAGCATCAAAAAAGGATAAGTTTTTCTCATTTGCAAGCTGCGCAATATAATCAATTGATGTTTTGCCAATTCCGCGTGTAGGCGTATTGATAATTCGCATTGCGCTTACATCGTCAGCATTATTTGTAACTAGCTTCAAATAAGCCATTACATCGCGAATTTCTGCACGTTCAAAAAAACGAGTGCCGCCAACAATTGTATATGGCAAACCTGCGCGCAAGAACATATCTTCAAGAATACGACTTTGAGCATTTGTTCTGTAAAAAACAGCGATGTCATTATAAGATGTGCCCTTGCGGTGCAAATTTTCAATTTCTGAAGCAATCCAGCGGCCTTCATCGCGTTCATCTGATGCTAAATATAAAGCAGCATGTTCGCCTTTGCCTTTGCTTGTAAACATATGCTTTGCTTTGCGCGCGCTATTGTGAGCAATCAAAGCATTTGCAATATCCAAAATTGTGCCGCTTGAACGGTAATTTTCTTCCAGTTTGATTGTTTGTGCGTCTGGCCAGTCGCGTTCAAAGTCGAGAATGTTTCTGATGTCTGCGCCGCGCCAAGAATAAATTGACTGGTCATCGTCGCCCACAACCATAATATTGCGGTGAACTTGCGCAAGCATTTTTGTTATTTCATATTGCGCACGGTTTGTATCTTGATATTCATCCACAAGGATATATTTAAATTTGTCTGCATATTCATGTGCAATATCAGAATTATCGCGGAATAAAACATATGTGTAATAAAGTAAGTCATCGAAATCCATTGCATTAGCACGTTGCAAGCGCTTGTTATATGCTTCATAAATTGCACTTACTTTTTTGTCGAAAAAGTCCCCTGCTCGCAATGCATATTCACTTGGGCTTAAAAGTTCATTCTTTGCGCTTGAAATGCGTGAACGAACAGCCGCATCTGGTACTGTTTTTGTAGAAAGCCCTTGTTCTTGCATTATCTGCTTGATCAATCGCTTTGAATCATCCGTATCATAAATTGTGAAATTCGATGTGAACCCTAAAACGCCTGCTTCAGAGCGAAGAATTCTTACACACATACTATGGAATGTATTTATCCAAATGCCACGAGTTGAAAATGGCACTAAATCTTCAAGGCGCGTGCGCATTTCTTTAGCTGCCTTATTTGTAAATGTCACAGCCAAAATATTCCAAGGGTCACACCCATTTTCAATAACATGTGCAATGCGATATGTTAAAACGCGAGTCTTGCCACTGCCAGCGCCAGCCAAAACCAAAAGCGGACCTTGAGTGCATTCGACAGCATGTCGCTGTTCTTCATTTAAGGAAGATAAATCTAACAACTTTTCTCTTTTCTTATCTATTTTTAAATTAAAGTTTTGCCCAAAGCTTCGCACAATATGCGCAGTTCAGCTACTAAATTTTCAAATTGTTCAAAACTCAGCTGCTGTTGAGCATCAGACTTTGCAGATGCTGGGTCAGGATGGATTTCAATCATGATTGCATCTGCTCCTGCAGCAACACCTGCCTTAGCCAAGGCTGGAACAAGGGCGGCGTCTCCTGCTGGGTGGCTAGCATCAACTGCAATGTAATAATTTGTCTTGTTATGAACAATTGGCACAGAAGCAATGTCTAGTGTAAAGCGCGTTTGAGTTTCAAAACTGCGAATTCCGCGTTCACACAAAACGATATTGTCATTTCCATGCTCTGTTAAATATTGCGTTGTTTGCAACCATTCATCAATTGTAGAAGCCATAGAACGCTTAAACAAAATTGGAGTCTTTTGTTCAGCTGTCTGTATTGCAACTTCTTTTAACAACTCATAATTCATCATATTTCGAGCGCCAATTTGAATTGCATCAACATGGGTCATTAAATATTGAATATGCTTTGCATCGACAAGTTCAGTGATACAATGCAAACCAGACGCATGTGCAGCATCGCGCAAAATGTCTACGCCGCTAAGCCCAAGACCTTGAAAAGATTTAGGATTTGTTCTTGGTTTAAAAGCTCCTCCGCGCATCCATGAAAGCCCACAATCTGCAATTAGTTTTGCAGTGCTCTTCACCTGTTGTTCACTTTCAACAGAACAAGGACCTGCTATGAGCGTTACACAATCTTTTTTGCATATAGTCAAAGAATCCATTGCACCACTACCTATGATATTCCGAATAGTCGCGACGCTGGTTTTTTACACTATGCCTTGCCGCGGACTTTGGCTTGCTTATATTTATCAAGCGCATAAAAACAAAGACGCAAATCCAACCAATAATTAATCCTAAAACAATTCCAGCCAAAACGTCAGTTGGATAATTCACGCCAAGATACATTCTTGCAAACATAATTATTACACTAAATATTATTGAAACAAAGCCGAATTTTCCACCAAAACAACGCGCAATAATAAAGCTTGCAGCAACGCATGAAGCAACATGGAAACTTGGGAATGAATAGCCTTCATGCAAAACACCAACAACTGTGTTAAGCCCAATAATCGCATCAAATGGTCTATCGCGCCCGACCAACATTCCAATAAGCACAACGCCAATAAGAGCGCACAATATAACAGATGCAATTAAAGCAAGTCCTTCTTTTCGTCTGTCTTTAACGAAGATAAGGAAAATCAAGCCAAGAACAAGCCAAATAAATCCATGATTTGCAATTGCTGAAAAGAAGGCAAAAAGCTGCACAATAAATGGTACTCGAATTGCTTGCAGAACTAATAATATTGTGCCTTCCATCTAATCTGTTCCCTCGTAATCTTTATTGCAATATTCGTATGACATTATACTAACAAAGAAACGCTCCTTATCAGGCAGCGTTTTTAATTTTATAAACAGAGCAAACAGGGTTTTCGGTACAAGATTATGGGAATAATTGAATTAATTTTTCTATCTATTGGTTTAGCTATGGATGCTTTTGCTGTATCAATTTGTAAAGGTCTGTCTGTTTCCAAGTTGAAGATAAAGCATATGATCATCTGCGGCGCTTGGTTTGGAGGCTTCCAAGCTTTAATGCCATTGATCGGCTATCTTGTTGGATATCAATTCAAAGACCTTATTCAAGCATATGACCATTGGATTGCTTTTGTTTTGTTGGCGCTCATCGGCGGCAACATGATTCGTGAAGCTTTAAAAAATGAAGATGAGGAACAAGATCCTGATTTTGGTTTCAAAGCAATGATTCTTTTAGCTATTGCGACAAGCATTGATGCTTTAATTATTGGAATCACATTTGCATTTATGAATGTAAATATTATTTTGGCACTTATTCTTATTGGCGTAATAACTTTTGCACTTTCTGCTACAGGAGTAAAAATCGGTAACGTGTTTGGCGCACGTTACCGATCAAAAGCCGAACTTGCCGGCGGCATTGTTTTAATTTTGCTTGGTATAAAAATTATCCTTGAGCACCTGGGATTTCTGGCATTCTAACATCATCTTGTGCCCATTCTGGAACATGGCGCTTTAAATAGTGACCAACTGCACGCATAGCCAAGACATCGCCAAGCACTAAAATTGCAGAAGCAACATATCCAAAGACTAAGATTATTAATAATATAACAAGAGACACTCCTCCGCTTAATAAAGGAAAAGATTCCATGCCATAAGATAAATAATATACAGAAAAACCCAATCCGGCACAAATGACGGCAATGATTATGAAAGCAATTCCAATAACAATGCATGCACATATAGCAAAAACAATTTGAGAAAGTATGCCATTGCAAACCAATGTTCCAAGTTTCTTGGTATAAGCATTCCAAAGCATCTTAAAATCAAATCCACCTGCAATGCTATCTTTAGTAACTACTTTAATTTCAGAAACTAATTGCCATCCAGTCATCATAAATGTCAATGCCATAACAGCGACAGCGCCAACGAGTGGTACAACATTTAAAATGCCAACAGCAATAGAAAGAGCAATTCCAAGTATCACATCAAAAACAATTAGGAAAAAGCCAATCTTGAAGTAAGGACCAATCTGAATTTTTGGCAATGTGAAGCGCTTGCCAACGGAAACGTTTGCAGCCCAACGTGAAATATAACCTTTAGAGGAGAAGTTCAAAATTGGAACCATTTGAATCAATGCCAAAAGCAGCATCTTCCCAAACCAGCCATCGCTTTCTTTAACATCGCGCCATGCAGCGCCAAAGCAAGATTCGCTATATGTCTTTGTAACAGTTGTTGCTGGCGTTGTTGCTTGCGCGCTAGCAGATTCTGCATTTGTGCTAGCTTCACCAGCTGCACTATTTGAATTTGAAGTTTCTTCATTTGAAGTTTCACCTGCAGCAACAGAAGTAGCAGTGTCTTCCTGTGCAGCTTCAACGTCTTCAACCTTAACATCTTCACTGTAAAGCTCTTGTGGCAACTTCTCGCCACAATTAGAGCAAAACTTACTGCCATTTAAAGCAATAATTTCTTTGCCACATTTGGGACAAAACATAAATGTCTCCTATTCCGTTTGAGCGATGTACTCAAACAACATTTCGAACGTACCTATTTGAACGTGGGAGCCCACGTTTAAAACGACTTCGTCAACGATCGAACCATTGACCCATGTTCCATTTAAGGAACTATTGTCCTTTATCTTAACGATTGAGTCTTTAATTTCAATGCTTGCATGATGTCTGGAAACAGTCATATTGTTCAAGAAGATATCACATTGTGGGTCACGCCCTAATGTAAATGTTCCACTATCTTTTAAAATAAATCGCTCGCCACTATATGGACCTTTCACAATACAAAGCGCTGGAACAGGGCCATCACTAGCTGGTTTTTCTTTTTCTTCAGCTTCAACAGAAACCGGCTTAAATTTTTGTGTCTGACCAATCAATTTAAATCCACATCTTGGACATGTTTGCGCTTGTTCGTCTAATTCAACTTTACAAACAGGACAAAGTGTTTTTCCTTCTGTCATTATTCCTCCTCCAAAAATTTAGCACCAACAAAATCTTTTTCATTACGCAACAAACTTTGAAGACCAAGTTCTGCTGGCGTGTAATATTTCCCATCTTCAAGCTTCAAATAACATTCATTTGAATCTTCTAACATGGCTTTATATTCATCTGGCTCAAGCATTTCAAGGCCGCTAAATTCATTTAAAATCTCTCCAACTTCAGCTGCAATAGCCAATGGAACGAATAATAAATATGCTTGACCCGCAGGTGCAAGATATGAATTTTCTCCAAGCTCAGAAGCTATAAAAGCAATTTTGCCTTCACAAATATCAACCAAGTTTTTGTAAACTTTTTCAGCGTCTTTACCAAAAAGAAGCAAGCTAGCAAGCTTTCCTGTTTGATTTTCAAAAATCAAATCCTTGAAAATTTTCTTTTTGTCTTGCGCCAAATTTGCATGAGCTTCAAGCCATTCAAAATCTTCTTCAGCATTCTGTTCACTTGTCAATATTAAATATTCATTGTTACCAGTATTAATAACATGAATAAGGTCAATAACTTGAGCTTCAGAATTTAATAATAACCCACAGCTTGACCCAAATAATACATCGCAATTCTGAAAATCACCTGTAAACATTGTCTTTATGAATAATTTTGCATCTGCTCCAGCACATAAAAAAGTGCCGCATTCTTGCAAGCTATATGCAAATGTTTGTGCTTTAGCACACATTGCTATGTCACCCGTTTCTTGTCGCGTCTTTGCGAATTGATTTTTCCATACTTTCTTGGACTTCTTCACCAGACAGGTCGTCATTTCTTGTAACTTGAATTTCTTGAATATAAACAACACTATCTGCAATTGCATCATCACCTGTTACACAACCAATAAGGCGTACAGCAGATGTCCAAATTGTTGTTATAGCTAAAGGCGGAAGCTTTGTTTCAAGCGCAACTAAAGTCACAGAGCCAACAATAGAGTCGCCCTGCTTGAATGTTATTGTTCCAACATCTGAGCCTTTTGAAATTCCGCCACTAATATCTTTTAAGCTAATTTCAACAGAAACATTGCCATCATAATCCAAAATTGTGCCGTAATAATCCTCTTTGATTCCAGCAGCAACTGTCTTATCTAAATAAGCAGAAAGCGGAACGTCAACTAAAGTTTCCCCCGCTTTTGCAAACAAAGTTTTGCGGTAATGATTAAAACCCCATTCAAGCAATTTATATGAATCTGTAAAGCGTTCAGATTCATCACTGCACCCCAAGACAACGCAATAAAGTTGAATATCATCTTGCACAGCTGTTGAAGCAAGACAATATCCTGCATTATTTGTATATCCAGTCTTGGTGCCTTTACATGCTTTCCAAGAATTCATCAATGAATTTGTCGAGCGAAATGTCTTCTTTTTGCCACTGTAAGAAACTGTAACTTTTTTCTTCCCTACAATTTCAGCAAATGTTGAATTTGTCATGCAATAGCGCTGCAAAACGCAAAGGTCATAAGCTGTTGAATAGTGATTGTCATCATCCAAGCCATGAGGGTTTGTAAAATGCGTATTTGTCAGCCCCAGCTCTTTAGCTTTTTCATTCATTTTTTCAACAAATGAATCAACATCGCCATATGTAGCTTCTGCTAAAGCAATGCCTGCATCATTGCCAGAATGAACAAGCAAGCCACAAAGCAAGTCATAAATTGTTACAACGTAACCGGCCATTAATTCTGAAGTTGACTCGCCAACAGATGCTGCATTTGCAGAAATTTTTGTGGTCGAATTTATATCAACTCCACTTTCTAAAACAACAAGAGCTGTCATCATCTTTGTTACAGATGCCATCGCATGCTTTTCATTAGCATTTCTAGACCATAAAACAGTGCCATCAGATGTACACAAAATTCCTTCTTCACAAGCAGAAGAAGGAGCTTCTGTAATTGTTAGACCGCGTTCTGTAACAGTTGTTGAACCAATGTAATCACTGCCATCAATTGCAGCATTTGCAGGCAATGCATATCCAAAGCATAATGCAAATGCAAAAATGAAAGATATTAATATGTTAGCAACGCGCTTCATTAAATATATAAATCCAACTTAACTTGATTTTTTAGTTTTCTTTGTATCAGAAGTTGATTCTTTAGTGCTAGATGTTACTTTTGTTCCAACGCTAATAATCTTATTCTGAGCAGAATAAACAGATTTAAACATGATATCGTGCAAAACTTCACCAGTCTTTGATTTAACAAGATAATGAATCTTTATACTGCGACCATCTTGTCCATTCTGCTGAACTTTTGTTGTGCCTTTTGGCAAAGTATCATCGTTAACTTTGATTGTCTTCCATTTTGCGCCTTCTTTCCACTTGCCGCGTTCGCAAGTGACCATGCGCCCGTCATTTGTACCCCATAAAGATACTGTTACTGTTTCTGAGCCATTAAATTTAGCGGAAAGAAGCAGGTAATTGCCTGTATCATTCACAAATTGCAAATCTGGCTCTTCCCAAGAAACAGTAGCATCTGCAAAGCCACTGTCGTCATATGCAGAAATATAAAAGTCATGATTAACACGAGATTCAATGCCAAGACCTGCATAGCAAGCTGCATTAAAAACACACGTAGCAACTTGGCAAACACCGCCGCCAAGCTGATCTTCATGCTTGCCATCGACAATAACAGGAGCTGCCTGGAAGCCTTTATCTTCTGTGCGCTCGCCCGTTGTTTGGTTAAATGACCAAGTTTCATCTGGAGCAATAATTGAATTGTTTATCAATTTGCACAAAAGAGCAATATTATTCATGCGAGCAGTATTGCCGCCCAAGGTAATTGACCAAGAGCTTAGCTTGTCTGTAATTTTCATATTTTCAGCATCTTGTGTTGTAAAGCTTGGCTCAATTGTTGTATCAACCAAAGTTACTGTTCTGTCTGTTTGTGTGCCAAATAAAATGTCTTGAATCTTTAATGTTGCTTCATTTCTATTTGGACCTGTGCCAGTCTTACTTTTGACAATAACAACTTTATCTTTCTTAATCTTAAATGATGCATCCTTAGCACCACTAACAGCATCATCGCCTAAAATTTCCACAAGATAATTGTTTGCCGCTTCTTGATTAACATATGGTTGCAAAACCCATCCAGATTCAGAATCTGTCGCATATGAAACATCATATTGAGTCTGCATATCTTCCGTTTTTTCTATTGTCTTTTCAGTGCCATCTGCAATGCTTAAAGCTTCATTGTCTTCCAAAATTTCTTTGTCTATCAAAGAAGCCAAAGTTTCAGAATCAAGTGTCCAAGACTTCGAGCCATATGTAATATCGACAGGCTGCGAAATTGCAGAATTTACTTTTTCGATAACTTGATTTGCAGTCTGTTCGCTGATATGTATTTTTACAACTTTCATTGGAGCTAAGAAATAATCAACACTATCTTCCCCAAAAATTGCTTGAGTTAAACGCTCACAAAATGTCGCCTCGTCAATCAGCCAGCCATTATGACCTTCAACAAGCTCCATTTGCGAATCATTGACTTTAAAACTATATTCCTTTACCTTTTTGCCAATCTTTTTATTGACTGTGCTTTCAAAATCCTGCATTAAATTTGAACTTACAGAAACTTGCGCATCAATGTTCTTTAAATGCAGAGTTGCAAGCATTCTGTCAAAGATTAAAGTCCAGCCGCTGCGGCCTATTTCATATGCTTTGTTTGCTAAAGCTTCGCCATCGATATAAGAACCAACTGTGCCCTGTGTTATTTCCCACTTCTTTTCAGAGTCAGCATTTGGTGCAGCTTCCTGTGGGTTTTGCTCATTATAAACTTCATCCTGCAAGCCTTCATATCCATCAAGTTCTGCCGCTTTAGCGCTTGCATACATTGTGACTTCTGCATCATCAACTGCCGGAGTTAAAGCATCTGTTATTGCAGTGCTTGCCTCTTCAACAGTCATGCCGCCAACGCTAACACCTTGCACCTTAATGCCGCTATGTATTGTGCCCCAGTTATGAATAAAGTCAAAAGCTCCGCCAGCAACAATTACAACCAAAACGCAAATTAATGCAATCTTGATTTTTGGTGGGATTGTAAAGCCAAAGGATTTCTTAGCTTTAGTTCCATTGCCACTGCTACTACTGCTGCGCGATTGATTATTAGTAAGCGCGCGCTGCGTCTTAGAGCCATATGGCTGCCTTGGTTGTGAATATTTTGATTTTGAAGCAGCTCTATTTTGCGATGCTGAATAAGGACTCCTGCCCTGCTTTTGTGCGCCTGAATATGGACGTGTGGCAGAACTTGAGCGTGGTGTAGCGCTTGCTGAACGTGCAGATGAATTTGCGCGAGGCGCCGCGCTTCTTGTTTTTGGAGCTGCAGCAGATGAAGATTGCCTGCTAGAACTTGAAGTTCTTGTTCTTGATGTAGATGTTGCAGTTCTTGGCCTAGACGAAGCTGAACTTCTTGTTTGATATTCAGAATTGCTACGTCGCTGGGACACACTGCGCCTTGCAGAACTAGAAGAACTTGAACGAGTTGAAGCACTGCCAGATGCAGCAGAACCTGACCTGCTTGTGCGCGAGCGCTGCGAAGCAGAATTTGAGCTTGTCCGTCTTTGTTTATTGTCCCTTTTTTCAGCCACGAATCTTTCCTAAAAAGTCTTTATACATAAACGAAAAGATTACCATCAATTTTGGTAATCTTTACAGAATTTTTCAACTTGTTTTGCAAACGTATATTTTAGTTTCGCATTTGGGTTTTATAATCGCGAAGCATTTTGAATCCTTTGATTTGATATACAGTAAATGCAATTAAAGAACATATCGCACCTGCATAAACAAACCAAATTCCAAGCAAGAAATTCCCTGAGCCAAAGCCTGGTAACCACGGGCTTTCAATGATGTCTAAGCCAACAACTTCTGGCAAGCCTAGCATCAAAAAACAAAAGCCAAAAAGAAGCAAAGCCGTTGCGACTTTGCCGACATAAACAACGCTTGGAACTTTACCAACTGAACCAAGCATAACTTGCCCTTCTGCCACTAAAACTAAGTCACGTGTTATAAGCAAAAGGACAATCCATATTGGCAGTCGACCCAAAACGCAGACCGATATCACACCTGTAGCAAGCAAGAATCGGTCCACGAATGGGTCAAACATTTTACCTATTTTTGAAACTTGGTGAGTGCGCCTTGCAACTTGACCATCAACCCAGTCTGTACATGCAGCCAAAGCAAATACAACAAGAGCAGGTCCATTTGCATGCAGATAAAAAAGCAACCACAAAAATACAGGTATCAACAAAAACCTAACAAGCGTAATGATGTTTGGAAGCGTCAATATCTTTTCTGTTACTTCTTCATCTTTAGTTAAATTTGCACTCACTTACATACCCTCATATCTTAATTTTTATTCATTGCCGCCTTCAGCCGCTGCAGCTTCTTTTGCTGCTTTGGCTTTTAAGGCAGCTTCCCTCTTGGCCTTTTTCTCTGCTTCTTTGCGTTCTTTTTCCGCCTGTTCTTCTGGAGTCAGAGGAGGTTTCTTATGAACCTCGGGCTCAAGTTTTGTCACAACAGGAGAATACTGATGTTTCATTATTAAGCAAGACTTTGGACAAGAACGCACACAAGAATCACAATAAATGCAGCTGTGTGGATGATATGTCCATGTTTCTTCCTCTTTATTAACTTCAATAGCATATGCAGGGCACTTGCGAGCGCACAGTCCACACAGAATGCAAGATTTCATGTCTGCCATTTCAATCCTGCCACGAGTGCGTTCAAATGGCTCGCGCTTTTGGAATGGATATTTAACTGTTGGAGCTTTTGTGAATAAGCTCTTCAGTGTCATACCACATAATTTAAATACTCCCATGGTTTATTCCTCCTATCTTTCTGTGCAGCTAATGCATGGGTCGATAGTAAGAATAATAATTGGAACATCTGCAAATTCGCAGCCGCCCAATGCTGTAACAAGGCCAGCAAGATTTTGACTTGTTGGAGTGCGAATGCGCATGCGCTCTAAGAACTTAGTGCCATTGCCTTCTGAATAATAAAAGACTGTTCCTCTTGGCTGTTCAAGAGTAGACATTGCACGAGCGCCTGCTTCAGGAGCACCTTTAACAGGAACCATAACATCGCCATCTGGGATTTTAGAAACAAGTTCTTCAATGATGTCGATTGATTGCAAAACTTCTTTAATTCTTACTTCACAGCGAGCATAGCAGTCGCCTTGGTCAGACAAAACAGGCTCAAAAGCAGCTAAATCTGCATATGCGCCGATAGACTTCAAGCGTTCATCAATTGCATAATTTGATGCACGAGCAAAAGGTCCAACCATTGAGCATTCAATTGCTTGTTCCTTGCTTAAATATCCAACGCCGACAAGACGATTTTTCACAGATGAATCAAGCAGGAATGTTTTTGAAAGAGTGTGGTATTCACCACGGATTTTTTGAAGAGTTGCAACCATACCTTGCAAGACTGAATTTTCAACATCTTGGCGAAAACCACCAACATCACAAGCACTGAAAATAACACGCCCGCCTGTTGTTGCTTCAAAAATATCTAGAACTTCTTCACGAAGACGCCATGCGTGCATAAATAAAGCTTCATATCCAAAAGCATCAGCCATTAAGCCAAGCCACAAAAGATGACTATGAATTCTGCTGAGTTCATGGAAGATTACGCGCAAATATTCCGCGCGATCTGTTACTTCAATGCCCATCAGTTGTTCAATGCATTGTGAATAACCCATTGAATGACCAAAAGAGCAAATGCCACAGATGCGTTCTGTAATGTAAACAAATTGAGTATAGTCACGCTTTTCAACAAGTTTTTCAAGACCGCGATGAATAAATCCAATTCTTGGAATTGCAGTTACAACTTTTTCATCTTCCATGACCAAATCCAAGTGAACTGGTTCAGGAAGAACAGGATGCTGAGGACCAAATGGAATGACAGTTCTCTTACTCATCTGCTGCCTCCTTTCCATCTGCATCTTCTTTTGCTTTAGCTGCGCGTGGATTCATTGGATATGCAACAGCAACTGTATAGAAGTTACCTTCGAAATCAATTGAAATGTCATCGATTTCCACACCAAATAAATCATGTGTTTCATTTTCGAAAACAAAAGCAGCAGGATATAAAGATGTGATTGATGGAACATGTTCGCCATCTGGCACATCGACAAGATAACCATGAATGCTATCGGCAGCATTTTTGCCGTCGTCATATGAATAAAGCAATTCACAAGAAGCTTCACGAACTATTGCGCAAATTTGAACAAAGGCAAGGCCTTCTTCTTTGCACTTTTTTGCAGTTGGAACAATTTCATCAATTGTTATTGTTTCAAAATTTGATTCTTGAAAACGAGGCATCTACTGCGCACCTCCTTCATCTGTATTAGCAACAGAAGCAAAAGCGCCAGATTCTGCATCATCAATATTGCGTGGCTTTTCAGCTGGAGCATTCTTCATTGCATTGCGCTTTTGTTCCAAAATCTCAATGCCAGCAACAACAGCATCCATTACAGCTTCTGGCCTTACAGAACAGCCGGAAACATATGCATCAACAGGAATTACTGTGTCTGTGCCACCAGAAACGTTATAACATTTTTGGTAAACGCCACCGCCACATGCACAAGCGCCACAAGCAACAACAACTTTTGGCTCAAGCATCTGGTCATAAATTTGCTTTACAACTTTTTTATTTTGCTCATTAATAGCACCAGTTACGACAAATATATCTGCATGCTTTGGGTTACCAGTATTGATAACACCAAAACGTTCCGCATCGTAAAGAGGTGTCAGAGCTGCCAACACTTCAATATCGCAACCATTACAACTAGATCCGTCATAGTGGATAATCCACGGAGACTTTTTTGTACCTGACATCTTTACACCCCCTTATATGAACAATAAATAGACAATATTTATGCCGCCCAAAATTAAAGCGACCAACCAAGAAGACTTCAACATTGCTTGCCATTTAACACGAGCAAAGTTGTTATCAATTAAAATTTCAAGGAACCAAACAACAAGGCAAACAATTACAGTAACTAAGACTGCGACCCAGCCGCCTGCCCACATTGTAAACATCCCAATCCAGCCCAAAAACATTACTGTTTCATACCAGTGTGAAATTTCTACAAGAGCTAATGTGCGACCAGAAAATTCTGTTGTTAAGCCACGAACAAGTTCTTGGTGAGCATGATGACTCATTGAAATATCAAATGGAGACTTGCGCAATTTGATTGTCAAAATATATAAAAAGCCAATAAAGATTAATGGCAAATAACGAATGACTGGAACATCTGAAGCGATTATATCTTCAACTCTGAATGTTCCTGTTGCCATAAAGAGGCCAATCGCAACAAGCAAAACCATAGGTTCATAAGACATCACTTGAATAATTTCACGCGATGCGCCAAGGTCTGCATATGGTGACCTGCTTGAATATGCTGCAACAATCAAGAAAAGCGAGCCAAGAGTCAAAATGAATACACATAAAAGGAAGTTTGCGCCTGCAAAGAATGCAAGACCAGCCAAAATAATGAATATAAGATAAAGCAAAACATACATGTCTTGCGCACCATTAACAGTGGCCTTTTCCTTCGACAAAAGCTTTTGAACATCATATAAAGGCTGTAAAATCTTTGGGCCTACACGTCCTTGCATGCCAGCAGTAACTTTTCTATCAAGGCCTGCAAGAAAACAACCAATAATGGGAGCAGCAATAAAGAATGCCACCATGCCAATTACTGAACCAATACCAATATGCATGATTACTCCTCCCCTTCTGTTGTCGTATCTTCTTCGTCATATGTTGTGCCATTATCTGTGGCTGTACCATCTTCAGAAGTAGCTTCTTCGTCAGTTGTTGTATCGCCACTTAAGCCATATGCTGACTGGTAATATTCCCAAACCTGATCAAAATAAAGGTCTGGATTTTCAACGCCATAATTTGTTATAAATGTATCAGGATCATTGTTATATTCCTGATACATGCCCATATAGCTTGAAAGATATGTTGAAAAATCAATTCCTAAAGTTGACCAATCATGTTCTGCAAATGAAGCAGATGCTGTTGGAATACTCTTAACAGTATCTTCATCTTCAGCAATAGCTTGAGCTGCATATCCAAAACTGCCAAATATCAAAACTAAAGAAATTACAATACCAACAATGCATACCTTTTTCTCGCCAAAAATGTCTTGCATATACCAGTTGCGCTGTGTTGCAAAAGATTCATTTCCAAGCGAATCAAGATAGCTGCGTTCTTGTGAATCAATTCCAACACCTGACATATAAACAGGAACAATGCGCTTTTTTGTCAAGCCTGTAAAGCCAAGGAAGACAATTGCAATAACCAAAGCAATGACAGCCATAATCCACAAATTGCTGCTAGAAATAAGTGCTCCTGCAGTTCCAAATACAGTTTCAAGATATGGCTCAACAACTGCATTTGAAATCAATGGGAATGCTAAGCAGCAGCCCACAGTCAAAATAACCATCAAGCCTAAAGAAGCCCATTCGCTGCGATGAACAGTTAACTCAAGATTTTCTTGGTCGCTATTTGCAATAGCTAAAATCTTACCAAGCCACTTTGCCCAAAATGCGAATGTTGCAGCTGAGCCAAAAGCAAGCAAGATGAGCAATATGATATTTGATGATGAAGCAAAAGCTTCCAGTGCTGCCCATTTTGAAATGAGCATGCCAAATGGAGCAATAAACATTCCAAGAATGCCAATTGCCATAAAGCGAGCGAGCATTGGCATGCGTTCGAAAAGATCGTCCATATCTTCAATGTCGCGGCTGCCAATATGATGTTCAGCAGTACCAACACACAAGAAGAGCAATGACTTAGCAGCTGCATGGAAGATGAGCAAGAAAATTGCTGCCCAAATTGCACCAGCTGTTCCAACGCCTGCACATGCAGTAATTAAGCCAAGGTTTGAAATTGTTGAATATGCCAAAACTCTTTTTGCATTTGTTTGGCTGATAGCAGCCATTGCACAGAACAAGAATGTGACAATACCAACAAGCATAACGACTCCGCCTGGCAAGTTAAAGCCAAAGCAAGGAGCAAGCTTGATTAACAAGAATACACCAGCCTTAACCATTGTTGATGAATGCAAAAGAGCTGATGTTGGAGTTGGTGCAACCATTGCGCCAAGAAGCCAACTTTGGAATGGCATTTGTGCTGCTTTTGTAAAACCAGCAAGTGCCAAACAAAGCAATGGCACATATGTCAGAATTTCAAGATTGCTGCTTGCAAAATTCTGAACAGAAGTCAGGAATGCATCAAATTCAAGCGTGCCAAAGAATATACCGGTCCAAACAAGAGCTACAGCAAATCCAAGACCGCCCAAAAGATTTAAAACAATCTGGCGGAATGAATTGTCGATTGCTTCTTGCGTGCGCGTATAACCAATTAACGCAAATGAGCAAACTGTTGTGACTTCCCACGCACAAAACATCCATGTCATGCTATTGCTGAACACGATTGCAAACATTGCACCAAGGAATGCAAACATGATTGCAAAGAAGATGTTTCTGCGATCTTTTCCAGGATTATGTTCTTCATGCACGCGCATATAACCAAGTGCATAAACACAAATCCCAGAACCAATAATGCCGATAATCAATGCCATAATTATGCTTAGATTATCAATGTAAAGTGCAGTTGTGATTTCAATATCATGTGCAATAAAGAGGTCGAACCAGACCACGAGCACTAATTGAACAACTGCCAAAACGATGGCAATGTACTTTTTGTACTTGATGCCCTTGCCAATTATATAAATAGCAAGTAAAACATCAATGCCTAAACTTACCCAGGTAATTACTTGGACAACTTGAGCGCTTAAGGCTACTCCAATGCTTGCTTCACTGCATTGCGGCAAAAATTCTATTGCACAAAAGATTGCTGCAACTGCAGTTAACAATGCGCCTATGACAGTGATGTACGAACGAGCAGAATCGTTGCGAATCAACAGAAGCAAAAGCGCGATGAGCATTGGGAATAAAATAAGAAAGCCTATTAAGCTAAGAGCTAGAGTTTCCAATCTTACCCCCTTTCCACGAAGAAAGATTTCATCTCGCAAATAATCATAGCGATTATTCTTTTCAGAAATCCCCTCTTATATGGGGCAATTCGCTTAAACGCAAGTAGTATTCGAGGAGTGCTATTCCAATCCAAAAAAGTCAAGCTGGCGCATTGCTTCAAAAAGCACAATATTTGCTGCATTGCTCAAATTCAAAGAAACAGCATCTGGGTCTGTTGGGTCTGAAAGCGGACCGTGACCTTGAGTTGCAGGTGTTAAGCCTTCGCGTTCATACATTGGAATTCTTATACAACTATCTTTGTGTGCATGCAAAATATCTTCATCAATTCCTTGAGATTCTTTGCCAAAAATAAGAAAGTCTTCATCTTTAAATTCAACTTTATGATATGGATGATGAGCCTTCTTTGTACAAAACCACATGCGCGCACCTTCATGTTGCTGCATAAAGTCTTCAAAATCTTCATAGACACGCAAGTCAATATCGTGCCAATAGCCCATCCCACTACGGCGAATCATCTTGTCGTCAAGCTGAAAACCAAGAGGCTTTATTAAATGCAGGCGCGTTCCAGTCAAAACACAAGACCTTCCAATTGTTCCTGTATTAGCAGGGATTTCTGGTTCAAGCAAAACAAGATGTAGCATTTTTGATTCCTTTTAAATTATGGATAGATAAATATTCGACCACATACTATATGAATTCATTCACGGCTAGCTTTGAGCATTTATGAAAATTTTTTGTAACAGTTTCTAAAAATCGTGTAAAAGATTAAAAATTTACGTTACCCTAAAGAGGCAGACTTAAACTTGAGGAGGTTTATGGAAGTCTTAGAGTTCGTCTTATTATTATTAGCAGCCGTTTTGGTTTCATCAGCGCTAGATCAAGCGCTTTCAAGAGTTTCACTACCACTTGTACAAATCGCCCTTGGCATCTTAATCGCTCTTTTATGGCCAAGCACTTTTGAAACAACTTTAGAGCCTGAGCTTTTCTTAGTTTTATTTGTTGCTCCACTTTTATATGATGAAACACGGCAAGCAGATAAATTATCACTTTGGGAAAATAAATTTAGTATCCTGTCCCTTGCAATTGGTCTTGTAATTGTCAGCCTGTTAGCTGTTGGTTTCTTACTAAATTGGGTTGAGCCATCAATCCCGCTTGCTGCTGCATTTGCTTTGGGTGCTGCGTTAGGCCCAACAGATGCTGTTGCTGTTGGCGCGCTTTCAAAAGACATGAAAGTCACCGACAGACAACAAGCTATGCTTTCAGGTGAAGCTTTAATAAATGATGCATCAGGCGTTGTTTCATTCCAATTTGCATGCGCAGCTGTAACAACAAGCGCTTTTAGCTTGGTCGATGCAACAAAATCATTTTGTATTTCATTTTTTGGCGGAATTTTATGCGGCTTAATTTTAGGTTTTGCAATAAGATTCATCAAACGCTTTTTGCAAGAACATGGCTTGGAAAGCACAATGCTTCATGTTGTCTTCGATGTTTTGTCACCATTTGTAATTTTCATTCTTGCAGAACATTATTCAATTAGCGGAATCATAGCTGTTGTTGTTGCTGGTCTTGCTATTAATATTAATTCAACAAAGCTTTCAACATCAACAGCAAGAGTAAATATAATCTCTTCAAGCGTTTGGGAAGTTTTAGTCTTTGTAATCAATGGCTTTGTTTTTGTTTTGCTTGGAATGCAACTGCCAAAATCAATTTCTCCAAGTTGGAAAGATGATGCATTCACATCAGAACAGCTTATCGGCCTTGTATTTTTGATTACATTTATAATGCTTGCCGTAAGATTTATTTGGCTTTTAGTTTTGGAACGTAGCGCAAACAAACGACAAGCCGACGGCGAAAATAAAAGCAAGAAAAAAATTATAAAAGATGCACTTGCAACAACAATTGCAGGCCCAAAAGGCGCTGTTACATTATCAATTATTTTATCTATTCCGCTCTATTTACGCGATGGTTCAGACTTCCCTGGCCGCGACACATTAATCTTCCTTGCCTCTGGTGTTATTTTATTGACCCTTTTGATAGCAAACTTTGCCCTTCCCTTCATTGCTCCAAAGCAAGATAAGCATGAAGAAAGAATGCGCATGCGCGATGCAAGCATAAAAATAATTTTACATGTTTGCTCTGAATTGCAAAAAATTCGCAATGAAGAAAACAAAGCAGCTATTAGCAAAGTTATAAAACAATATCGCGAACGAATGAAACGCATTCGTTCAAACCAAGTTGACGATGATTATGTTCAACAGTTAAGAATTGAAGTTTTAGCTATTCAAAGCGAATTTGTTCATGAAGCAATTATTGATAATAAAGTCTCACATGAAGCAGGTCAACAATATGCTTCTCAGCTTAAGCACATTCGCAAGATGGCAATGCAAGGTAATGATGTTTCTGCATTGATGGCTAACCCCTGGAGACGCCCTTGGGTAATATTCTTGCCTCGTTCTCTTCAAAAAATTGCCAACAAAATTGGCTTAGATGTTAAGGAAGTCAAATTTAAAAATGATGCACGATATCTAATTTTGGAATGTACTAAAAAAGCTTGTGAATATCTTGAAGAAAAAACAAAAGATTGGGATAAAGAAGTTGCAAGAGCTGCATCTTTGTTGCTTATCAACCAAAAACAGGCTTATGCAGAATTAACAAAGCGCTTTGAAGAAAAAGGAACAGAAAGCTTCTTCGGCCCAAAGACAGAACCAATTATCAATATTGAAAAGCCTTTGGAAGTTTTGCAAGAACAAGACACATATGAAGACATTCACTTGCCAGAAGTTCAAGCTCTAGCTTTTCAATTTGAATTGGAAGAAATTCAAAATATGCGCGAAAAAGGAGCAATTTCAAAAGAGATGGCACGAACATTGCGCGAAGATGTTTACTTGCTGCAGCTAGACCAAGCAGAAGCTTTATAGATAAAAAATGGGCTCCTAATTTTAGGAGCCCATTTTAATTAGCGAAAGTTTTGGAGCTTTTGCTAAATTCGAACGACATTGCTTGCTTGAAGCTTGCCATTCTGGCCCGTGGTTATTTCGAACTGAACCTTATCGTCTTGGTTCAGAGTTTTGAAACCGTCCATCTTAATCTCTGAAAAGTGAACGAAAAGATCGTCACCATCTTCGCGTGAGATAAACCCGTAACCCTTATCTGGGTTAAACCACTTGACAATTCCTTCTGCCATACCTTACTGCCTTTCAAATTTGTTGTGCACAACCGCCAACATTAGACCCTCTTCTATCTTCGCAGCTAATGTTGAAAGAGCGTTTAAAAAAACACCGTGGTAAATATTACGCTTTTAAAAAGAAAATATGCACTACAGAAGCAAAAAAATTTAAAATTTTTAAAAGAAAAGAGCATCATTTCTGATGCCCTTTGTCTTTATACCGTAAAATTGATAAACAGCAGACTAATCTATGTCATCTACATAAGGAATTATATCATCACACTTTTCATCCAAATTGCCATCATATACATAATGATTTGTTTCTTTAGCAATAACTCTAGACAGTGCCCAAATAGCAATGCAGTTTGGAATTGCCATCAAACCATTCATGATATCTGCAAAATCCCAAGCCAAGTTTGCAATCAAAGCACTGCCGCCTATTGCTCCCAAGAAAATAAATAGGAGGAATAATGCTTGATATGGTTTAACGGCCTTTTCACCAAACAGATATGTAACAACGCGGTTGCCATACCAGCTCCATCCAAGCATTGTTGTAAAGCTAAATAAGCACATGCCAACAATCAAAACAATTGGACCGAAAACTGGAATTTCATTAAATGCAGCAACAGTAAGTTTTAAGCCTTTAGCAAAGCCGCCAGCTGCAACAATTGTATCTGAATCCCATCCAGCCAAAACACCTTGGTTTGTAATTTGATATGCAACAGACAAATCTGGATTTGCAAGAATTGCTGTAACCAAAGTCAAACCTGTAACAAGGCAGATAACAACTGTATCCCAAAAAACACCAGTCATTGAAACTAAAGCTTGGCGAGCAGGATTGCGGCATGTTGCATTTGCATCTACCAATGGAGCAGAACCAAGACCAGCTTCATTTGAAAAAAGGCCGCGAGCAGCACCAAAGCGCAAAGCAGAAGCAACAGCAAAGCCAACACCGCCGCCAACCATAGCTTTTGGAGTAAATGCGCAAACAACAATCCACTTAATTGCATCAAGCAGATAAGCACCATTAATTCCAATGATAATAATGCAGCAAACAACATAAAAGATTGCCATGAATGGAACTAATTTTTCGCAAACTTTTGAAAGTGAATTCAAACCGCCAAAAATAATTATGCCAACCAAAATAGCAGCAATTAAACCAATAACCCAAATTGGAACATTTGGAAGATATTCATTAATAATTCCGCATGTTGAATTTGACTGAACAGCGCCGCCAATTCCAAAGGTAGCAATAGCAGCAAAAAGTGCAAACAAAAATGCTGTGACTTTTGCCCATGTCTTGCCTTTAAAGCCGCGCCTTAAAGCATACATAGCGCCACCAAGCATCTGGCCAGTTCTGTCCTTCACGCGATATTTAACAGAGATAAATGATTCAGCATATTTTGTAGCTATGCCCAAAATACCAATAATCCACATCCAAAAGATAGCGCCAACACCGCCACTAATGATTGCTGTTGCAACACCAATAATATTGCCAGTGCCAACTGTTGCAGACAATGCAGTTGTCAAAGCAGCAAATGGGCTTACATCGCCTTCAGAATCTGGATCCTTTGTAAAGGAAAGCTTAATTCCTGTGAAAATCTTACGTTGAATCCCTTTTGTGCGAATTGTCATAAAAAGATGGGTACCGACCAAAATGATAATAAGAGGAAGACCCCAAAGCCAACCATCTATTGCTGTGATTACCCCATAAATAGAATTAAGAACTTCCATAATACCCCTTTCTGTCCTTTTGCCTGAGAGATCACCAAGCATGCTTGCTTGGCTTACACCTTCGGCGTTCTCTAAATTTTTGAGAAGCTCTCCAGAAATAAAAGCTCGATTTTGCTTCATCGAGCCTCTCTATAATACGGTTTTTACTTATGGAGTTTTTATAGAAATGTATCTTTATAAGCTAAACGGCAAGCTCAAGTGCTATTGGACAGTGGTCGCTTCCAAAGATATCATCGCAGATTTCAACATTTTTGATGCTGTCTTTTAATGATTCGCTCACCAAAAAATAGTCAATGCGCCATCCAACATTGCGCTGTCTTGCGCCGCCACGATAACTCCACCATGAATATTTGTCGCATGTTTCAGGGTTAATAAAACGCCATGTGTCAATGAAACCAGCAGATAAAAGCTGCGTCATTTTCCCGCGCTCTTCATCTGAAAATCCAGCATTGCCTATGTTTTGTTTTGGCCTTGCAAGGTCAATTTCTTCATGAGCAACATTCATATCGCCACAAACGACAACGCCCTTTTTCTTTGAAAGTTCGCACAAGAATTTGCGGAATTCATCTTCAAATTCACACCTAAAATCTATCCTTGCAAGTTCATTTTGAGCGTTTGGAGTATAAACACAAACAAAGAAGAAATTGTCGAATTCTAATGTTGTAACTCTGCCTTCCGCATCGAACTTTTCAACGCCTATTCCATGCATAACATTTAAAGGTTCGCGCTTTGAAAAAACAGCCGTACCAGAATACCCAGGCTTTATTGCATAGCTCCAGTAATCAAAATAATCTCCAAAATCAATAGGGTTTTGACCTTCTTGAAGCTTTGTTTCTTGGATTGCAAATATGTCTGCGTCAAAGTCATCGAAAATCTTTGCAAAGCCTTTTTTTGCAATTGCTCGCAAGCCATTAACATTCCATGATACAAATTTCATTGCTCTACCCTTCTTTGCTTCCTTACCGCTATATTAACGCTGCCCAAGTTCCCAAAAAGCAATAGCTGCACAAGCTGCAACATTAAGCGAATCCACTCCATGACCCATTGGTATTTTTACTACATAATCACACAGTTGTATAGTCTGCGGCTTTAAACCATAACCTTCAGCGCCAAACAAAAGTGCAAGCTTTTCTTCATTCTTTAATGCAACATCATCGATAGAAATTGAATTATCTTCCAACGCCATAGCGGCTGTTTTAAAGCCATGCTCTTTTAGTTGTAAAAAACTAGGCAGCGGCCAATCAGCTGTAGATGTGCCAATGCGCGTCCATGGAATTTGAAAAACTGAACCCATAGAAACTCTTGCAGCTCGTCTAAAAAGCGGGTCGCAACATGTTGGAGAAAGAAGCAACGCATCCATATTTAAAGCAGCTGCTGCACGAAAAATAGAACCAATATTTGTATGATTGTTCACATCTTCGATTAAACCAATTCTTTTTGCTCCGCGCAAAACTTCATCAATACTTTTCATCTTTGGTCTGCGCATTGCGCCTAAAACACCGCGCGTCAATTTATAACCAGTAAGATCAGTCAAAATTCCACGCGGACCCACATAACATGGAATATCAGGACATCTTTCAATAATTTCTGCAGCGTCACTATATGCATGTTTTTCTTCCATCAAAAAAGCAATAGGTTCAATTCCAGCATTCATTGCACGCGTTATAACCTTTGGACTTTCAGCAATAAATAAGCCTTTTTCAGGTTCAAGTTTATTGCGAAGTTGAGGTTCTGTAAGATGGATAAACATCTCTACGCGCGGGTCATCTGCCGACTCTATTTCAATGATATTTGACATAAAACTGTATTGCTTTCTTGAATGTTATTAACAAATTGTTGTAGAGAAAAGCCGCCTTGCACTCCTGTGTAGCGCAAGGCGGCCTAAAGTCAAAATTAAAAATTAGAAGTTTTCATTATAAAGCTCAAAATATTTCTTTGGATGAGCGCATACTGGGCAAACTTCTGGAGCTTTTGGACCAACAACAATATGGCCGCAATTTGTGCAAATCCAAATTGCGTCTCCGTCACGGCTAAAGACAAGTCCTTCTTCAATATTTGTGATTAGTTTGCGATAGCGTTCTTCATGGCGTTTTTCAATCTGTCCAACCATTTCAAACTTAGCAGCAATTTCATCAAAGCCTTCTTCACGAGCTTCAGCAGCCATGCGATCATACATGTCTGTCCACTCAAAATTTTCACCATTTGCAGCATCATCTAAATTTGCAGGAGTTTCAGGAATTGCACCACCATGCAAATATTTAAACCAAACTTTTGCATGTTCTTTTTCATTTAAAGCAGTTTCTGTAAAAAGGTTTGCAATCTGCACATAACCTTCATCTTTTGCTTTTGAGGCATAATAAAGATATTTTGTATGAGCCTGTGACTCGCCTGCAAAAGCATCCATTAAATTTTTCTCTGTTTTAGTTCCTTTTAATTCCATCGGTAGCTCCTCTCTTGTTATTAAAAATTACGCGGATGGAACGCCTATTAGGATATCGCATTTATGTCGTAAGGTGTTGTCTGATAGACATAATAATTTAGCCAATTACTATATAAAAGATTTGCATGCGCGCGCCAGCTGTTTTTAATGCCCTTTTCAGGATTGTCATCCACATAATAATTTTTAGGAATTTCAGGACTCAGACCTGCATCAATGTCGCGCAAGTATTCTTCTTGCAAAGTTGTTGTGTCATATTCTGCATGCCCAGTTATAAAGACTTGTTTGCCTTTATCTGTCATAATCGCAAAAATTCCAGCTTCATCAGAAGAAGCCAAAATTTTTAATTCCTTGCAAGCTTCAATATCCTCACGCTTGTTGCCAGTATTTCTTGAATGCGGCATCATGAAGCAGTCATCTGCCCCGCGAAAAAGCATAGTGTTCGGCCTATCAATTGTATGAGGATAAACACCGTGAATGCGCTGCGGAAGTTCATATTTATCAATTCCATAATGATAATAAAGTGCAGCTTGCGCTCCCCAACAAATATGA
This sequence comes from Acutalibacteraceae bacterium, assembly GCA_963606965.1. Lineage (GTDB taxonomy): Bacteria > Actinomycetota > Coriobacteriia > Coriobacteriales > QAMH01 > CAVDAL01. The sequence continues at coordinate 53,844 of CAVDAL010000120.1, forward strand.
AATGTGCTTGTAACATGCGACTTTGACCATTCAAAAATTTCACAAAGCTCATCCCAATAATCCACATCTTCAAAATGCAAATTTTCTACTGGTGCGCCCGTGATAATCATTCCATCAAAATTTTGTGAAGAAATTTCATCAAATGTTTGATAAAAAGCAAGCATATGTTCTTGCGAAACATTTTTTGCGACATGACTTTTTAATTGCATCAAAGTGAGCTCAACCTGCAGTGGAGTATTTCCGACAAGTCTAGCTATCTGAGTTTCTGTGCGTATTTTTGTTGGCATCAAATTCAAAAGCAAAACTTTTAGAGTACGAATATCTTGCGTTAACGCACGTGTCTGCGTCATCACAAAGATATTTTCACTCTCTAAAACTTCTGTTGCAGGAAGCGCATTTGGAATTTTGATAGGCACAAAAACTCCTTAGTCGCTATTCAAAGGAATCCTTGTCCCGGATGTTTCATCGCTAATTTCATTCAAAAGTTCTTTGAAATGTTTTTCAGCTTTCTTTGAAAGTTTGCGAGGAACATCAACTCCAACATGAACAAATAAATCGCCACGAATTTTTGTCTTGCGAAACCTTGGCATGCCATAACCTTTAATGCGCACAACCTGATTTGGCTGGCAACCTGCAGGAATTTCAACATCAACTTCTTCATCAGGCATTATGCCTTCAATTTTAATTGTTGTACCAAGTGCAGCCTGAGCAACATTAACCTTTGCACGAACATGCAAGTTGTCGCCTTCACGTTCAAAATATTCATCAGGTTCAATGCGAACAGTAACCAAAAGGTCGCCACTTGAAGCACCATTCATGCCAGCTTCGCCCTTATTTGGAACGCGCATCTGCTGACCATCGCGTAAACCTTGCGGGATATCAATTGATAAATGTTCGCGATCAGGAACTCTGCCTTGGCCGCCACATTCAGGGCACGGGTTGCTAATAACAGAACCACTACCACCGCAATCTGGACAAGTGCTAGCTGTTTGCATATCGCCCAAGAACGTATGCTGAACACTCATAACGCGACCCTGACCATGGCATGTTGAACATGTTGTTTCACCACTGCCATCTGCACTGCCGCTAGCATCGCATTCTTCACATGGAACAAGTCGTTCATATGCAATATCTTTTGTGGCGCCAGTTGCAGCTTCTTGCAAAGTCAAACGCAAACCTATTGCCATATCGCGGCCATCTTTACGCATGCCAGCGGCACCACGGCCTCCCATGCCGCCAAAAAAGCTACTAAATATGTCGCTCATTCCGCCAAAAATATCGCTCATATCAACAGCATAGCCACCAAAACCTCCGCCAGCTTCTGGCGGATTGCCACTGCGGTCATACATTGCCTTTTTTTGCGGATTGGATAAACAGTCATATGCTTCATTTAGCTCTTTGAAGCGATCTTCAGCATCCGGTGCCTTGTTGACATCAGGATGCAATTCACGAGCCTTCTTTCGAAAAGCACGCTTGATATCCTTTTCTGAAGCGTTACGCTCAACGCCTAATATGTCATAGTATTCGTAAGCCAAAATATCCCCCGAAAAAGCATTATTATTTTTTGCTCATTAAAAGAACTTTCCTATTTTCTATTACATCGGGCAAAACGGCTATAAATGTTTCCTATCTGTCACTAACTCGCAAGATTGATGACGCTTGCAAAGATTTCATTGCCACAAAGCCAACCTTTAGCGGTAGGAATGAAGCTTTTCTCTTTTTGAATAATCAGATTTTTCTCTTGCAAATCTTGCAAAACATTATGCAATTCAGGGACATAATCTATTACTTTTTCAAGCAAAACTGAGTCAGGACCCATGCTCATGCGAAAGCCTAGCATCACATCTTCAAGCAATGCTTCTTTTTGTGATAATAATTCACATTCGACAGCAGGCTTTGCATTTGTTTTGATGAAATTTTCAATATTATCTGATACCTTAAAGCGAATTCTTGCTGCATCTTCATGCTGCGCCAATTCAAGGTTAAAGCTTTCATTTTCTTCAAATATGCCAGCCTGCAAACATAAAAAATATTCATCACTTGTCATCATGCTTGAACTAACAGCGCCAAGGCCAAGATAAGATTTTCCAGTCCAATAAGAAATATTATGTTTTGATTCATATCCAGGCAATGCATAAGATGCTACTTCATAGCGCTCAAATCCAGCAGCTTCCAAAACATCTTTTGCGCAAAGCATCATGTCTGCCTGCATATCTTCAGATGCAACGCTGCATTCTCCCCGCTCAACAGCTTTATCTAAAGGCGTGCCAGTTTCAACAGTTAATGGATAAATGCTGATATGCTTAAGCCCAGTTTCCAAAGCACTATTCAGGCTTTGCTCCCATGATTCAATATTTTGAGTCTGTGCTCCGCAAATTAAGTCCAAGCTAAAGTTGTCAAAGCGCGTTTTTATTGCTGATATAGCATCAAATATTGCCTGCGAGTTATGAACGCGCCCATAAAAACGCAAATCTTTATCATTAAAACTCTGAGCACCAAGGCTTATGCGGTCAACGCCCAATGCATATAAATCTTTGACTATGCGTTCATCTATAGAATCTGGATTAGCCTCTAACGTAAATTCTTCAATCTGTTCAAGATTTATTGAAAGCGACAACAGATAAATAAGACTAGAGAGCCTGCGTGAACCAAGATATGTTGGAGTACCGCCGCCTATATAAATTGTCTTTAAATCTCCGAAAAGGCCTGCTCTTGACGCACGACGTATCTGCAAAGAAAGCGCATTTACATATGCATCCATTAATGCATCATCATTACATGCTTGCGTTTCAAAATCACAATAAAAGCAGCGCTTTTTACAAAATGGGATATGAATATATAAAGCTTCAATCATTGAGCAAACCTTCAAAATCTTCATAACTTGTGCATTGCGACAATGCGCGCCTGAACTGTGCCGCACCGCTAATTCCATGCGCATATGCAGCAAATTGTGAACGCAGCGGAGTCAAATGTTCGCTGCCAAAAAATTGCACATAAAGGTGCAAATGTTCACGCATGCAGGCAAGCCTCTCTTCTTTGCTTGGAATTTTATTTTCAAAAATCCAAGGATTACCGCGAGCACCCCTGGCAGCCATAACGGCATCAGCTCCGGTTTGTTCCATCATCTTTTGTGCATCATCAAAAGAATAAATATCGCCAGAGCCAATAACTGGAATTTCGCATGCTGCTTTCACCTGCGCAATTATGCTCCAATCAGCTTTGCCTGAATACATCTGCTTTGACGTGCGGCCATGAATAGCAACAGCTGCAGCCCCTGCTTCTTGCAGGCGCAAAGCAAAATCAACAGCATTGACACTTTGACTATCCCATCCGCTTCTGAATTTAGCTGTGACTGCAACATCAACATTTTTGCAAATTGATGAAATAATTTCTGCTGCTTCGTCGGGAGTTTTCATTAATGCGCTGCCTTCATCTTTGCTCACAACTTTTTTAACTGGACAGCCCATATTCACATCAATAAAAGCTAGTTTAGAGCCCAGACGCCGCTGCACTGCATACGCCTGAGCAGCTAAAACATTTGGTTCATGTCCGAAAAGCTGAACTGCGATTTTTTCTTCTTCATCAGCAGGCTCGAGCAAGTCCCATGTATTTTTATTATCATATTCAAGGCCTTTTGCGCTGACCATTTCTGTATATGTTAAAGCAGCGCCATGGCGTAAGCAAATTGTTCTAAAAGCTTTATCTGTGACGCCAGCCATAGGCGCCAATAACAACTTGCCCTTATATTCATTAAAAAAAGATGGCATTGTGCGCAAACGCCCCTTATCTTTAAGAGTCTTTATCAACCTTCAAAATAGCCATGAAAGCTTCTTGCGGGACTTCAACATTGCCAATAGACTTCATCTTTTTCTTGCCAGCTTTTTGCTTTTCCAAAAGCTTGCGTTTGCGGCTGATATCGCCACCATAACACTTTGCTAAAACATCCTTACGCTTTGCTTTAACATTTGTTCTGGCTAGGACTCTGCTGCCTACCGCAGCTTGGATTGGCACTTCAAAAAGCTGCTGCGGAATAATCTCTTTTAACTTCACAGCTAAGTCATGACCGAGCCTGTACGCATTGTCTTTGTGAACAATAAAGCTTAAAGCGTCAACCGGGTTGCCAGAAAGCAAAATATCAAGCTTTACAAGTTCACTAGGCCTATATCCACAAATTTCATAATCAAGCGACGCATAGCCCTTCGTGCGGCTCTTTAATGAATCAAAAAAGTCCATTATCAATTCAGACAGTGGCATTTCAAATTTCAATTCAACAGTTGCCTGAGAAAGATATTGCATATTCTTAAAATTGCCGCGGCGCTGCGTTGCAAGCTCCATTACAGCACCAACATAATCAGGCGGGACAATTATTGAAGCTGTCAAATAAGGTTCTTCAATATGTTCAATGCGTGCCTGATCTGGCATATCCTGCGGAGAATGAACAATGAAATCTGTTCCGTCTGTGCAATAAACGCGATATTCAACACTTGGAGCTGTTGCAATCAAGTCAAGGTTAAATTCACGTTCGAGTCTTTCCTTAATAACTTCCATATGAAGCAAGCCTAAAAATCCAACGCGAAAACCAAAGCCCAAAGCATGGCTTGTCTCTGGCTCATAAACCAAGGCAGGATCATTTAAAACAAGTTTGTCTAATGCGTCACGAAGCATTGGATATTGGTCTGCATCAATTGGGAAAATACCTGTATAAACCATTGGTTTAACATCGCGGTACCCCGGTAAAGCTTCATCTGTTCCATCTTTTTGAGTTGTTACAGTGTCACCAACTTTAACCATACTTGGGTCTTTTAAGCCAGTAACAAGATAGCCAACTTCACCAATTGTCAATTCATCAACTGGAGTTTCTGCTGGGCGACGAACGCCAACTTCTTCAACAAGGCAATTTTCTTCAGTTGCAAGAAAACGAATTTTGTCGCCCTTTTTTATTGAGCCATCAACAATACGAATTAAAGCAACAACGCCTCTGTATGCATCAAAATATGAATCGAAAATCAAGGCCTTTAGTGGTGCATCTGCATTGCCTTTAGGGTGTGGGATTTTTTCAACAATTGCTTCAAGCAAATCTTCAACGCCAATGCCAGACTTGCCACTTGTTAAAATTGCTTCATCTGCTGGAATTGCAAGGCCTTCTTCAATTTCATTACGAACTCGCTCGGGGTCTGCTGCAGGCAAATCAATTTTGTTAATTGCTGGGATAATTTCAAGATTTGCATTCATAGCCATCAAGGCATTTGCAACAGTTTGAGCTTCAACGCCTTGAGTAGCATCAACGACCAAAACAGCGCCTTCACACGCAGCCAAAGAACGGCTGACTTCATATGTGAAATCAACATGGCCAGGCGTATCAATCAAATTAAATTGATATGTATTTCCATCTTTTGCAGTATATAAAATGCAAACAGCCTGAGACTTGATTGTGATGCCACGCTCACGTTCAATGTCCATGCTGTCAAGCACTTGTTCAACCATGTCGCGCTCTGCAATTGTGTGAGTAAGTTGCAATACTCTATCAGCAAGAGTCGACTTTCCATGATCGATGTGTGCAATTATTGAAAAATTTCTGATAAATTTAGGTTCCATAGCTTTTACATTATATAAAAAACCGCCCCCTTTTGAGAGCGGTTTTTAATGTCTCGGTAAAGAGGAGCTTTTTAAGCTTGCATACCATTCACTTTGAGCATTACACCATGCTTGCGGTTAGCAGCTTGGTTTTTGTGAATGATCCCCTTTGAAGCAGCTTTGTCAAGCAAACGGCAAGCATGCTGTGCAGCCGATTTTGCAGCATCTACGTCTTTTGCAGCAACAGCTTCTTCTACACGACGGACAGCAGTTTTGAGTTCTGCTTTGCAGCTCTTGTTGCGCAGGCGCGCTTTTTCATTTGTCTTAATACGCTTCTTCTGAGATTTGATGTTTGCCATTTTTGGCTTTTCCTTTCAATATAAACTTTTATTTCGTACAGTGGGAAATGTATCGAAACCACGAAATCATAGCACAGAACGCTTACATTGTCTTCAAGATTTTTGAATACAAATGCTCAAAAGCCATTTCTCTAAGAGAATTGATGCATCTCCGGTGCTAGTTTTTAATGCAGATTCAAGATTTGCAGCACCAATCAAAGCATTTTCAAGTTCTTTTTGAGTAAAGCGAGCAGCCCAAGCAGGGTGATTTTTAACTCGCCAATCAGGCACTTTTAAACGAGCAGCCAACGCTTTTAAGTTGACTTGCCTGCCAAAATCTTTTGCATATAAAAGTTCACGTATTCTGCCAACACAAATTGCAAGCAAGCGCAGTGGCTGTTCAGAATCCATCCTGCTCAAAACTTTCAAAACTTGCTTTGCATCACGATTAGACATTGCATCTGCAAGATGCCAAGGCTTTGCTTGAGCACTGCGCACAACAAGCTTGCGAACTTCCTCAACGCCTATTGTTGCATTTTTGCCCAAAGCTGCAGCCATCTTTTCAATTTCAGCATTAAGCCTGACTGTTGAATCCCCCACCAAATCAATAAGTTCTCTTGCGGCAGCGTCACTCATGCTAACTTTATTGCTAGTTGCAAAAGAACGAACTTGGGCAGGCAAGTCTCTTGCGTTTTTTGGAGCACAATCAACAATAGATTTTGCATCAACTTTTGCAATTGCTTTATAAAGACGAGTATTTTTTGCAAGCTTTGAAGCACTCATTGCAAGTACTGTTGTTTCATTTGGAGACTGAAGATAATTAACAATTGCTTCTTGAACTTCTTTGCGAGCTTTATCGACATCTGTACAAACAACCAGCCTATATTCACACATAAATGGCAATGTGTTACATGCTGCCAAAAGTTCCTGTGCTTGCACACTTTCGCCATGAAATGTGTCTTTATTAAAATCTAAGTCGCCAAGCTTTGAAATTCGCTCAACCAAGCGCTTCAAAACATAATCACGCTTTAATTCATCTTCACCATTAAAAAGATATGCTTGTAATAAACCTTCAGACAAAATTATTCCTTTCATTTATGTCTTAAGGATACACCAAGTTTGCTCTGCGCAAAACTTATTGTTATGTCGCTTGCAATGTCTGTGCGATAAACGCGCGCGCCGCACGCTTCCAAAGCCTTAACAGTATTACTTGCTGGATGACCATATCTATTATCTTCGCCAACGCTTATTAATGCAATTTTTGGGGAAAGTTGCACTAATTCTTCTTCAGAAAATGCCTTTTTGCTCCCATGATGTGGAACTTTTACAATGTCAACATGTTTGACAATTTCACAAACATCAGCAAGAGCTTGAGATTCTGCATCCCCAGTAAGCAAAGCGCTTGATTCTGCTTTGCCATCGCCATCTTCATCATATTCAAGCAAGTTAACTAGAGAATCTTCATTTTCACTTTCTCCACCTTCAGCAGGCGCAAGCAAAGTCAGCTTAAACCTGCCTATTTTTAAAACATCCCCAACGCTTAAACCACTAGCGCCCTTACTGCCAGTAAGCCAGCTAGCCGCGTCCAAGATTCCCTTTTCCCCTTCATAATCTAGCAAATCTTCATGAATAAAAACATTATCGACTTGAACAACACCAGCCAAGCTTGAAAGAGAGCCACTATGGTCAGAGTCTTTATGAGTAATAATAATGGCGTCGAGTTTTGTTATACCACACCTTGCTAAAGCAGCTTTTAAAAGATTATCTTCTTCCCCAACATCAATAAGTATTGCAGCATCTTTGTCGCATATAAGCATACTGTCGCCTTGACCAACATCAAGCATTACAATTTTCGCCTTGCCATCAGAGCTAAAAACGGCAAAACCAGTAAATAAGGCTATTAAAATTGGAACAAAAAGACATAAAGCAGTAACAAGCTTCCACTTTATATTTTTGTAAGGCTTTTTTATGGCTTCAGCATTTTCATTAATTTTAGGACATGGCCAAAAGCAATAAATTCCAAGCAAAAATGCAGAAAATAAAATTACAAGATGCACAGCAGCAGAATCAAGCGGAATACAAGAGCATGAAATTTTTGAAAATATATTAACCAATAACAAAACAAGCGAAATGCACACAGATGCAATTGAAAGAAGCAAACTGCCAGCAGGTGCACAAATAACAAAGATTAAAAGCCCTATCAAGCCAACAGCCAGCGCAAATGTTACAAACGGCGCAACAATGCATGTGCTTATTGGAGAAAGCAATGGAAACTGCTGAAAAAGTAAAATAGAAACAGGGCTTGTTGTTAAACTGGCAGCAATGCCAATAGATATAGCTTCTGAAATATTTTGAAATTTGCCAGCAAATAGACATGAAAGCCATGAAGCAAATAGCGGTCCAAAAAGCAATATTCCAAAAACTGCTAGCACAGACAATTGAAATGCAGCAGAAAATGCAACACTTGGTTCAAGAAGAATTAATGCAATTATGCAAATAGATAAAGCCTGAAGCGAGCTTGATTTACGTTTAAAAACATTTGCTCCCAAGCCTGCTATACACATTATGCACGAACGTAAAGCTGACAAAGAAAGAGCAGTCAAAACAAGATATGAAACAATTAAAACACCTGCAACAAATGCTCTTTTCTTGCGGCTTATCGGAAAGGCGCCAAGCAAAGCATTTGCTAAAGCACATACAACAGCTAAATGTGTGCCAGATACAGCCATCAAATGAGCAAGTCCTGTAGACTTAAATTCTTGTTCAACCTGCGTGCCAGAATAAAGGGTTTTATTACCAAGCAGAATTCCTGCTAAAACGCCAGAAGTTTGCGTTGAGATATTTGAAATTCTTTCAAAAGAAGCATCTCTGAAAGGCGCCAACAGCCCACTTGCACTTTTTGCATTGCCAGTTTCTTCCACTTTTTGCAATTTTATTAAACCTAAAATTCCATTCTTGTGATACCACTTCCCAGATTCTTCTTTATTTGGTTTTATATATGAACCACTTGCTTTAAATCTATGTCCTATGCTCACATTTTCATAATCATCAGGCCACGCAACGCGCACTTGTATCCACTTTCCATCACACATTGCTCGCACTTCAGAATTTTTGCCATAGTCACTTTTGGTCATATCACTTGTTGTTTCAAAAATAAATTCATTTGAACTTAAATCTTGTGACACTTTTTCTATGTTAGATTCCCATGAAGACCAATACAACAAAGAAATAAATATAGCAACAATAGACACAGCAAATAAAATATATATAACAGAAAAATTTGATTTTCTCTGAATACAAATAAGGATAAGAAATAATACAAAAAGGCATAATAAAAATGTAAAAACAAATATCAAACTATTGTCACTTTTATTTTCAGATATATAGCGCTGCCACATTGCATTTTCAATAAGAATTGAAATAAGCCAAACAATAACAGCAGCAAAAAATAAAAACCCAAGACTTGGCCGCTTAGCTCTATTAAACTCTATACGCATATATAATCCTTCAAAGATTCAAATCTGGTATCGCCAATTCCAGAGACCTTTTTCAAATCTTCAATGCTTGAAAAGTTTCCATTCTTTTCGCGATAATCAACTATGCGCTGCGATAAAGTTTCCCCTATTCCAGACAAGTTTTGTAAATCTTGCGCGCTTGCGGTATTTAAATTTATCTTTTCTTGATTTGATGAATTTGAAGATGATGATGAACTTATGCCAGATGAAGACGAACTTGCACTACCGCTAACATTTTGCGACTTTTGCTCTTTTTTTGAAAGCACATAAAGCTGCATTCCGTCAGTTAATTTTTCTGCCAAATTTACAGAATCGCGAGCTGCATATTTTGTGAATCCTCCTGCGATTTCAATTGCATGGCCAACACGTGCATCAACATCAAGTTCATATAAGCCTGGATTTTTAACACAGCCTTCAATATCAACAAGAATTTTTGATGTGCTTTCAACACTTGTTGCGTCACTAGATTCGATTTGAAAATCTTGGCTTTCAGTTTCAACATTTTGAGAAGGCCAAAAATGAATAGCAGCAACAACAATAGCTGCGATCAAGAAGATAACAACGCAAACTAATACAGGCTTTGGAACATTTGAAAGCCCAGCTCTGCGCAAGAAGGAATTAATTCGAATATGTAAGCTATCTTTAATCATGCAGATAGCATATCAAGAAAACCTTGCCAAAATTCCGGATGAAATCAGAGTAAAATCCGGACATCCATACGGATTTTTTCCGAGTAAAACCTGAATAAAATTCGGATTTTTTCCGAGTAAAATCCGGATTTTTTACGAAAAGCGCAGCTTAAACGGCTGGAATATTTTTATCTAAATCTGAAATTTCACCCTTTGATGGGTCATTATTGTCTTTATTTGTGACAAGAATTTTTGCAAGGATTCTTTGAACTTCTTTTTCTTGTTCTGTAAGCGAAGAATTTTTATCACTTTCCGGCTCAGCATTTGCTGCTTTAGAAGAATTTTTAGCTTTTTTGCGGGCTTGAGCAATAGCCTCTTTGACTTCATCTGCATTTTTTAATTCAGACAAATTATTTTCTTCAGCAGAATTTGATAATGCTTGCAAAACAATATTATGAACAATAGCTGCAACATCATCAGTATTCAAACTTGATGCAGCTTGCTCCTTTGCCAAATTAATTTCTGGAACATGAGCATCTATGCTCTGTGCGATGAGTTCATTTTCATCTTCTGCTTCTTGTTTATTTTTTGCAGTTTTGCTGCTATTAGTGCCATTAGAAGGTTTGCTTTCCTTGGCTTTTGCTTTTGCTTCAGCCTTCTTCTTGCGCTTCTTTTCTTCTTTATCACTTTCAAAAACGATAGAAGCAAATTCGCCTTTTTCAGGCATTTTAATTTGTGGCAAATCGCTTGAAGCTTCAAGGCCAAGAATATATTCATTCTGTGCAGCAATCTGCTTATTCAACTTATGGATTGTTGAAGATTTCTTAATTGCAACAATAAGAAAGATAATGAATAGCAGCAAAAAAATTATTGCAACAAAAAACCATGCACTTGACATGCCACTGGCTTGCAAAATAGGAGCAAAAAGCTCATTGAGGTTTTCATCTAAACTAAGCATAGAAAACATATTACCACAGCTCGTTATATTGACTACTGTTCAATGTTCATGAAGAGCAAAAAGATTTTTTAGTGGAAAAATTTTAGATTGAAAAAGCTTTTATTTCAACCAGGCAAGGCCGTTTCCCGATTCGAAGTCGGGGCGTACCTTGCCTAGCTAAAAACAAATGGTAGCCCGTACGGGATTCGAACCCGTGACCTTCGCCTTGAGAGGGCGATGTCCTAAACCGCTAGACGAACGGGCCGTTTTGGTTGGGATGGAAGGAGTCGAACCCTCACTGACGGAACCAGAATCCGCTGTCCTACCATTAGACGACATCCCAATTCAATAAAAGTGCAATAGCGCAAGTCGTTATATTAAGTGTAAATTCACATTTGGTCAAGAACAAAAATGGCAAAGTGAGCTTATAAGCCGGGTTCTGTCATTTAAGACGACCATTTATCTTGGAATATTGTTACCAATATCCTCTAGCAAGCAACCCGAATGCAAGCCGGGCCAGCCTATAGCATTCCTATTTGCTCTTGCTTCGGATGGGGTTTATCAAGCCATGCTGTTACCAACATGCTGGTGCGCTCTTACCACACCGTTTCAGCTTTTCTCTGCTTAAAAACAAAGAGTTTTCTTTTCTGTGACACTAATCCGTCGGGTCACCCCGCCCGGCCGTTAGCCGGCATCCTGCCCTATGAAGCCCGGACTTTCCTCAGCACAAAAGCGCCGCAGCCGTCTGGCTCACTTTGCAATGCAAGATTTTAACACGGAATATCAAACATTTTATGTCTGGATGCCTCGCCACGTATGCAACGAACACTAGATTTTGGGACATTGAAATAAGCGGCAAGCACAACACTTGCCGCTTTTGTTGCCTTCCCCTTTTCAGGAGCTGCTGTTACATGAACAATGAGTTCACGCTCGCCAGCTGCATTTTCACGCCAACCCAAGACTTCATTTTTATGAGCCTTTGGAGTGACTAAAACAGGAACCTGCATTATTTAGCTGATTTCTTCAATGTCATCAAAAAAGCTATCATTCATAACAGATGTTGAAGGAACAGCTTGCTGTTCATACGCAGGCTTTGTTTGAACTTCTTCTTGCGCAGAAACATTTTCATTAGCAGCTGCAATATTTTCAGCCTCTTGAGTCTTAATTAACAGATTTTCAACTGCTGCATCTGAAACATCTGGTGTATCCATTCCATCAAAACTCTTTTCCGCCTCTTCGCTGAAATGAGCAATAAGCATTTTGAATTCTTCACGGAACTTTTCATAGCTGCCTTTAATGCTATCAGCTTCGTCTAAAACACGCTTCTTTTCAGCTAAAGCATCGCGCAAAAGTTCGCGAGCTTTTGCTTCTGATTCGCGATAAATGCGTTCGCCTTCAGCACGCGCATCTTCCTTTAAAGCATCAGCACTGCGCTGTGCAGAAATAAATGCTTTTGAAATAACATCATCATTTACTTCTTTATCGCTTAGTTTTTGTTCAAGTTCAGCAATTTTTGCTTTAGCTTCCATAAGTTCAACAGGATCAGCTTCTTTTGTTGCAGTTGCTTCTGCCTTTAAAGCTTCAAGCTCAGCTTCTGCTGCCTCTAAGCGATTTTTTAAAGCAATAACTTCCTCAGAATCGCCTTGCGCGTCTTGAGCATTTTGCAATTCGCCCTTAGCTGCTTCAAGTTCTTCTTTCAACTTGTAATTTGTTTCAATCATGCTGCCAACTTCATGCGCAACATATTCCAAAAAGTCATCGACCTGCTTTACGTCATATCCTCGTAATGCATGTTCAAACCCTTGCTCATTAATCATTTTTGGTGTGATACTCATTTTCTTTTCCTTTCAAAAATATGTATCAAAAAGCCTATTGAATTGCGCCTTGGTCGCGCAAATATTTACGTTCATCTTCAGACAAGTCTCGCATGCCTTTGCTGATTATAAATGTTTTTATTCCTTCTTTTTCGACCGTGCCATTTAAAGCACTTGCCACGCCGAATGAAAAGTCCAAAACACGCTTTGCAAGATCTGCTGGTGTTGAATTAAAAACTATAGCAACAGTTTTGCCAGCTTTAAATGAGCTTGCAATTTTTTCAACATCAGAATATATGCTTGGACGCACAATTTCAATTCTTGAAGAAGGATCCATGCTAATTTGCTTGATGTCAGAATCAAATTGTGAATATGGGTCAGAACTCGAAGAAGAATAAGATGAAGAGCTTGAACCATATGAAGAATATGAACTTGGACGCGAATAGCTAGAGCTATCAGTAAATGATGAACTATAGCTGCTGCGTGGGCTTGAACTGCGATACGAACGAGTTGAAGAATAATCAGTTATGTCGTCATAAGAAGCAACTTTAAGTTCACGGTCTGTGTTTATTGTCACATTCTGGAAGCTATTTGGATTATATTCGTCAAAGCTTAGCGGATTACCGCCATCTTGCGGATAGTCATCATATTCAGCAGATTCATCATCATAATATCCGCCTTCATCATTATATGAATCATCATAATATCCATCGTCTGAATATTGATTTTGGCCATCTTGCCAATCTGAATCATCACTAAAACCAAGTTTGCCTTTAACGCCATCAAAAAATCCCACAAGTTCCTCCGGACTTTCACATATGTTTTTACTGCACAAAGCTTTCGCTGAATATCTTTCTGCCGATGCGTACCATAGTAGCACCTTCACTGATGGCGGATGCATAATCGTTAGACATACCCATCGAAAGTTCATCAAAACTGATGTTACCACGCCCACCATACTGGCTCTTCATTTCTTGCGCGAGTTTTCTTAAACCTGCAAAAGTTTTCCGCGCAATGGTTGCATCTGCAATCGGAGCCATTGTCATCATGCCCTTACAATGAACATGCTCACAAGCAAGCACTTCTTCAATAAATGCTGCAACATTTTCAGGAGCAAGACCAGCTTTAGATTCTTCACCTGAAATATTAACTTCTAACAACACATCTTGAATGATATTTTGCTTTGCAGCTTCCTTTTCAATAGCATGAAGTAAAGTTGGTCTGTCCAATGAATGAATTAAGAAGCTTTTCCCGACAACTTCATGTGCTTTATTGGACTGCAGTCTGCCAATGAAATGCCAATTTGCTTGCGGAAAAGCTTCCCTCTTTTCATTGAAAAGTTTGCTTCTGTTTTCCCCAAAATCCATTTGTCCACAAGATATTGCTTCCTGGACTTGCGGCAAGCCAACAGTTTTACTCACAGCAATAAGGCGGACATCTTTAGGGTCGCGCCCTGCTTCTTTGCATAACTGGGAAATTTCTTCTTTACATGATTGCAAACGCTCTTGAAGCGTCATAATTTATAGCCTCCCCGCTCCTATCTTATAAAAGCAAATGCACCATGGCGGCCACATTTGCCATTTTCTGCTCTGTAAGAATAATATTTATCAATATTGCAAGATGTACAAACTTTAGCATCTGCAATTCGGTTTTTATCAGCACCGATGCAAATTAACTGCTTAATAATAACACTTGATAAATCAACATGACGCTTTGTTGGAACAACATCCAAACCATATTTTTCAGCAAATTGTTGCGCAAGTTCATCTGATACTTCAAAGCAACATGTACCAATATGCGGACCAATATAAATATTGCAATCTGCCACACAGCATGAAGCTTCACTTGCAAGCATCTTCAAACCTTTTGCAGCAATATCTGAATATGCACCGCGCCAACCCGCATGCAAAATAGCAAAAGATGAATCTGGAGCAACAACAATAACAGGCACGCAATCTGCAAAACATAGCAAAACTGGCACACCGCACTTATTGCACAAAATTCCATCTGCGCCGCCATGCGCCAAAGCATTTGTTTGTTGTGCATCTTCGACTATAAGAATATTACTGCCATGAACTTGATTTGGACAGATCAGCTTTTGCTTTTCAATATAATCATCAAAACATGACATCAATAAATTGCGATTTTGATATTCATTTTCAATGGTGTCGCCATCTTTGTGATGCAAATTCAATGATGAAAATTCGCCTTCACTAACACCGCCGCATCTGTCAGTAAATACAATGCGCACGCCACATGCGTGCCATAAAGATTCATCAGTCAAAAGCGAAAGCTCTTTATTATTACCATTACTAAAAGAGAACTCTGCCAAGCAAGGCATTGGCAGAGTCTGAAAATCTTTTTTCATTTTATTATTTCTTAATAGCGGTTGCGCTTCAAAAAGTCTGGGATGTCATCGTCAAACAAACTATCAAAACTTGAATCCCCTGTTGGATTAGATGAATAGCTTGATGTTGTTGATGGAGCAACAGGAGCAGCAGCTGAAGCAACTGGTGCCGGAGCAGCACTAGCAGCTGGACGAGCAGTATTTCTATTAGTATTTACATTCATTGATGTTTGGGTATCTTGCATTTTAAAGCCTGTTGCAATAACAGTAACTCGCAATTGATCATCCATTGAATCATCAATAACAGTACCAAAGATGATATTTGCATCTTCATCAGCAGCACTATTAATAATATTTGAAGCTTCATCAATTTCTGCCAAGCTCATATCGCTGCTGCCAGTGATAGAGAATAAAATTCTGTCTGCACCAACAATTGATGATTCCAAAAGCTTTGAAGTAATAGCTTGAGTTGCAGCATCGCTTGCTCTATTTTCACCAGAAGCAATGCCAATGCCCATCATTGCAGAACCAGCGCCCTTCATAATTGCGCGAACATCTGCAAAGTCAAGATTAATGAGGCCAGGAATTGTAATAAGGTCTGTAATGCCCTGTGTGCCTTGGCGCAAAATATCATCTGCAATGCGGAATGCATCAAGCATTGATGTGCGCTTTTCAATAACTTGGAGTAAGCGGTCATTTGGAATAACAATGAGTGTATCAACTTTAGTTTCAAGGATTGCAATGCCTTCTTCAGCTTGAGCCATGCGCTTGCGACCTTCAAAACCAAAAGGCTTTGTAACAACAGCAACAGTCAATGCACCAATTTCTTCCATTGCGATTTCAGCAACAATTGGAGCAGCGCCTGTGCCTGTGCCGCCGCCTTCACCAGCTGTAACAAAAACCATGTCTGCGCCAGCTAGAGCTTCGCGAATTTCTGCGCGAGATTCTTCAGCTGCTTGGCAGCCAATTTCAGGATTAGCGCCTGCGCCAAGACCGCGTGTCAATTCTTCACCAATATGAACTGTGCGGTCTGCATCTGACATCAACAAGGCCTGACGATCTGTGTTGATTGCTACAAACTCAACACCTTTTACTCCAGCTTCGACCATACGGTTTACAGCATTTGTGCCGCCACCGCCAACGCCTACAACTTTAATAACGGCTAAATGGTCTGCTCCAACATAATCAGGCATTAGTTTCCTCCATTAAAAATCTTATCTTAATCAAGCTGGCTAACCAGCTAAACACGTACAAAACAAAATCCGTCTAATTGTAGCGCAATTTATGATATTTGCACATCTGAAATATTCACTAGGGCAAAATCTCCACCTGAAGGATATATTCTGCGAAGATTATGTGTGTTAAAGCTTGCGATATGTAGGCCTTGAAGGCACGCGAACGTTTATATAAGAAATTTTCCCAGAATATTTTTCAAGCAAAGCTTGTGCAGATGCTACTTTTTCTTCAACATTTTGTGCCTCTCCGAAAGCAACAACAACACCATTTTTAAGATTTAGCTGCGCTTTTACAGCAGATTCAGCAGATATTGTCTTAACTTGTTTAGCAAAGTCTTGCGGTAGCGCCTCATAAATTGCAATTGCATTTTTAATGCCATCATCATTGCAATCAACACCTGATGCAGGAGAATTTATAGCAGTATTCACATCAATAATCTTATTATTTTGTTTCCAGTCATCATTCGTTGCGGCAGAAAGCCATGTTCCATCAGATGCAATGACCCAAATGCTTTTAGAATTCAATTTAACAACAGCAGCAGGTGTACGTTCTGTAATGCTAATTTGCAAGGTATGCGGAAACTTGCGCGAAACACTAGCATCTTGAATCCATGCATGTTCTTTCAAGCGTTCTACAATTCCGCTTGCATCGCAGCGCAACAAAGTTGAACCATCTGCGACAGCCGCAAGCTGCGTAATTTCTTGACTTGTTAAATGTGACGCACCTTCAACTTGAACATTTTCAACAGCAAACAAATTTGAACGATAAACAAAAATTGTTCCAAAAATTAAGCCCAAAATCAAAACGATAATTAAAACAAAACGCAAAACATATGCACGATATTTCTTTTTTAACTTAGTATCATGGTCGCGCTTATTATGCTTTTTTATGTCACCTAAGCGTTCACCCTGCATCTCATCTTCATCAGGATATAACTTCCGAACGTTAGCGCCTTGATTATTACTCTGCTTGCTACCTAACTTTTTATTTTGTTTTGCAGTAAGTCTTTCATTTTCAGCACGCAACTTGTCCAGACTTGCCTGTTCTTTTTGACGAGCCTTTGCTTCTTTAGCCTGTTGCTTTGCTGCTTGCTTATTGGTTTTATCTGCGATAGATTTGCGCTTTCCAGCAACATTTTGCGATGATTTTTTGGCACTATTCCTCTTGCCCTGCCCATTATTTGCAGGTCGCGAAGACTGCGCAGAAACTTTGCGCTTATTGCCTTTAGGGTCTAGTTTTGGGTCAAACTTAAGCCCCATGCGTCTCCTTTAATGCATCCAGCAAATCTGGACCCATGCTTGTTACATCGCCCGCACCCATTGTTATAAGCAAATCTCCTTCTTCAAGCTTTTGCAAAAGATATGGAATAGTTTCCATTCTATGCGGCATCCAAGCGCAAATATGGTGAGGATTTTTATCCAAAATGCTATCGACTACAGTCTTCCCATTAATGCCTGGGATTGGAGCTTCCCCCGCTGGATATACATCCATCAAAGTGACTGAATCAACACTATTAAAAGCATCAGCAAAAAGCGGAGCTAAAGCTTGAGTCCTTGTATATCTATGAGGTTGGAACAACACGTGTACATGCTTAAAATCAAGCATTGAAGCAGCTTCAAGAGTTGCTTTTATTTCTGTTGGATGATGAGCATAATCATCAACAATAGTTATTCCGCATTCCTCCCCGACTAAATCAAAGCGCCTGCGCACTCCTGAAAAACTTGATAAAGCTTGTGCAGCTTTTTCAATGTCCAAGCCAGCTGCCCAGCAAACTCCAAGAACACCTGTCGCATTCAAAATGTTATGAATGCCAGGATTATGAGTTATTGCACTTTGCACAGTTTTACCATCAGGAAAACTTACTTCAAATGCAAAACCAAGGCCTTCTTGATGGAGGATTTTATATTTAATCTGCGCTGCGTCTATATCTTCACTGCCATAGCTAAACCAGCGCTTGCCAGTACTTTTTGCAATTTCAGAAATCTTTGGATTATCAGTGCAAACAATTGCTGCACCATCTTCAGGAATCAAGCTAATAAAGTCGCGAAACGCATCATAAATTGCATCCAAATTGCCATAATGGTCAAGATGGTCTGCTTCAATATTTGTGATAAGCGCAACATATGGAGACAAGTGCACAAATGAACCATCTGATTCGTCAGCTTCAACAATATAGAAATCGCCTTTGCCGCTCTTTGCATTTGTATCATACCCATCAACAGTGCCGCCAATCAGGAAGTTTGGATCAAGCCCCATCCTGTCTATCGTTGTAGCAAGCATTGAAGATGTTGTTGTTTTGCCATGCGTGCCAGCACAAGCTAAAGTCTTGAGCCCTTCGCCGAGCTTTGCAAGCATTTGTGAGCGATGCAAAATTGGAATATTGCGCTTCTTTGCTTCAATAAGTTCAGGATTTTTCTCTGGGATAGCAGTTGAAATTACAACAGCTTCAACATCGTCTGCGATATTTTTAGCATCATGGCCAATAAAAATTTGCACACCAGCTTTGCGCAAATTGCGAGTCATGGAAGATTCCTTCATATCAGAGCCACTAACATTGAAGCCACGCTGACAAGCAACCAATGCTATGCCAGACATCCCAACTCCGCCAATGCCTATAAAGTGGACATTTTTTATTTTAGTCACTTGCTTCCTCCGATACGAACAGCTTCTGAACTTAAATTTGTGCGTGCATCTGTGCCTGAAAATGCTTTGCAAGCCTTAGCCATGCTATCACGTTTGCTTTGATTTGAAAGCAAATCCAAAAGTAAAGCACGGAATTCATCAGAATCAACATCGCTATCTGCAACCAATTTTGCAGCACCGCACTCCACACATGATTTTGCATTCAATGTTTGATGGTCGCTTCTTGCATATGGATATGGAACAAGAATTGATGCAACTCCTATTGTCATAATTTCTGCAAGCGAAGATGCTCCCGCGCGTGACAAAACAAGGTCAGAAGCAGCCAAAACATCACCCATATCTTTAATATATTCAAAAACTTGCCAACGTTTTTGTTCTTCATCATTTAAATCTAAAGTAGTCTTTACAAAATCAAAATCGCGCTCGCCGCTTGATTGGATAATATATAAATTATCTATAGCTAAAAGCTCATTTTTCATCGAACAAATCACGCTATTAATGTGATGCGCACCAAGGCTGCCACCAAAAACAAGCAACATATGAGCGTCACTTGGAATATTAAGTTTTTCGCGCCCTCTTTCGCGTGAACTTGATTCAAAAGAGGCTCTTACTGGGTTACCAATAACTTTTGTTTCTTTTGGCATATTTTTAAAATAATCTTTCGACTCTTTATAAGTCAATGCCAATAGCGTTGCATGTTTTGCAAGATATTTATTTGCCATGCCAGGAACAGAATTTTGCTCATGAATAATCAGTGGAATGTTTAAGCTATTTGCTGCTCGGCCAACAGGAATTGAAACATATGCACCAAAGCCCAAAACAGCATCCGGCCTTTTTTCTTCAAAAAGCTTTTTCATCTTCTTGCTGGCTTTAAGGATTTTTTTAATAGCGCCAAACAAAGACCAAGGTTTTGACTTATCAAATCCAGAAAGCTCAAGTCCTAAAAATGGGAAGCCGGCTTCACAAGCTAGCTTTGATTCAATATGATTAGGAGTGCCAACGAATAAAATTTCATGACCCATTTTGCGCAATTCATCTGCAACTGCAAGCGCAGGATTTATATGTCCAGCAGTTCCACCTGCTGAAATCACAAAATACATATTTACTCCAAACATTAACTTTGTGTCTTGAATAAAGACAAAAGAGTAGTTTACTCCTCTATCTTAATTTGTCATGCTCAGTAGTATCTTTGCTCGATTTACGGCGTATCGCTTCCCCATAATTAAGGCGTCCCATGGGCAGTGCATCATCATTTTCTGCCCTGTTATTTGCAGTATGCGCATCTTCATATGTGCGGCTTTTGCTTCTTTGTTTGCGTGATGTGGTACCACGCTGTTTTCTTATATTTTGTTCAGCTTGATTTCTTTGACTTTCTTGCTCTGAACGTTGCGGTCGTCTTTGGCTGCTCTTGCGCTTTTGTACGCCTTGCGCATCATCGGCCTTTCCGCCAGGAATAAATCTCATATTTAAACGACTTTGGCTTTGCTGCTGCTGGCCTGCAGATTGAATATTCTTTCGCATTGAAGCATTACGCTTGCTAGCTTTTTTGCCGCTTTCACTTTTGCTAAAACTTCTATTTTTTTCACTTTGCATACGAAGGTTATCACGTCTGCGGTCATATTCCGCATTTATATCAGAATGAAATGAAACATTTAAAATCAATCCAACAATAAGCATAGAAGCAATAATTGAAGTACCACCATAGCTAATAAATGGAAGAGGTTTGCCAGTGACAGGTGCAAAACCTAAAACGCATAACATATTTACACAAGCCTGAAAACCAAGCATCACAGTTAAACCACCGGCAAGCATTCTGCCATGCAAACTTGGAGATGCATTTGCAATCCTCAAACCACAAAAAACAAAAAGTCCAAAAAGAGCAACAACAAAGATGCATGCTAAAAAACCACCTTCTTCGCCCAAAACAGAGAAAATGAAATCTGTATGAGCTTCAGGCAAATAAGAATATTTCTGTCTGGAAAGTCCAAGGCCAGCGCCTTTAAAGCCGCCAGTTCCAAAAGCATATAATGAGTGAATGAGCTGCCAGCCACTGCCATCTGCATCTGCATATGGGTCAAGCATTGCCTTTATTCTGTCTAAATGGTAAGGCTGAACAAAGCAAACAACAATCGCCAAAATAGCTAAAAGAAGACAGAAAATAAGTATCGTCTTCCACTTAGCATTACCAAGATAAAATACAATAATAACACCAACTGTCATGATGATTGTTGTGCCTAAATCTGGCTGCTTAACAACAAGAAAAGCTGTAAGAGCGAAAATACAAAATGCAACAATTCCAAATTTTATAGGCTCTATCTTTTCTTCCCGAAGTCGCATGAGCAACACAGACATCAAAGAAACAATAAATATCCTAGCAAATTCTGCAGGCTGAAATGTAAAAGGTCCAATAAGGATAGCTCTTGTTGCACCATTGGCAGAAGCTCCCTTAAACATGACAAATACCATGGCAATAGCCATAGATACCCAAAGACCGATATTGAAAGGTAAATTAGTAGTAACTTTTGTTGGCAAAATAATAGCAATAAATGCAAGAACAATGCCTGCAACTAAAAAAAGAACCTGCCTCGTTATGTAATAAAGTGCATTGCCATTTTCTTCTGCATATCCTTCAACAGAAGATGCAGAATAGACCATAACAAGACCAACAATGCATAGCAAAACAACAGATACAATTAATCCAATTCTTGGAAGCATGA
>CAVDAL010000121.1:0-15572 GCA_963606965.1 Acutalibacteraceae bacterium
GCGCAGATTCCTGCGCGCCACGCATCAATCAAACTATTTCAAAGCGAAAATTAAATTTCTTCGTCTTTACCAGCTTTGCGGCGCTGACGAGCCCAAACTCTAGCCGGCAAACCATGCAAATCAATAAAGCCTTTAGCTGAATCGCGGTCGAATGTGTCAGCTTCATCATATGTAGCCAAGCCATAATCATATAAAGAATAATCACTGCGGCGTCCAACAGTCACACATGAGCCCTTATAAAAGCGCAAGCGAACATCGCCTGTAACCAACTTCTGAGTTGATTCGCAAAAACCATCCAAAGCATATTTGAGAGGAGAGAACCAAAGTCCGTTATAAACA
The DNA here is from genome assembly GCA_963606965.1 of Acutalibacteraceae bacterium. Lineage (GTDB taxonomy): Bacteria > Actinomycetota > Coriobacteriia > Coriobacteriales > QAMH01 > CAVDAL01. The sequence goes on from CAVDAL010000121.1 coordinate 340, forward strand.
AGTTCTGACCACTTTTGTTCGATGATTGGCTTGTAATGCAAAACATCACGTTCAAGGCATAAATCTTCCAAAGCTTTATGTGCTTGAATAATTGCAAGTGCACCAGGAACTTCATAGCATTCGCGTGACTTAACACCAACAAGGCGGTTTTCGATCATATCAACACGACCAAAGCCATTGCGACCAGCAATTTCATTCATCTTCAAGATGATGTCATGGAAGCTCATTTCTTCCCCGTCTAATGCACAAGGTACGCCGCCTTCAAAGCTGATAACAACAACATCGCCTTCAGCAGGAGCTTCATATCCAGAACTTGTCATTGTATAAATATCTTCAGGTGGCTCTGACCATGGATTTTCCAAAACGCCGCATTCAATAGCGCGACCCCATAAGTTGTCATCAATTGAATATGGAGAAGACTTTGTTGTCGGAACTGGAACACCATGTTCTTGTGCCCATGCCATTTCTTGGTTGCGAGTATGCAAATCCCACTCACGGACAGGAGCAATAACTTCCAAATCTGGGTCAAGGCTTGTGATTGCAACTTCAAAACGCACCTGGTCATTGCCCTTGCCAGTGCAGCCATGAGCAACATATTTTGCGCCATATTCATGTGCAATTTCAACAAGATGCTTTGCAATGACAGGACGGCTCAAAGCGCTAACCATTGGATATTTATTTTCATACATGCAGTTTGCAGCCAAAGCTTTTGTAAGAAATTCATTTACAAATTCTTCACGCATGTCAATTGCTAAAGATTCAATAGCGCCAACCTTCAAAGCCTTCTGGCGCACGAATTCCAAGTCTTGGCGTTCTTGCCCAACATCGCCAACCATGCAAATAACATCAAGGCCTTTTTCTTCCATGAGCCACTTAATGCAAACAGATGTATCCAACCCGCCCGAATAAGCTAAAACAACTTTTTCTTTTGCCATAATTTCTCCTGTCTCTAATTTCTATTCACTAATCGAATCGATATGGTTTGCAACTTTTTTTGCAGCGTCTTCGCTTTCGCAAATAATCAAAATTGTGTCATCCCCAGCAACTGTACCAAGCACGCTTTTGTCGAATGTTGTATCAAAATAAGCAGCAACGCTTTGTGCAGCGCCAGGGCCAGTTCGCACAACAACCTGATTCATAACATATCTAGCTCGAGCGCCAGATGCCTTTAAAGCAGCTCGGATAAATTCGTTTGTGGCTCGTTTATTAAACTGCTCTGGCAAAGTGTAAATGCCATTATCGTCTTTACGAAGTTCAAGGTCTTTGACATCTCGCGAAACCGCAGCCTGCTTCACACTAACGCCAAGCTCTTCAAGCTTTTCAATCAAGTCTGCTTGTGTGCGAATTTCATTCGTTAAAATGATTTCGCGAATCAATTCTTTGCGATTGTCGCGAGCCTGAGACATTATGCAACTCCCATCAACAATGAAAGCAATGCTTTTTGAGCATGGAGCCTGTTTTCAGCTTCATCATAAACAACAGACTGCTGCGAATCAATAACTTCATCTGTGACTTCTTCGCCGCGATGAGCTGGCAAGCAATGCAAAAAGATTGCATCTTCTGCAGCTAATGACATCAATTCAGAATTGACTTGAAAGCCATCGAATTCCTTCAGCCTTGCATCATGTTCTTCTTCATCGCCCATAGAAGTCCATGTATCTGTGATAACAACATCTGCTCCAGCAACAGCATCCTGTGCATTATCAAAAAATTCAAATGTTGCGCCAGTTTCTTGTGCAATATCTTTACAATCTTGAACAACCCATTCATAAGGCTGGTAATTCTTTGGAGCGCCAATGCGCACATCCATTCCAGCCAAAGCACCAAGTTCAAGATATGTATGCGACATATTATTTGCGCCATCGCCAACATAAGCCAGCTTCAAACCTTGCAACTTGCCTTTATGTTCGCGAATTGTTAAAGCGTCCGCCAAACCTTGGCATGGGTGAAAGTCATCTGAAAGAGCATTTACAACAGGAATGCTTGCCCATTCTGCGACTTCTTCAAGCTTTGCTTGTTCAAATGTGCGCAAAACAATAGCATCAACAAAGCGCTCAAGAACAAGTGTTGTGTCTTGGATAGTTTCCCCACGGCTAAATGCGGAATGATCATCTGCCATAACAACTGGATGAGCGCCCATCCTTGCAACGCCAACTTCAAAGCTTGTGCGAGTGCGAAGCGATGGCTTTTCCATAATAATTGCAACAGCAGCTCCAGGGCACTGCGGGTTAATCCCGCCATTCGCCCAGCTTTCTTTTTGTGCAGCAGCTGTATCAATGACAAGCTCGAATTCATCTGGAGTCAAGTCAAGCAAACGCAACAAATCGCGGCCAGCCAATGGATGGCAACCTTTATGCAAAGCATCTTCAATAGCACTTAAATCAATATTTACTGTTTCATCCACAGCTTTCCCTTTCAATAAAAATTCCCGCGCCTTATGCACGGGAATCTATTATAAACAAATTATGAAAGAATTCTCTGTTTTTTCTGAAAATATTTAAAAAATTGCATTTTCTTCAGCATTTTATGCATTTATTTGCGGTAAACGGCGCTGAAGAGTGAAAATTATGCATTTTTAGCAAGAGCATATGTATCGCGAGCAATCATCAACTCTTCCTTTGTTGGAATAGCAATCACTTTAATTGTTGAATCTTTTGTTGTCAATTCAATTTCTTCACCACGAGTTGCATTTGCTTTTTCATCAACATAAATGCCCATAAACTGCAAGCCATCCAAAATTTTATTGCGCATGAAGCCACAATTTTCACCAACGCCAGCAGAAAAGACAATCACATCAACGCCGCCAAGTTCAACATAGTATGAACCAATAAACTTCTTGCAAATGTGAGCATACATATCCAAAGCAAGTTTGCAACGTTCATTACCCTTTTCATATGCAGCAGTAACAAGACGCATGTCATTTGAAACGCCACTAACACCAAGCAAGCCGGAATTTCTGTTCATAACCTCATTAATCGAAATACTATTAAGGCCTGTTTCTTTAATAAGGAATGGAACGATAGCTGGGTCAATGTCGCCACAACGAGTGCCCATCATCATGCCGCCAAGAGGAGTCAAGCCCATTGAAGTGTCGATGCATTTGCCATCTTTAATTGCAGCTAAAGAAGCACCATTGCCCAAGTGACAAGTAATAATCTTGAGTTCTTCAATTGGTTTGCCAACAAGCTGTGCAGCGCGATGTGCTAAATATCTGTGTGAAGTGCCATGAGCGCCATATCTGCGCAAGCCATATGCTTCATAATATTCATATGGAAGAGCATACATATAAGCTTCAGGCGGCATAGTCTGGTGAAATGCTGTATCAAAAACAGCAACATGTGGAATATCTGGCATAATTTCCATGCAAGCGCGCATGCAAGCAACAGCTGCAGGATTGTGCAAAGGACCTAAAGCAGACAAGCTTTCAATTTCTTTAATCACATCATTATCAACCAAAACACTGTGGTCAAACTTGTCGCCGCCTTGAACAACTCTGTGCCCAACAGCGCCGATTTCAGAAAAGCTGCTTATCTGAACCTTCGGGTTAGCAATCAAGTTTTCCATAACATCTTGAATTGCTTGAAGATGATCTTTCATTGGCTCTGTAATTACAAAGTCTTCTTCATCAACAACAAATTTATGAACAGAATCATGTTTGCCAACTTCATCACACAAACCACGAACAATAGTTTGTTCAGTTTCAGTATTGATAATTTGGTACTTCAAAGAGGAACTACCTGCATTAACAACAAGAATGTTCATCAAATTTCCCCTTCTATAAAAATGGAATTAACTAAGCTCCCGTATATTTTCACATACAGGCGGCACTTGCGTATCTACCCTACTCGTAAACGGTATTTTATTAAACAAAAAACAATCTATGCGCGGTTATGCATGATGTGGATTAAGCTTCTTTCCACCGCAAACATGAATGTGAAGATGCTTTACTGTTTGATATGCATCATCGCCAGTATTTGCGCTTGTGCGGAATCCACTTTCTTTAATCCCTTTAATTTCTGCAACTTTAGAAGCAACAGAAAGCAGATGACCCAAGACATCTTCTGGGACATCATCAGCAATGCTTTGATAATGCTTTTTAGGAACAATCAGTGAATGAACAGGAGCCTGCGGATTTGTATCATCAAATGCCACGCAGATGTCATCCTCGTAAAAAATTGTGCTTTCAATTTCTTTTGAAGCTATTTTGCAAAAAATGCAGTCGTCCATAATTTCCCCCGAAAATCCTTAACTTATCTTCTAACTTAATTGCGTGTCGATATCATCATTTGATTCTGGTTCAAGTTCGCCCATGCATGTTGTAACTTTTTGTTGAGCATCATCAAGGCGGCTTTTTAGTGAACCAAGCAAAGCAACTCCGCGCTCGTAACTTTTAATGCTTTCTTCAAGTTCAAGCTGGTTTGACTCTAAAGAATGAACAATCTGTTCAAGTTCTTCAATGCCTTCTTTGAAAGTTTTGTTTTCTAATGCGTCTTGACCTGTTGTCATATTTCCTGCCTTTCAATAGATACAACGCTACACCCCAACTGCCCGTCTTGCAGCTGGACTGTCACATGTTGCCCGCACGAGGCGTCGTTTACGCTGTCGATGACCTTATTTTTATCTTCAGAATATGTGATTGAATAACCTCGAGCCAATGTTTTTATTGGGGAAAGTGCTTCCAATTTTGCAGCAGAAAGTGAAATACTACTGTTTGCTTCACTCATGCGTTTAACAATTAATTGCTGCAATGAAGTACGCAAATTCTGTAAATGTTGCGAATGCGAATCCAAAATATGAGGTGCGCAATATTGAAGCTTGCTTTTCAACATCTGCAAACTTTGCTGTTGCTTGCTTAAAATTTGTGGCATGCTTGCAGACAGGCGCAAAGATAGCTGCTCAAGTTTTTGTTTATCAGAATTAAGAGCATTTGGAATTGCTAACTTCAAGCGCTGTTCAAGAATAGCAATGCGCTGTAAATCTTCCAGCAAAGCGTTTGGCAATGCACGCTTTAATTGTTCTTCCAACATATCAAGCGTTTGAATATATCCTGCAAGCAAATAATTTTCATCTTTAAAAATTGCTCTATCGCTCAAGCGCTCCAAGCGATAATTCAAAGCTTCAAGACGGTGAACATAAGCATTCGAAAGCAAGCTGGCTGCATTTTTGAGCTTTTCTTCAAGCTCTTCAGCTGATGGAACAACAGCAGCTGCAGCAGCTGTTGGAGTTGAGCATCGCTTGTCTGCAACCATGTCTGCGATAGTATTGTCTGGCTCATGCCCAATGCCTGTAACAACTGGAATTGAACAAGCAGCAATAACTCGCGCCAAACCTTCGTCATTAAATGGCATCAGCGATTCATAACTACCGCCACCGCGCACAAGTAAAATTACATCATATGCAGGCTGCGCTTTGCAGGCAGCTTGCAGTGCTTCAGACATTTCTTGCGGCGCAGTTTCACCTTCAACAGTAACGCCATACAAAAAGACTTCACCCAAAGGATATCGCTTACGAAGAGTGCGCAAAACATCATGCACAGCCTTCCCGCGAGGAGATGTGACAAGTGCAATGCGCTGCGGCAAAGCTGGAATTTTGCGCTTGCGGCTTTCATCCATCAAACCTTGAGCTTGCAATTTTCTTGCCAAAGCTGCAACCTGCATGCGCAACATGCCTTCACCAGCAAGCTGCAATTTATCAACAGAAAATTGCATTGTGCCGCGCGCTGCATAGCAAGTGAAATAACCCGTCAATTCAACAAGCATGCCTTGCTTTAAAACAATGCCTGAAGCAGCATATTTATTGCGCCACATCAAGCATGACATTGCAGCAGACTTGTCGCGAATTGTGAAATATGCAGCCTTATATCCAGGTTTGTCGCTGATTTCTGAAACTTCACCAACAACACTAATGCGTATTTTCTCAAGGCCACCTTTGACGATGCTCATTGCCTGAGAAACTGTATATGCTTCTTGCTTTTCAGCCATGTTTAACTATTAGCCCTTTGCTTTATGCTTTGACTATTCGTTGCCAAGATAGCGTGAAGCAAAATATAGAAGTTGCAAAACACTTGTAAGGGCTGCTGCAACATATGTAAGAGCTGCAGCTCGCAAAACTTTCCTTGAGCCTCTATTCACTTGGCTTGAAAGTTCATATCCGCGACCAAGACCATCATGAATAAATGCTAGTCCGCGACGCGAAGCATTAAATTCAACAGGCAGCGTGACCAAGTGGAAAAGCGTTGCAAAAGCAAATAAAATTATTGCAAGCCAAATAAGCCCAACAATGTTTAAGAGGCAGCCAATAAGCAGCAAAATTAGCCAAACACTTGAACTAAAGTTAACAACAGGAACAAGAGCTGAGCGAGCACGCATTGGCAAATATCCAGTTGCATGTTGTACAGCATGGCCGCATTCATGACAAGCTACAGCAATTGCAGAAACTGAAGTTGAAGAATAAACACCTTCAGAAAGGTTGACAGTGCGTGAACGCGGGTCATAATGATCGCTCAAAGTTCCAGATGTTGGCCTTATTCGCACATTATAAACTCCATGCGATTCAAGCATTGCACGTGCTGCGTCTGCGCCTGTCATTCCAATGCCATTACTGACTTTTGAATATTTCTTGTAAGCATGTTTAATATAAGCTTGTGTAAGCCCGCCCAAGATAAGCGTAATTACAACAATTCCAAGATAACTAATATTGCCAGATAATCCATAAAGATAGTATTCCATTATCTTCATTCTCCGTTCTTAAAAACCAAAACTAGCGGAAATTTGTTTTTATCATACACAAAGATTGTGACGAAAATTTGATGAAACTATTCACAAGGAATAACTGCAATCTTATCGTTATCTACGCGCACGCTCAGCTTCCCGTCCAGCAAGTCTAAAAGCTCTTTGCCAACCATTTCAAAGCGCCAACCTTTTAGCACATCAATGTCATCATGGTGACCATGAGCAAGACGAGTAAGTTCATCTTTTGAAGCTAGTGCAGGTGTTGCAACATCATTTTGATGTGCGCGCAGTTCAACAATAGCGGCCATTAAATTAACAACGCCATCAAGTTTGACTTCCCCTCTTGGATATGTTGCAAGCTGCGGATATTCATCTGGCGGCAAAGCCAAAGCAGTGCGGACACAAGCAAGAGCCTTATTAATTGTGCGCTTGTTTAAATTTTCTGCACCGCGAATTGTCATTATCTGTTCTTTTGCGCGTGGAGCTTTGCGTGAAATTTCAACGATGATTTCATCAGACAAAATGCGCTTGCGAGGAAGGTCGCGTGCTCTTGCATCTTCTTCACGCCATGCTGCCAACTCACGAGCAATAGCAAGTTGTTTGCGATTTAAAGATGTTATGCGTTTTAACTTGCGCCACATCTTTCTTGGGTCAGTTTCAAAGCGCGAAATATCTGTTAAATAGCGAAAATCTTCATCAAGCCAATGAAGCCTGCCCTTTTCTTCAAGTTGTGCACGAAGTTTTTTATAGACACTTGGCAGATAAACAACGTCATCAAGAGCATAAGAGATTTGGCTCTTTGTTAAAGGGCGCTTTGACCAATCTGAATAGCTATCAGCTTTTGCAAGCTTGACTCCGCAAACAGACTGAACAAGCGGACCGTACCCAACCTGCAATGGATATCCTAAAAGCGATGCAGCAAGCTGCGTGTCAAAAACAGGCCAAGGTGAAACTCCAGTTGCATAATATAAAACTTCCACATCTTGCGATCCAGCATGAAAAATTTTCATTATCTTTTCATCTGTCAAAAGGTCTGCAAGAGATGTTAAATCATGAATTGTAATAGAATCAACAAGCGCTTGAATTTCGCCATTATTAATTTGAATTAAGCAAAGTTTTGGATAATAATTTTTCTCGCGCAAAAATTCAGTATCAATTGCCAGAATTTCTGAGCTCTTTAAATCTTCAATTAGTTGTTCAAATTCATCTTGAGTTTTTATGAAACGTTCCATTTATATCTAACTCTTATTTTTTGGTTTATTTTTTTGTATCTTCTTCTAACAAATTCTCTTCATCTGCTTCTGCAGATTTCTCTAAGGCCTTTTCATTATTATGACGGCGCAACATAATAAGAAGAGAAACAACCAAACCAAATGCCATCATGCAATATAAGATTGTATTTAGCGGCATGCCAGCAATCTCTTCAATATAAAGCCCTTCCATGAATAACATAACGCCAACAAGGAAGATGAATGCCAAAGCCACAATCTTAATTTCAGGATTGTTATTAATGAAACCAGCAATTTGGTCTGCAAAAATAATCATAATCAGCACAGCAAAAATTACTGCAACACACATAATAAGAATGTGACCAGAAAGACCAGCAGCTGTGATTACAGAATCAAGAGAAAATACAATGTCCATAACCATGATTAAAGCAACAGCATGTGGAAGGCCAATATTCTTTTTCTCTATAACTTCACCATCATCATTATATTCAGGCGCAGACACAGCTTCTTTCATTTCTGTAATGCCTTTGTACATTAAGTAAATGCCGCCCAAAAGGAAGATTAAATCACGGATGTTTACAGGTGTTGTTCCATCAACAAAGCCGAATGGCAATGTGAATAAAACCTTATTAAATGACATGAGCCAAACAATGCAGCAAAGCAGAATGCAGCGCATAACCATTGCAGCAGAAAGACCTAAACGGCGGCCAATATGTTGTTTATTCTTTGGCAACCTGTCTGTTGTTATTGCAATAAAAACAAGATTATCTATACCTAAAACAAGCTCAAGGAATATGAGTGTTAAAAGTTCAATCCATCCTTGAGTTGTTGTAAAAATTTCAAGTAAACCTGATATCAATTTTCCCGTCCTTAGTTAACTTTTAGCCAAATCATTATAAAGCAGAAATTTGGATGATTTCATATGCTAATGCTTGCAACACACCAAGCGGCAAAGCAATATCAATGATGAGTGCAGGTAATAGAAAAGCTCCGTCAAGTTAACGGAGCTTCAAACTAGCTTGGAGGCGACGACCAGATTCGAACTGGTGATAAAGGCTTTGCAGGCCTCTGCCTTACCACTTGGCCACGTCGCCATTTTCAAAAAGAGCCGACTTAAAATGCCGGCTCGATGAAAACGATGGAGCGGAAGACGGGACTCGAACCCGCGACCCCAACCTTGGCAAGGTTATGCTCTACCAACTGAGCCACTTCCGCGCGCGAGAAGATACTATACTCAAAAGTTTTCAAGAATGCAAGAGTTCATTGTCAGAAATTTTAAATATTTCCGTGGATAACCTTTAAACAATCTGATACACTATCGCCTGCGGTTGCAAAACCCGCAAAAAAATGGGCGTTTGGCTCAGGGGGAGAGCGCTTCCTTGACGCGGAAGAGGTCAGAGGTTCAAATCCTCTAACGCCCACCATAAAAAGCTAAAGGAGTCTTTCGACTCCTTTTTTATTGCCGACAATGAACATAACACATACAACGTGCAGAATCACAAAACAACTGTTAATTGTTTTAGTTAGCCAGCGCTACCACACAGAAAAAAAGCGCCACAATACGTGGCGCCTTCATAAATTTAATTTTACTTCACTGAATGCTTCCCAGTTTTACGTCTAAAACCAAACCTGTAAACCAAAACACCAATAACAAGCGTGCCACAGATTGTAAAAATCAAAGTACCCATGCCGCCAGTCTCAGGCAGCTCATATTTCTTTTCAGTATTTTTATATGTATATGTATATGTTTCAGCATCTAGCGCCGTGCCATCAATCGAAATTGCACCATTTGAAGAAACAACAACCGTATGTGCATTTTCATCCTGTTCATAATTTTCAGGAGCTTGCGTTTCTTTCAAATAATATGTTGTTCCAGTATTCAAGTTATCAATGATATAAATTCCGTCACCAGACGTACGCGATGTTTCAATAGCAGTCTTGCATGATTCGTCGCTATACAAAGTAAATTCAGCACCGGTCAAAACTTCCAAAGAAGTGTCATCGACTTTCTTAATGTTAAATGAAACTGTCTTTGAATTTATAACTTGCAAAGTTGAATCCATCGACATTGGCACGCAGCCAAGTGCCTCAAGTGCCTTCTTCTCTTCTTCTGTAAAAGCCTCTTGCTCCGCCGTTCCATCAGGAGCAGTGAAATAGAACCAATGCTTTGTAGTGTCTAACACATAGTCGCTAGGAGCAGCTGTTTCGACCAAATAATAAGCCGTATAAGGCTTTAATGTACACTGCCCTGCCCCTTCATCGCCTTTAGTACCAAAAGCAGCCTTACCGTCTGAATTTGTTGTTGCAGAAACTATTACATTGCCGTCCTTATCACAAAGGTCAAAGCTTGCGCCAGGAAGTGAAGTAATTTGCCCTGCTTCTGATACAGAATCAATCTTCCAAACATTGATTGTGTAACTCTGTCCGCTAACACTGCCGCCAGAACCTTCAATCACTTTGTCATATTCAACACTGCTGTCGCTGCCTGACACACCACGCAAGTTTGCCTTATTTGTAACAGTTACAGTTTCACCAAGATTGCCCTTAACTTCTGCTGGATAAGACAATTCCAATTTAAAATCAGCAAGGTCTAATTCAGAATTCCCTACCATTTCTTTAAACCAGGTTACAGAATTGAATGCTTCAATAAATGATTCAACAGTGCAATCTTTTCCATCTTTTTGGCCAAGATTAATTGTTACCGACAAACCGCTTTGCGTCAGTTCTGTGGAATATGACGCTCCTGAAATGCTAGCAACGCCACAAACATCCTTAAAAGTCAAAGACTTATGTTCCTTGATATTCACAAAGCGCAACTGCATGTCTTTCACATCTACAGCAAGCGCATTGCTATCCAGATAATCATCAACAATCAATTGCTTCATATCTTTAATTGCTGAATCGCCAAAATTAACTCTAACCTTAAAAAGCACTGTATTCTTGTTGGTAGAAGTCAGCGGACAAGTCTGCACAGTCTCCCACTTATCATTTGCTTCATCATATTCATATGTATAACAATCTGATTCATCGCTATGTGTGTGACTATTAGCATCTGTCAGCGTTTTTGTTGTAAGAACGCGCGCGAAAGAAAATGTAGTTTCCGCTGTGCCATAACGAACACCATTGTCTCCTGTTGCAACAACAGTATTCTTCACATCTTTTAATGTTCTATCATCGCTTTTAATAGACAAGTCATAATCAAGCGTATATGTCCAATAATGGTAGTCACCATTCAAGTACCACATATAAGATTCAGGAACATAAAATGTGAAAGTATGATTGTCATTGTCAACAATTGTATAAATATATGGATTTGTTACCTTTTCAATCTCGCCACTTTCATTCTTTTTATATGCTTCTAGATCTGGATATGTTGTCTTCCATGTTATTCCGTTAAAGCCATCTGGGGTTTCAACTTTTTCAGTCTTTACCAAGCTTTCATCGACTTCTTTTGTATAAACAGGAATGTTTGGCAATGTGTAAGTAGGCACACCTATCGCCAAATAATATGATGTGCTATCAAAGCTCAAACGCTCGTCAAAAGTGTCAATAAATGTTACATAATTCGCGCCACTAAATCCGACATTTCTTGTATCAACATTTATAGTGTAATGAGCTTTATCTGCGTCTTCATCATAGCTGCCTGTTTTGTCCATGGTTACTGAATCTTCAGGATTGTTTATTGGGAATGTGACCCTTGCGCTCTTTTCCAACCACTGAATATTACCATTCAAATCTGAAAAATCAATGCCAGCTTTATTTGTTAAAGAATCGCCGTCTGCTATACCTTCACTCTTTGTTTGATATTTAATTGTAACAACATAGCCATCTGAATAATCGCCAACTGCAGCTGGCAATGTAAAGTAATCATTATCTGGATTTTCATAATTAACAAACGCAAATTCATCGCCATTGTCATGCCAATAAAAAACTTTATAGTTTGTCAAAGCTGCAAACTCATCTGTTGTATAGTCGGGATTCTTTTCAGAGCTATTAAGATAGCTAGAAATTGATATTGTAAAGATATCGCCAGCGCCAGTACTATTATTAGATGAATCTACTGGATCATTCCCATCAGTTACGTCAATAGCGGTTCCGTCTTTTTTAATCAGTTTTGCATATTTTGTTCCACCATCAACTGTATATGATGGCATGGAATCAACAACTAAGAATTTTTTAATTTCTCCACTTCCAGGCAAAACCATATATTTGATTGTCCACTCTGTAATCCTATTAACATCGTCAACAATCGTGCCTTCTTTTTGAACTTCAATTTCAATCTTTCTGGCGTCAGTTTCAGTACCAGTGCCAATACCGCCATCGCCGAAAGTTTCTGGATATTGGCTGAATCTTGCACCAGCTGCGTTATTTAATGATTTTGCACTATCATCTGTAACAAGCGTGTAATAAGAAATCAAATAGATATATTGGTTCGTGCCGTCAGTTTCTGGAATAGTATAATTCCAGCCGCGGCTGTCCGAAGTCAAAATGCTATCCCAGCTTATGTTGTCTTCACGCACTAAAGTGGTGCCGTCGCGCTGATAAACTTTTATGACAAAATTCTTTGTTTGATCATAACTCAAAGCATCAGATTTCAAAACATCATAAAGGTCAGTGCCAGCCATTGGATAGTTGCCACCATAATTTATTGTCAAATCCCATTTTGCAGAATCGCCTTCAAGCTCTGCATCTTTTTGAATGATATGCTTTTTGTTGCCGTAATATTTCCATTCTTCTTCAGCTGTTAACTCTTCTGTCACTGTGGAAGATGTCACGCTTGCACTGTTTACAGTATCAAGATTGCAGCCATAAACGTCAGCCTTTAAGCAATTTACAACTGGATATTCCATTGGATAATTTATCTTTAATGTGTCGCCGGCATCCATGCTCAAGTTTGTATCATTAAGCTCTGATAAAAATGTGCTGAGCGAATTACTATCTTCAATTAGAGCAGTTTTAAGCGTCTTTGAATTTCCATCCTTATCCGTCAGGATGGCTTCTATCGTGCCGCCAGTTTTCAACTGCGCGCCAATCTTTTCTTTATGAGAAGCACCATCTGAATCTGTATATGAAATTTCACTATATGAAACACTGTCGCTTAAATTGACTTTTTGCTGCGCTGTTGCCGCAGTAACAATAATGCTATAGTCTGCAGTTCTTTCATCAGTTTGCGTATGAGTTTTGTCGATACTCAACTTTGACGTGCCATTAACGATAACCTTTTTCACGTGGCCATTTCCAAAATCAATTGAATGTTCGCCATCTTCACTGAAGTCCCACTGTGCAGTTATACCAAGACTTAAGCTGATGTAGTCGTTGGCGTTGACATAGCTATCATTAAGCGTTACTTTAGCAACCATCCTGCCGCTTTGTGCATCTTTGCTTATCGAATATGTGCCCTGCGCATTACCATCTGAATCTTTCAAAACTTCATCTGTGACATCATCTTGAAGAGTAATTCCTTCAGGAAGAGTATATGTATAACTTGTTTGTCCATTCTTCCCAGGAATGCCAGAAAATGTAAGGTCTACCACAAGGTCCTTTGTTGCAGAAATCGTGGTTCCTTCTTCATATTCTTTCCCGTCAACAGTAATCTTTGCATTCTTCAGATAGCTTGTAAGGTCGACTGTATTTGCACTTGAGCTTTTATCTGTGTCAGAAGAACCTGTGTTGTCATTTCCTGAGGCTGAAGCAACAGAAATTCCAGAATTGCTATTTTGTGAAGCTTTATTTTGCGGGATAGCACAATATCCAAGGATGCTACTGTCATCTGTTGAATAGCTTTGTTCAGCAACAGCATTTTTAACATCGCCAGCTACAACTTCAAAAGTCTTACCATCCTTGGCAACCTCTGTCACAATTGCAACACTGTTAGCCAAGCCATCATCATCTGTGTCAAAAAAGACTAATGCGCCAAGTTCTGGTGAAGATTTTGCGGCTTTTTCATAAAGTCCAGCGCTTTGCAACTGAGAAACCCAATAAGTGCAAACAGAAGCATATGGAATTGTTGACTGATCGACACCAGCATAATACAAGCTAAATGATGCAAACATTGCAGACCAGTCACCATACGGGTTGCCATACCATTCGCCATATCTTGTATAACCATGAATTGTTGTGCCGTCATCATCGACTTCATAATTTTTTGCACTTTCTTCATAGCCAACTTGACTCTTTGCAACAGATGCAACATTTTCTGCTAAATTGCTGCCAAGGTCTTCAGGAATTGTACTTTCCCAGTCAGTTGAAGTTTCCAAGTCTGCTTTTGGGTTTGAATAGCAGCTTAAAGTGTGAGTATGTTCTTCCTTGCTGCAGACCAACTTCTTTTTATAACAGCTATCTGTATGAACATGACCTTGTGCATCATCCGTTGACTTTTCACAGATCAAAACTTTTTCTTCTTTATAGCAGCTTTCATCATGCGTATGATTTTCGCCCTCTTCTTTACCACAGGTAAGAACAGATTTTGTTTCATAGCATTCGTCTGTATGTTCATGAGCTTTTGCTTCTTCTTTGCCACAGACTAGCACTTTTTCATAGCACTTGTCGCTATGTGTATGCTCCTCTTTGCCACAATAAGCATTCCCTGTCATTGCAGCAACTGGAATTATCAAAGCGCAAATAACGCAAAGTAGCACAGCACACGCCAAAATAGTGACTATGCGATTACGGCGCTTCAGGCGCGCGTGTTCATTGATATAGAATTGTATCTTGCGTGACATATTCTTTTGCATATTAGCCTTCTGTCGCCATTTATTTAACATGCAAAAGTACTTAGTTTCAATTAGTCAAATTTAGAAATTTCACTCAATGCAACCAAGCACAAAGCTATGTTTTATCTGCGTTTTTAAAATTGCCTAGACTACATTACTATTCATAATTTTTCTATTTTATAGTGGCATGTTAGCCACTTTATTTTCGCAAAGTAAAAAACAGTATGTGCGTCCACTTTAATCGTATAATCCTATTACATTTATAGGGGAAAATCAATATATTTAAAACGAATTAGCATATTTAATTCGCCAATCGCTCTGCCCCCCTGAACAGGGCTAGAGGGCGGCAACAACGCAATGCTGCACTGCGTAAGTTAACTGGTTTGGAAACCGTGCTGTGTACAGCACTACAGTTGTTGGGTGAATCGACGGACGGACTGTGAACAACGCTACGGAAATTGGGCAAATTGACAGGCACACTATGGATAGCGCTACGGAAATTGGGCAAATTGACAGGCACACTATGGATAGCGCTACGGAAGTATGCTGGATTGACAACC
>CAVDAL010000122.1:0-6148 GCA_963606965.1 Acutalibacteraceae bacterium
TTGGCTATAACGCCGTGGCGGTTAAGCTTTAAGCGAGCAATTTATTTAATAGCCTTGCTCGTTTTAACCTTTGACCATCCGCTGTAAACATACTTGCCATTTACAACGCGGTAAGCCTTTACATAAACCTTAACCTTCTTGCCTGACTTCAACTTCTTGATAACCTTCTTAGCGCCGGTTACGTTGATAGTCTTTGTCTTGCCACCAACTTTGTACTTGAGCTGATAACCATTAGCGCCAGCAACTTTGTTCCACTTTACAGTGAGCTTCTTCGTGCCAGCTTTTGCCTTCTTGATCTTTGTAACAGTCAAGCTTGGCTTAGCAGTAACAGTAACTGTCTTGCCATTAACAACCTTGCCATTTACTGTCATGTAAGGAACAACAGTATATGTATAAGTTGAGCCAGTGTTCAAGTTAGAGAATGCCTTGCTTGCAGCAGTGCCCTTTGCATATGTTGTGCCATTAACGATGACGCCTTCTGCTGCACCAAATGTCCAAGAAACTGTAGCTGTGTTGTATGTTACAGCAGTCTTAGCTGTTGCAGGATCCAAAAGCATTTGAATCTGAGCAGCTTGTTCAGCATTTTGATCTTCAAGAGCATCAATTGCCTTCTGTGATTCCTCAGCATATTTCTTGAGCAAGTCTGTCAAGCGAGTTTCAAGATCTGTAAGCTCGTCTTTTGTAGCTGATGTGTCGCCGAGTGACAAAACAGCAGCTGTCAAGTCGACGATGTCGTCAGCGTTTGACTTAACTTGGCCATTTTCCAAAGCTTCAACAGCTGCAGTAATTGCATCTGTAACTGTTGTTGTTACGCCCTTGAGTTTAGCCTGAGCATCAGCAATGTTTGCAGCATTTTCGCCAATTGACTTAGCATTGCTTTCATTGATCTTTGCTTGAGCTTCCTTAAGTTCTGTTTGAGCCTTAGTAATTGCATCAGTCATATCTTTTGTTGTTGCATAAGTGCTCTTAATTGTGCTGATTGCATCTGCATTAGCTTTGATTTCTTTGTTCAAAGCTTCAACAGCATCATCAATTACACTCTGGAGAGCAGACTTAGCTTCTGAGATTGACTTAGCCATTTCATCATCTGTTGCATATGTGTCATTCAAAGCATCAATCTGATCTTGCAAACCTTGAATCTTTGCAACATTGTTTGCAATGTCAGTATCTTTAAGGTCTTTGATTTCAGCCTTTACATAATCAACAACAGTACCTGTAATGCCATTGAGTGTTGCATTAATGTCTGCAATCTTTTCTAAGCAATCTGCGATGTCTGCAGCTTCTTTGTTAGCAAGCTCATTCTTAACATCTGTGATTGTCTTATTGAGTTTTGCAACTTCGTCTGCAAGTTCAGTCTTTGTTGCAGAAGTTTCTTGCAAGTTCTTAATCAAGCCATTAGCGCTATCAATCTTGCTTTGCAAGTCTGCTGCAATGCCATCTGCATAAGTCTTTGCATATGCCTTTGCTGCAGTTTCTGCGTTAATAATCTTTTGAGCAAGTTCAGTATCTGCAGTCTTTAATTTAGCAACATCAGCAAGAAGTGCTGCGATGTTGTCTGCATTTGCCTTAACTTTGCCTTCTTCCAAAGCCTTTACAGCATCGCTAATTGCATCTGCAACTGTACCAGTGATGCCATCTAATTGACCTTCAACAGCATCTAATCTGTCAGTGATGCTCTTGATTGTGCCTTCATCACCAGTGAGTGCTGCAAGAGCATCATTAATGTCAGCGATGTCGCCTTGAATGTCTTCAATGTCGCCTTCAGCAGTATCGAGTCTTCCACTCAATTCTTCATCTACATCTTTAAGGTCATCAATTGCATCTTCATTAGCTTTTACGCGTTTTTCAAGATCAGAAATACGATTCTTGAGTTCGTTGTCCCATTCAGTAATCAAAGCTACATAATATGTGACAGTTTCATCAGTATTTTTCTTGTTGCAAAGGAGCAATGTTTCGCCATCTACAGACTTAACATTCTTTGCACTAAATGTCTTGCCATTTGCTTCATATGTAAACTTCTGATCTTTTGCCAATGTGATTGTTGGCTCAACATCTTTAAGAAGCTTAATTGTATTTGCTCCTGTTTTGTCAGCTTCAAAAGCTTGTTCAAATGTTGCGTAATATGTTGTTGCAGCAGGATCTGTTGTAGTTATAGAAGCTTCAGCCTCAACAAGATAGAGGTCTTTGTTCCAGCCATAATATGCTGGAGCAGCTAAATTAACGTCACTAGTCTTTTGTACTTTGAAGCCTGCTGTGTTTGCATTAACAACCAAAGTTGCATCTGTATATGTGCCAGCTTCAAGCTTGAGGTTTGTATTTTCAGGGTCTGTAACAGTGCCAGAAACTACAATCTTACCCTGAACTGTAGAATCATTAACAGTAACTTTAGGGTCATTTTTAACACCAACAATTAAAGCATAATCATTTGCTGCTTCTTTGTTGGCAATGAGCTTAGCTTTGTTATTAATAACAGCTGTGCCATCTGTCACCATCAATGTATACATTGGCCCTGTATAGACGCTGTTCTTTGAAAGAATAGTGCCATTAACTGTTAAATCGCCAGCGTTAGAAACAAGTGCAAAACATTTTGAACTAGCAGCAGTCGTTAAAGTGCCGCCCTTTAATTCAAGCTTTGCGCCATCTGCAACGTCAAAGCCTACAAAGCCTTCGTCTGAGTCTTTAATAGTATATGTCTTTGAATCAAAGTCAATTACGATATTTTGACCCTTAACAAATGCGATCTTTGCGCCTTCAGTATCGTCTCTTAACAACTTAATTGTTGTTGCTGTTTCTGGCAATGAGCCATCTTCAGCTACTGTAACTGCTGCTACAGCGTCTGCCAAAGAAGCATAATATGTTGTGCCAATTTGAGCAGCTGCTAATACTGACTTGTAAGTTACTGTGCCTGCAGCTTTATCTTCTGTGCGAAGTGGCATGTAAACAGTTTGACCATCTTTTGCAGCTGTAACTTTTGTAGCAGTAAGTGTGAATCCATTTGGATTAAATGTAAATGAAGCACCTACTGCAAGTTCAATTTCTGGAGCAACATTTGCAAGGAGCTTGATTGTTTTGTTATCAGCTTTTGCAGCAGCATAAGCGTCTTCAAATGTTGCGTAATATGTTGTTACAGCAGGAGCATCTCCTGTAGTGATAGAAGCTTCAGCCCCAACAAGATAATTGTCTTTATCCCATGCATATTTTGCTGGAGCAGCTAATGTAACACCGCTAGCCTTTTTAACAATGAAGCCAGATGCATCATCTGCAACTGTCAAAGTTGCACTTGTATATGTGCCGCCTTCAAGATCAAGATTTATCTTGCCAGGATCTGTAATTGCACCTGTAATTTCAATCTTGCCATTAATTGCTGGGCTTTTGTCGCCAGACTCAACAGTTACTTCTGGATTGCCTGCAACATCAATATTCAAAGCAATGCTTGATGATTTATAAGTATCATCAGCAATATCAAGAGCACTTTCACCCTTAATATCAAGAGTGCCAGCCTTTGCAATCACATCATATTTATTAATTTGGCTACTTGCGTTCTGGAGCTTGACGTTATCGATTGTTAAGTCGCCTTCATTCCAAACAAGATAAGGCAAACTTGAAGCGCTTGTAGATACAAATGAGCCCTTCTGTAATACAAGCTTTGCGCCTGCATTAACAAGCAAACCTTTTGCAAGATTTCCACCACTTGTAATTTCATATTCATTATTACCAAGATCAATAACAATATTCTTATTTGCAGGAATCTCAAGGATTCCACCCTCGCAATTATCTAACAATGTGATTGTTGTAGCTGTTGAAGGTGCTGCTTCTTCACCAGTTGGAGCAGCAGCAATAGCGTCAGCTAAAGTTTCATATTTTGTTGTGTCAATTTTTGCAACAGCGACAACTGATGTATAAGTTACATATCCAGTTGTTGAATCTGTTTTAACTCTTGGCATGTAAGATTTGCCATCGTTATCTTTGGCTGTAATATTTGTATTAGTGAATGTCTTACCATTTGCATAATATGTAAAGCTTTGACCTGCTTCCAACTTAATTGTTGGAGTTACATCTTCAACCAAAACAATTACATCAGTTGCGCCAGCAGCTGCAAATGCCTTTTCAAATGTTTCGTAATATTTTTCACCAATTCTGGCTTGAGCTGTGCCTTCTTCAACAGTATATACGCCGTCCATATTCTTTTCTGCCGGAATATAGCCAGCAGCACAATATTCATATGGAGTCTGGCTTGCGAATGTACCACCTGAAACAAATTTTTCTACAGCTTCATTTGCTTTGCTTTCAGTAGAACCATAAGCATAACTTTCAACTGCAGTAGCATTTGCAGCAGTTGTCTTGAATGTGCCACCAGTAACTTCAATTGTTGGAGCACCACCAGGATAGCTGCAGTTGCCAACAATTAAAGCAGAGCCATTTGGTGTAACACCATCACCATTGTGCACAAGTGTAGAAGCAGTAGCTTCTGTACTAATGATTGTGCCACCAGTAATTGATGTTGTACCAGATTTAACTGTAACACCAGCTGGACCTTCAATTGTGCCACCAGTAATTACTAATTTACCTTTTTGTGGCTGATAAACAGCTGATTCTGTTTCAGCTGTAATTGTGCCACCATTGATTGTGATTTCTGTGTTGCCACGGCCTTTAAGACCTGTGCCAGCAACACCATAGCAAGTACCTTCGATAGTGCCACCATTAATTGTGACCTTGGCAGGAATTGTTTCGTCAGTTTCACCTGTATATGTCACTTTAACAGCGCAAGATAGGCTTTCATTGCTATTAGCGCTAACTTTGCCTGTTTTATCTTTAGAAGAATCATTGATTGTTAATTCGCCACCGCGCTTAACAATAATAACTGCATCTTCCTTATTATCCGTTCTTACTTTATCGCTAGCTTTAATTGTGTGACCATTTAAGTCAAGCACAACGCCTGCATTAGCAATCTTGATTGATTCATCAAGTGCAACGTCATCATACATTGTGACTGTTGAATTATCTGTAATTGCTGCAAGAGCATCTGCAAAGCTTGTGAAATATTTTTCACCTACAGAAGCTACTGCAGTGCCATCACCTACTGTGTAATAGCCATCTTCACCTTTTTCAGATGGCATCAGGTCTTCACCACAAAGTTTATATGCTGGCTGAGTGTTGAACTTGCCGCCAGTAATAAAGCCAGCTACAGCTACATTTTCTGGAGTTGTTTCTTCAGTTGTATATGCATAGCTTGCAACAGCTGATGCTTTTGCAGAATTAAATATGCCAGCCTTGATTTCAATCTTTGCAGCTGTTCCGCAATTTTCAGCGACGAATGCGTCGCCAGTGGAAGCTGCGCTGCTATCTTTATGAGCAAAGTCTGCCTTTGTGCCAACGCCCTTAACTGTGACTGTGCTATTTTCAGGAACAGAGACTGTGCCTGCTTTTGTATAAATGCCTGTAGCACCTTCAACTGTGCCAGCAGTAAGAGTCAATTTGCCCTGTGGCAAGTAAATGCCAAAGCTTGCATCTGTAGCTGTGCCTTTGATTGTGCCACCATTAATTGTAATGTCTGCAGTTTGGAGTGCTTCAGCAACGCTTATACCATAGGTATAGCCAGTGATTGAACCACTGCTAACAGTAAGGCTTGCTGTAGCGCCATCAGTGCCTTCATTAACTAATTCAATTGCAGAAGTAACATTTGTATTGCTTTCACAGCTAATTGTGCCTTTACCTTCGTTTTTGGTAATCTCTGCGCCTTCATCTTGAATGGTTAATGTTGCGCCGCGTTGAACTGCAAACATTGAGCTACCGCTAAATGTGCCGCCAGCTGTAATTGCATAACCATGTAAATTCAAAGTTGCTTTTGTTCCAGCTGGAACCACAGTTGTAGATGTTAATTCAACATCTCTGGTAACTATGATTGTTTCATCATTTGTAGCAGCCTTAAAAGCATCAGCGAAATCATCATAGTATGTTACTATCCCCGATTCTTGATTTACAATTTTTGCGACTGGTTGAGCCGTGCCTGTGCCACCTGTATCAGCAAAAGCCCACATTGGTGTGAAGCTTATTACTAAAACAACAGAAAGCACAAGTCGCGCAAAAAATGCGGCTATACCTTTTTTCTGCATGTCGTTTCCTTTCTTTAATATACTCTAAAAATAGA
>CAVDAL010000123.1:0-40827 GCA_963606965.1 Acutalibacteraceae bacterium
GCTCTTTGCGCTTGTAGAAAACAATCGCAGTATTTAGACCAATGTCTGCAACAACGCCACGCAAAAACATATTTTCTTCTGTATATTCACTTAAAGCTTGCAGCGCCTTTTTGTCCATCAGGCGAAAGTCAGCATGGTCTGGAATAGTGTCTACGCCTAATGCGTTCATAAATTTATAAAATGCACCGGCACTTGCACGCTTAAAAATAGTATCTGTGCTTCTGTCATTGCGAACACCAAAAACAATATTTGCACCTGCTATGTATTTATCAATCATTTCGTCAATTGCATTGATATCATCTTGCAGGTCCGCATCCATGCTTATGCAAATATCGCAAAACTTTGCAGCGCAGCCATATCCTGCAAGCAAAGCATTTTGATGTCCCCTGTTATGAGCAAGCTTTAAACCTTCAAACAAAACATCTGCATTTGCAATTGTTGAAATGATTTTCCATGTTGCATCTTTGCTGCCATCGTCAACAAATAATGCAACTGAATTTGCAGCAATCTTGCCGTCTGAAATTAATTGTTCAAGTTTGCCTTTCAAAATATCAATTGTAGAAGGCAAAACTTCTTCTTCGTTGTAGCAAGGCAACACAATGCACAAGCGTGGTGAAACATCAATCTTCCTCATAGCTTGACGCCTTCCCCCTTTTTGCTAACACTAAAATTGTGCTATCAAAAATAAACCCATCGCACGCGCATATATAAGCACATGTATATGATGTTTATTGATTCAGTATGCAAGTATGAGGACTATCTTGCCATTTCACTTCTTGACAACATATGAAAAGCTGACCAAGCATAATCCTCAACCAGCCTTCTACTCATAAAAATGAATATTCATTGGAATAACCAAGCTCTTTATCTTGAACTTTGAAAATTGCATTATAGCTAGAGTCAACTGCAACTATTTCTTTTTAATTACATAAACTCTTTATTGTCATTTATAATATGAAGGAAACAATTTAAAATAATTCATGATTATTTAAAAATTTAATCTATTGGGAATAAATATGACTCTTGAAAACAAACTTAACATATCAAATGATATTGAGCTTGCACATGAAGAAGAACGCTTTAGTAAGTTACGCGCTCTTGAACTTTATGATACTAACTTGCTTGATACTTTCGAAGTTGGAACATTTGCAGGATTGTCATCTATTCACGCATATTTATTCCAAGATATATATGACTTTGCTGGTGAAATACGTAAAGTTGATATTTCAAAAGGCAACTTCCGTTTTGCGCCAATAATGTATCTTGATGCTGCTCTTAGTGCTATTAATAAAATGCCACAATCAAATTTTAATGAAATTGTAAGTAAATATATTGAAATGAATGTTGCACATCCCTTTCGTGAAGGAAACGGGCGTAGCACTCGCATATGGCTTGATTGTATCTTTAAACAAGAAATCAAGAAAGTTATAGACTGGAGCAAAATTAATAAAGAAGACTATCTTCTTGCTATGGAACGTAGCCCCATTCGCGATATCGAAATTAAGAGCATTCTTAAAGAGGCTTTAACGCCTGATATATCTAATAGGCAAGTATATATGAAAGGCATCGACGCAAGCTACAGTTATGAAGGATACAACACTTATCCGCTTGACGAGCTTGATAACATTAAATGATTTTGATTTAAAAAGATACTGGCGGAGGGACAGGGATTTGAACCCTGGGTACGGTTTTGCCGCACACACGATTTCCAATCGTGCTCCTTCAGCCGCTCGGACATCCCTCCAGTACCTGAAAAACTTGCGATGCTTTTTATTAGCAGATAACGCATCGCATCTCGCGTAGCGTCTGTGCGCATCACGCGAAGAAGAAGTATACCAAAACTTTAGTTTTCTGCAAAAGCTAAATTCACCAACAGCTCGCAGAGTTCATTAAACTCGATACCAATTTTGCGCGCTGCATCTGGAAGAAGAGATGTCTCTGTCATTCCAGGAATTGTATTTGTTTCTAAAAGCCAGCATGTTCCGGAAGCATCCACAATTAAATCTGAACGCGACACTCCCCTGCAGCCAAGAGCTTTATGCGCAGATAAAGCAATACGCTGGCAATTTTGTGTAATCTCGTCGCTAAGACGCGCTGGAATAATATGCGTAGACCCACCAGCAGCATATTTAGCTTCAAAATCATAAAAATCGCTAGACTCTTGTGGAACAATCTCAATTACTGGTAAAGCCTCAGGTTCACTGTTGCCAAGCACAGCAACTGTTACCTCTGTACCTTCAACAAATCGTTCAACCAAAATTTCATCGTCATGTGAAAACGCATTATTAATTGCAGATTCAAGATCGCTAGGCGTATTCACAATGCTCACGCCTAAAGCTGAACCTTCACGAGCTGGTTTAACTACACATTTTTCCCCAACTGTGCCAACAATATCTTCGATGCTATATTCTTCGCCTTTAAACAAGGTTATAGAATGCGGAGTCGGCAAACCTGATGCAATATAAAATGTTTTTGCCTTGCATTTATCCATGGCGAGCGCGCTTGCTAAAACGCCAGGACCTGTATAAGGAATGCCCATCATCTCACACATACCTTGGACGCACCCATCTTCACCGTCGCGACCATGGAGAGCAATAAAAATAACATCAGGGTTAACTTCTTCTATCTTTTTGATAAAGTCATTTTCCGCTGGATCGATTTCAACTACATCAAAGCCTTTTTCGCGCAGAGCTTGAGCACATGCTGTGCCAGACAAAAGAGAAATCTCACGTTCGCCACTTTTGCCGCCTTTTAGAAGAACTATTTTTGTTTCACTTGGATTACATGTGTATGTGCACTTCATCTTGAGCCCTTTATCGTCTTTTTCCATTGTGACTTATCAAACTTCTGTTATCTTACAACATTACTATGGCAGATAAAAGCGACATAAAATCACTGACCCACGAGGAGCTACAGGCTTGCATTCAAGAGCTTAGGCAGCCAATGTTTCGCGTGAAACAAATTGAACAATGGCTCTTCAAGCAAAATGTTGAAAGCTTTAGTGAAATGACTAATCTTTCTAAAAATTTGCGTGAAGAACTGGCGACTCTTTTTAGTATTTGTTCCCCAAAGGTTTTACTTAAGCAAATTTCTGAAGATGGAACAAGAAAATACCTGCTTGAATTTGATGACGGAATCAGCGTTGAAACTGTCGGCATTCCTTCTTCAGACGGCGAACGCTTAACTGTTTGCTTTTCCACGCAAGCTGGGTGCGCTATGGGCTGCATTTTTTGTGCAACAGGCGGTAGTGGATTTTTACGAAACTTAAGCTGTGGGGAAATTCTGTCACAAGTTCAAGTTGTAGCAAAAGATTTTAATAAGCGTGTTAGCAATGTTGTTGCTATGGGCCAAGGCGAACCTTTTGCAAATTATACTGAATTAATGAAGGCCTTGCACTGGATGAATTCAAAATCAGGATTTGAAATTGGCGCACGCCATATAACTGTTTCTAGTTGCGGGCTCATTGATGGAATTAACAAGTTTAAAAACATATCAGAACAATATACTTTAGCTATTTCTTTGCACTCTGCTGTTCAAAGAACTCGAGACATAATCATGCCAAAATTAAAAACTCAGACACTACCAGAGCTAAAGTTGGCTTTAAAAGATTATGGGGAATTTACAAAACGTCGCCCTAGCCTTGAATATCTTTTAATTAAAGATATAAATGATGATGAAGAACATTTAGATGCATTAATTGAATTTTGTCATGGGATGCTTTCTCATGTGAACCTTATTCCATTAAATCCTGTCGACAGCGCTGACAGGAAACATAAACTGCTCCCCTCGCTAAATTTAAAATATTTTGAAGAAAGTTTGCAAAAAGAACATATTGAAGTGAGCATTCGCAATTCTAAAGGCGCTGACATTGATGGTGCTTGTGGACAATTAAAACAAAGGGCGCTGTCTTAAAAACAGCGCCATGCTTTATCTATCTCATTGATAATGTAATCTAATTCTCTGAGTGCTTTATAATCATAAAAATTCGTTGTAAGTCTTCTTCATCCTTAAAATCAATCTCAATTTTATTTTTTCCTTTTGATGATTTAACTTTAACCCCTGTACCAAGGTGTTTGCGCAAATCTTTTGCGACAACTTTATATGAACGAGGCATCGGCGGCTTCTTTGCACGCTCTATATCACCAGATGCAAATAATCTTGCAAGATTTTCTGCCTCACGGACAGATAGGCCTTCGTTAGCAATCTTTTGAGCAAACTTAATTCTTTTTTCTTCTTCAGGGACTGATAAAACTGCTCTTGCATGACCCGCTGTTAATTTTCCTTCATAAAGGAGTGCTTGAACTTCTTCAGGCAAATCTAAAAGACGAAGCGCATTTGCAATAGCTGATCTTGATTTAGAAATTTCTTTTGAAAGCTGCTCTTGTGTGAAATTGCCAACTCTCATTAAATCTTTATAACCTCGAGCTTCTTCAATTGCATTCAAGTCTGTACGTTGGAGATTTTCTACTAAAGCAACTCTGAGTGTTTGCACATCGTCCATTGGCATAATGCGCACAGGAACTTTCTTTAAACCTGCTTGCCTACATGCATGCCATCTGCGTTCGCCTGCTATTATTTGATATCCCTTGCCGTCTGGACGCACAAGGATTGGTTGAAGCAAGCCTTCTTTCTTTATTGACTCTGCTAAATCTGCTATAGCTTCTTCATTAAAATCTGTTCTTGGTTGATTAGGATTTGGTTTTATTTCAGAAATAGGGAGTTCCTCTTGGCTTTTTTCATTACCAGATTCTATTGCCGCCTCTTCTATAAGAGAACCCAAACCTTTTCCAAGCCCGCTTTTCTTTGTAGCCATTTAAAACTCCTTTTAATCTGATAATTGCTTACAACGCTCAAGAACTTCTTTTGCAAAATTTCTATATGCTTTTGCGCCTTTGCCGTTTGGTTCATATTCAATTATTGATTGACCAAAGCCTGGAGCCTCAGCAAGTCTTACTGTTCTTGGAATTTTTGTATCAAAGACCTTATCGCCAAAATATTCAGTAACCTGATCAATTACCTGTTTAGTTAACGTAGTCCTATTATCAAACATGGTAAATAAAACACCAAGAACTTCAAGATTTGGATTTAAGCGTTTTTTGATTATGTTGATTGTTTCGATAATTTTTGTTAATCCTTCTAAAGCAAAGAATTCACACTGTATTGGAATAATTACTTGATCGGAAGCAGTTAAAGCATTTACAGTAAGTTGACCAAGTGAAGGTGGACAGTCTATTAATACATAATCAAAGTATTCTTTCACCTCGTCAATTGCATCTGCTAAACGTGTCTCACGTGCTATAACTTGTCCAAGTTCAGTTTCCGCCCCTGCTAAATCAAGTGTTGCAGGTATAACCCAAACTTTTTCAGTGTCTGTATTTACAATAGCTTCTTCAGTGTTTACTTCATCATTAAGCAAACAATCATAAGAACTATATTCGCAATTACGTTTTTCTACACCAAGTCCACTTGAACTGTTCCCTTGTGGGTCTAAATCAATAAGTAGAACTTTCTTTTTTTGCTCACCTAAAGATGCTGCTAAATTAATTGTGGTTGTTGTTTTACCAACTCCACCTTTTTGATTTATTACACCTATAACTATGCAATTACTAACTTTATTATCTTTAAAATTCACAACGCTCCTTTCAATCAGTCTTGAACATTATAGAGCTTAAACTCTTTTTTCCTTTGGGAATATTTTTTAAGACTAAAGAAAAAGGAATGTTTCACGTGAAACATTCCTTTTTCATAAATATAAATAACGGCAAAATTGACAAAG
This sequence comes from Acutalibacteraceae bacterium, assembly GCA_963606965.1. Classification (GTDB taxonomy): domain Bacteria; phylum Actinomycetota; class Coriobacteriia; order Coriobacteriales; family QAMH01; genus CAVDAL01. The sequence continues at coordinate 5,777 of CAVDAL010000123.1, forward strand.
GTTCTTGATTAGAGAATTTCAGACAAACTAGGCAAGCGGTTTTGAAGTTGCTAAGCCATTTCTTCTTGGTAACTTAACTTTAGACTTTGAAACTTTTTTAAATACATATAAAGACCTATGAATCTTTTCTTCACCTATAGTGAATTCTTTCTTGTTAATAAGTTTTAAACCAGTAAGTTCTTCTGCTTTCTTAGCAGAAGACTCTTCTTCTTTAGAACACGAACCCTTCATTGCTAACAAGCTTCCGCCGCTCTTTAAAAGCGGCGAAGCTAGTTCCATTAAAGAAACTAATTGTGTTACAGCTCTTGCTGTTACTATTGAATACACATTCTTTTCTTTCACAGCAAGTTCTTCACTTCTTAAGCCGCACGTTTTAATTTGTTTATCTAACTGCAATTCATTGATAAACTCTTGTACACAATTTACTTTCTTCTTTACAGAATCAAGTAATACACCTTGCTTACCAGAAATAATAGCTAAAGGAATTCCTGGATAACCAGCACCTGTACCCAAATCAAGAAAGTTGCCTTCTAATTGACTGAAGTTCTTGTATATGGAAAGTGAGTCTTCTATATGTAAGACTATAGCTTCCTCAACAGAACTTATCCTTGTTAGGTTTATTTCTTTATTCTTCTCAATAACAAGATGTAGATGCTTTAATAAAAGCTCTTCTTGCTCTTCACTTATATTTAACTCTAAACGTAAAAGAGCCGCCTTTAAAGCGGCTCTTTCTGTATCTAATTGTTTCACGTGAAACATTCCTTACACTGGGTGAACAACAACATATCGATGTGGATCTTTGCCTTCTGAAGAAGTTTCCACACGAGTATCATCTCTTAAAGCCATATGAACAAGACGACGTTCATATGGAGTCATTGTACGCATCTTAACAGGCTTATCTTGCCTGCACGCACGTTCCGCAGCAGCTTCAGCCATAGATTCAATCTTCTGGCGCTGACGATGAATATAGCTTTCAACGTCAATAATAACAGGGTAGTGGAAACCAATTTTACGGAATGTAATTGTAGAAACAATTAATTGTAATGCTTCAAGAGTCTTCCCATGTCTACCAATAAGAGTAGCTAAGCCGTCGCCACCAACAACATCAAGAATAATCTCGTGGTCATCGCCTTCATATTCATTAATTTCAGCGCCTGAAACATCAAAGTAACTTAAGATATCACGCAAAGCTTCAATTGCTGCATCTGCAACAGAATCAAGTTCTTCTTCTGTTAATACAAGCTCTTCTTCTTCAACTTCATTAATTTCTTCTGACATTTTATAACTCCAATATAACTATTACTTAAATAAACCTTAATGAGACTTGTGTTGACGTTGTTTTTTAACTCTGCGCTCAACATTAACTTCAATAGGTTTTACAGAAACTTCTTCTTCATGTTCTTCTTTTTGCTTCTCTAAAGATTTATTAGTTATTAATTGCTGACAAACAGCAAATGCAGAAGAAAGTGACCAATAAAGAATAACACCGGCAGGAGAGATGTATGCCATCCAAATAAACATAATGCCCATCATAACAAGCATCATCATTGTTTGACTTTTCTGCTGCGGGTTCTGCTTCATTTGAATAATCATTGGAACAACAGAACATGCAACAAAAAGAATAGCAAACAAGATATAAGGGATGCAATAAGCAAATGCGCCATTACTTGTTGCTTGTTTAACAGCTTCAGGAACTGTTTGTGTTAATACTGGAAGGATATTATAAAAAGACACGCCCTCAAAGTTATAAAGCTTCCAACGTAAGCATTGGAACAAAATAATAAAGATAGGCATTTGGATTAATAAAGGCAAACAACCAGAAAGAGGATTAAAACCTGTTTCTCTATAAACCTTCATTGTTTCTTCTTGAATTTTTTGCTGATCCCCAGCATACAATTCTTGGATTCGTTGAATCTTTGGTTGAAATTCTTTCATTGCAAACGTAGTTTTATACTGCTTACGTTGCAAGGGGAAAAGAATTAAACGAATTGCTAGGGTAACAATAATAATTGCTAAACCCCAGTCGCCGACAAGGTTTGCAAGCCAATTTAGGAAATAGCTGCAACCATTAAGAATACCATCCCACATAAAATTTTCCTCTCAAACTATTCCATTATGGCACAGGGTCATATCCACCCTTGTGCCACGGATGACACCGTAGAATTCTTTTAATTGCCATCCATGAACCTTTTAAAAACCCATAGCGCTCAATAGCTATATAAGCATATTCAGAACAAGTGGGTGTATATCGGCAACATGGCGGGAATAGCGGAGAGATTGCCTGCCGATAAAATTTTACAAAAGCTAAAGCTCCTCTTTTTGGTAAAACTTTAATGGACTTCCAAATTTTATGTTTATCCATTTTGAAGAACACCAGCTTTAGTTAACTGATATTTAAAGTCTTTTAAGACTTTTTGGTGCGGACAGAATGCAATACTTTTTCTAGCAATGAAAATTACATCATAATTTTGCCATGCACCACCGAGTTCACGCACTACTTCACGCATGACTCTCTTACATCTATTACGAAAAGGAGCTGTTCCAAGCTTCTTCCCAGCAATAAAAGCACATCTACCAATTCCTACTATTTCACTAGGCTTTTTTTGATAGATTATACTTACTAAAGAAGAAGAAGAGCGCCTTCCTTCTTGGAATAAGCGCTCAACATCTTGTTTAGATTTAATTGTGCCTTTCAAAGCACTGCCTCACATAATTCTTCTAATTAAACACAAATGCTCTTGCGGCCCTTTGCACGACGAGCTTTCAAAACTGCGCGACCGCCTTTAGAAGACATACGTGAACGAAAACCGTGGCACTTAGCACGTTTACGTTTGTTTGGTTGATATGTACGTTTCACTATTTCCTCCTAGGGTTGCCCCTATACTTACATAAGCCTACGAATTGTAGTACAGAAAATTTTCAAGGTCAAGGAAAGTTTAAACTTATTTAACAAATAAAATTTAAACGGTAAATTACTAAAAGGAAACTATAGTTACTTAAAATTCATATCATTTTTAATAATTACACTATTTTTAAATACAGCTTCCAAAAAAAGAAATTAGTCAAGTAAAAAATGTAAAAAACTTCGAAAATTGTGGAAAATGTGGAAAAAGCACGTCAACAAATATAAAAGTTTGTGGAAAACTTAGTTTTAAATTCACTATTAAACAAAACTATACCTCTGACCTGCAGTTTTGTTGTTTATTGAACTTAAATCAAGAAATTTAATTAATTAAAAAATAGATAAAATTATTCTATATTTATGATTAATAAGAACAGTTTTCCACTTATTCACAATTTTTCATTAGCTTTTCAGTACAAATGTTCGCAATTAAATACAAAATCAGTGAGTTTTTCACATTTCACATAACTTTTCCACTCTTATTTTTCACTTTTTATTCAACTTTTCAACAGTTGTGGAAAATGATGTGGAAAACTTGAAAAATACCTGCTAAATACTATTTTTCTTTTTTCATAGCATATTTTCATTTTTATTTTTCACTGTCTTTTACGCTTTTCTTTGTGAAAAACACTTGTTAAAATCCTTGTGGAAAACTACACTCTTTTCACACAAAATGAAAAAGGAAAGTGAAAATGGAAAGTGAAAATTTAGAACAAGAAATGCAAATAGCACGCATTGCTGTTTATGATGATTTCCTTTCCTCACCAAGAATCATTGACATTCAGCCATGTGGAATTCTTGAATATATAGAACAAATTGCATCAAAAACATATGAAATGGCTTCTTCACTTGGTGGAACAATTCCGTATACAGTAATAAGACAAGTCGCAGAAAATTTTATTCATGCTCACTTCCAAGAACCAGTTGTATCGATTTTCGACAACGGCTGCACAATTCGTTTTGCAGATCAAGGTCCAGGAATTGCAGATAAAGCTCATGCGCAATTACCTGGTTTTTCATCCGCAACAAATGAAATGAAAAAATATATAAACGGGGTAGGCTCAGGGTTACCAATAGTTAAAGAATATTTAAGCTTTTCAAATGGTCGCCTTGTTATTGAAGATAATATTGCAGCTGGAACAGTAATAACAATAACAACAAAAGAATCAACCCAGCAGCAAGAAAAGCCAGTAGTTTTCCAGGAATATTCAGATAGAGCACAAAACACAACAGAAAAAATTAAACTTTCTGCAAAAGAAAAAGATGTTTTACAATTAGCTGCAGAAATTCCTAATATTGGACCTACAGAAATTAATAATTACCTTAAAATAAGTGTTTCCACTGCATATAGAATTTTGGAAAGTTTGGAAGAAAAAGGATTATTAGAATCTACAAAAAATAGAAAAAGAAAATTAACACCGCAAGGTTATTCTTATATTGAAGATTAAGGAAAAATAAATGGATAAAGACGAGCTTTGGTTATTAACTTTAGATTATTTATTACGCGGGGAAGATGAAAAAGCAAGCTCCGCCAGAAGTGCTGCATTAAATATGTTGAAGCCTTTAGGAATATCAAATAATCAATTGATATTAGTTGCTCGTAATGAAACAGTAGAAAGTATTGTTAATAGATCATATATAGATGATATAAAAAATGCTATTAAAGAAGTAAGTGGAGAAACTTATCTTGTCTTAGTATTTTTAGATGAAGCTACAGAAGTTAATACTCAACAAAATAATCAAAACCAAAACATACAACAGAATGCAAATAATTTAGAATCTGTATTCGAACAACAAAATAACCAAAACTTACAAGAACCAGATTTTGTAAATGTTTTTGTAAATCCAGAAGATATCATGCAGCAAAATTCTTCAAACTATCAAAAACAGAAACAACAAAATATAAATGTAAATTTAGAAGAAAAAGAAAAAAGAAATAGCTTATTTAAAGAAGGTTATGAAGCTTTATTTTCAAAGTGCACATTCGACTCATTTATTGTTGGTCCTTCAAATGATTTTGCAAGAAGTGCTGCTTTATCAGTAGCAGAACAGCCAGGCGGTCTATACAATCCACTATTCATATATGGAAATTCTGGACTTGGAAAAACTCACCTTCTTTTAGCTATTGCAAATTATATTAATAAAACAGCTCCAAATATGTCCATTATGTATGCACCTGCAGATGACTTCTTAAAAGATTATGTTTCTGCTGTTCAAAATAAAGATTGGGATAGATTCGACAATAAATATCGCGGAAGAGATGTTCTTTTAATTGATGATGTTCAATATCTTGCTAATAAAGGTGAAACAATTACACAGCTTTTTAATATATTTAATGACATGATCAATAGAAATAGACAAGTTGTTTTATCTGCAGACCGTGCTCCAAAAGATATCGATATGGATGAACGTATGCGTTCAAGATTTATGAATGGCTTACTTGTTGATGTACGTCCACCAGATTATGAAACACGTCTTGCAATTATTAAAAACTTTTATTCCCACAGACAAGAAACTTCAACATTTTTTGGTGTAATTCCAGATGAAGTTTTAGATTTTATCGCAGAAACTTCAACTTCAAATATTCGTGAAATTGAAGGTGCTGTTAATAAAATTATTGGGAATATGACTTTGTTTAGAAAACCAACAATTAGCATTAATGAAGCAAAAGATATTTTGCATGGTTTCTTCCCAGATACAACAACAAAACAAGTTACAATTTCTTCAATACAAAGTGCCGTTGAAAATTTCTTTAATATTTCCCATGAAGATTTATTAAGCAATAAGCGAGCAAAAACTTTAACTGGACCAAGACATATTGCTATTTATCTTTCAAGATATTTGACTGAAGAATCACTTGAAAGTATAGGGAAGAATTTTGGAAACAGGGATCACACAACAGTAATGTATAGTGTAAGTAAAATAGAAAAAGATGTTGAAGAAAATAAATCTTTAGCTGACCAAATTGAACAGATAAGGACAAACTTAAAAAGTTAATGGTTAATTTAAGGTGAAAAAACTGTTAATAAATGTTGATAGATAAAGGAGCATGTTAAAAAGCAAAGATGTTTTTAACATAAAATTTAAAAGATACGCCGGTAATTATTAGGGCAAATAATAGTTTTTAACTTTTCCACTTGCTCTATTATTAATACTAAGTATTTATATATATAATTTATTATTATTTATGTGAATGTGGAGGAAAAGATGAAATTTGCTGTTAGTAAAAATGATTTAGTGAATACCTTAGCAATTGTGCTTCGTGGCACATCATTAAGATCAACACTTCCTATTCTTTCAGGGATATTAGTAGATGTACGCGATGGTAAAGCAGTATTTCAAACAACAGACTTTGAAATTTCTATTAAACATACAATTCCAGTTGATGTACAAGAGCCAGGAAAAACTGTTATTCCAGGCAAGTTATTTAGTGACATTATTAAAAGCCTTCCAGATGCAGCAGTAACAATTGAAAGTTCAGGTGATATTGTTACAATTTCTTGCATGGATTCATCATTCACATTATCAACTCTTAATGCAGCTGATTTTCCATATTTCCCAGAAGTAAACACTTCACTTTCTATAACATTACCAACAAAAGATATTGAAAAAGCAGTTAATTGTGTTGGAAGAGCTGCTTCAAAAGATGATTCAAGACCAATACTTACTGGTGTTTTATTTATTGTTGAAAATGGATCAGCTCGTTGTGTTGCAACAGATTCATATCGTCTTGCTTATGCAGATTTAGAAACAAATATTCAAGGTGTTGAAGATTTTCAAGCAATCATTCCGGGAAAGATTTTTGAAGGCGTTGCAAAAGCAGCTTCTACAGAAGACGATATAACAATTTCATTTTCAGATAATCAAATTGTTTTTGTTTTCGGAAATACAATTTTTGTAAGCAGAAAAATTGAAGGAACATATCCAAATTACAAACAGTTACTTCCAAAAGATAAAGTTTGTGTAGCAGAAATTGATACATCATCAATTATTACAGCTATAAAGCGTGTTGCATTATTAGCACAAGCTCATACTCCAGTTAAGTTATCTTTTTCTGTTGAAAATCAAGAAGTGACAATTTCATCACGAACACAAGATATTGGTGGAGCTACAGAAAAAGTTAAAGCAAATATTACTGGCGAATCATTAGAAATTGCTTTTAATCATCAATATATTTTAGACGGTCTTCAAGTAATTGATGGTGATACTATTTTTGAATTGCAAGCATCTTTAAAGCCTGGCATTATAAAAAGCTCAGAAAATAAAAATTATCTGTATTTAACAATGCCGGTTCGCTTGAGTTAAAAAATGTCGCTTAAAATTTCTGAAATTAATTATGTGAATTTCAGAGCATATAAAAAATTACATATTGATATTAATTCACCATTGATAATTTTCTATGGCCCAAATGCCTGCGGTAAAACGAATATTATCGAAGGATTGCAGCTATTAACATATGGTGATTCTTTTAAAAATCCAAAAGTGGAAGAATTGATTTTATGGGGGCAAAATAATGCTTCTATTCAAACATGCTTTAAAGAAGAATCGAGAAAAATAAAGCATCTTTTAACTTTTGAAAAAGGGAAGCGTTCATATATTGTTAATGGGAAACGAAAAAGCAAACAAAATTTTCAAGAAAATTGTTTGTCAGTTCTTTTTATTCCTGATGATCTTCAAATGATTAAAACATCTTCACAAGCAAGAAGAAATGCCTTAGATAACCTTGGCGCATCTCTTTCAAAAAATTATTCAAAATTAAAGAAGGAATATACGCAAACAATTAAGCAAAAAAATCTTCTTTTAAAAGAAGAAATCACGTCTGGAGCGCTTTTCGATTCATGGAATGATAATGTGCTTGCTATAGGGTCTCAATTACTTTTAAATAGGCTTAAACTTTTTAAAAGAGTTCAAACAAACTTTATAAAAATATTTCAAGAATTATCAAATGAAAAAATTGATTTAATTTATCTTCCTTCATGGAGCAGGTTTGATAGTTCAGCTAGGCAAAAAAATGATCCTATTGAAATTAAAGATGAATTTTTAGAAATAAATAAATATGAAAATGTAAAGAGCATACAAGATAAAATGATTAAATCTTTAGCCTTCATTCATGAAAGTGAAGTTGCGCGAAAACAATCATTAATAGGACCACATAAGGATGATATTGTTTTCTTTTTAAATGGCCATAATGCAAGGATGTTTGCAAGCCAAGGTCAACAACGCACTTTAGTTTTAGCTTGGAAGTTGGCAGAAATGTTAACAATTCAAGAAATTAAAAATCAAAAACCAATATTACTATTAGATGATGTAATGTCTGAATTAGATAAAAATCATCAAAATGATTTAGTAAAATATCTAATATGTGCTGCTCAAACTTTTATTACAACAACAAGTCTTGAGCATTTTCCAAATGATCTTTTAAAGGAAGCACAAGTGATATATGTACCAGATTTGTATTCATTAAGTGAGTAAATGTGGATAAAAAGAATAATTACATAAAAGGCGATTTGGATAATTTCTTTTCCAAAATTCAAAGAAAAAATCCAAATTTAATGGATACTATGCGAATCCAACAAGCTTGGTATAAAAGTGTTGATGAATCTATAGCACAACATACTTGTGCTGTTTTTGTTGTTCCGAATACAAATTGTTCTGAAGTTATCATTTATGCAGATAATGCAATTTGGACAGCTGAATTAAATATGCGTAAAGAAATTTTACGAATGAATTTAAATATCAAACTTAAAGAAATTGAACAAAATGAAAGAAATTTCTTTGATGAAAATGCAATGCTTCAAGTTGAAGATATTGAGGTTGTGAAAAAACTATCCATTAAAACTTCTAAGGAAAATTATAAAAAGCAGCCGAAAGAAAAATATAAAGAAAATAATCTTTTAAACAGTGAAAAGAAAGAGAGAATCCAAACAATTCCTTTAACTGAAGAAGAAGAAAATAATATAAAAAAACAGCTTGAAAATATAGATAATGAAGAATTAAAAAATGCAATGTTTAATGCTATGCGCGCGCAAATCGAGCTAGAAAAAGCAAAATCTTTAAACGAAAATAAATAGGCACTTTTTATTAAAAATAATAAAATAGTGTTCCACCACCGCATCCGCGCAAAATCCTGCCATATCTTAATTTTTGCCCCTCTTACAAGAAATTCACTTTTTGGATACACTATAATAGTTGTTTGATTTTATAAAAAATCACAAAATTTAATCTACAAGAAAAAGGAGTTGAATTGGCGAAGAATAATAACAGTTATTCCGGTGCTGATATTCAGGTGCTTGAAGGCTTAGAAGCCGTCCGCAAGCGTCCTGGTATGTATATCGGTTCAACCGGTCCTCGCGGTTTACATCATCTTGTCTATGAAGTTGTAGACAATTCTGTTGATGAAGCTTTAGCGGGTTACTGTACAAAAATTGATGTAACTATTAACGAAGATGGTTCAGTAACTGTTGTAGATAATGGTCGTGGTATTCCTGTTGATAAACATCCAAAGCTTAAAAAGCCAACCCTTGAAGTTGTTTTAACTGTTTTACATGCAGGTGGCAAGTTTGGTGGTAATGGCTATAAAGTTTCTGGTGGTCTTCATGGTGTGGGTGTTTCTGTTGTTAACGCTCTTTCCACACATGTTAAAGTTCAAGTTAAGCGCGATGGTTCAATTTATGAAATGAACTTCGAATATGGCAAAACTGTTGGAAAAATGGAGGTTGTTGGCAAGTCAAAAACAACTGGAACAACAGTAACATTCTGGCCAGATCCTGAAATTTTTGAAACAATCAAGTTTGATTACAATGTTTTATTAGCTCATCTTCGCCAGACTGCATTTCTTAACAAAGGTCTGAAAATTATTCTTACAGATAAGCGTGAAGAAGAACCAAAAGTTGAAACTTTCCAATTTAATGGTGGTCTTTTAGATTATGCAAAATTCTTAAATGAAGGCAAAACTGTAATCAATAAAACTCCAATTTATTTCGAGGCTGAAAGTGCAGATGGGGAAGTTGAAATTGCTTTACAATGGAACACTTCCTATAACGAAACAACAATGAGTTTTGCTAACAATATTAATACTATTGATGGTGGTACTCATCTGGAAGGCTTTCGTAATGCATTAACAAGAACATTTAATGATTATGCTCGCCGCCAAAATATTTTAAAAGAAAAAGATGAAAATCTTACTGGTGAAGATATTCGTGAAGGCATGACAGCAATTGTTAGTGTTCGTTTGCATGAACCACAATTTGAAGGCCAAACAAAAACAAAACTTGGCAATACTGAAATGCGTGCACTTGTGCAGGGTGCTGTCACAAAAGGTCTTTCTGAATATTTGGAAGAACATCCTGGTCCTGCTAAAGAAATTACACGTAAAGCAACACAAGCTGCAAAAGCTCGTAAGGCTGCAAGAAAGGCTCGTGAAGCAACACGTAAAGGTGTTTTAGACGGCGCATCAATGCCCGGTAAACTTGCAGATTGTTCAATTAAAGACCCAGCTCTTACAGAGCTTTACATCGTCGAGGGCGATTCTGCTGGTGGTTCTGCTAAGCAAGCACGTGAACGCAGCTATCAAGCAATCCTTCCTCTTCGCGGTAAGATTTTAAATGTTGAGCGTGCTGGTATTCACAGAGCACTTTCTTCTGACACAATTACTTCACTCATCACAGCAATTGGTACTGGAATTGGTGAAGAATTTGATGGAGATAAAGCAAGATATCATCGCATTATTATCATGACAGATGCTGATGTTGACGGTGCACATATTGCAATTTTGCTCCTTACATTCTTCTTCCGCTATATGCCAGACCTTATTAATAGAGGATATATTTATATTGCATGCCCTCCGCTTTATGGAATTAAAAAGAAGAATTCACGAACAGGTAAGGTTCTGCAATATCTTTATAATGATGAAGCTTTGAAAGAATATATGGATTCTACTGATAATCCAGACAATTGTTCAATTCAGCGTTATAAAGGTTTGGGCGAAATGGATCCTGAACAACTTTGGGAAACAACAATGGATCCTGAAAGCAGAACTCTTCGCCAAGTTACAATTCATGATATGGCCACAGTCGAACGTGTTGTTTCAGAATTAATGGGTAGCGACGTTGAATGCCGCAAGAACTTTATTACTGAACATGCAAAAGACATCGACGAGAAATTCTTAGATATCTAAGAGGGGAGGACTAAATTATGGCTGATGAAAATTTTCCAGGAGAAGATGACGCTCCTAAACATGTAGTTTCAGACAGTGCTGAAAAAGCAATTCAGACAAATATTGGTATTTCAGACGTTAATGTTGGAAAAATCTCGGAAACTGATTTCGCAAAAGAAATGGAAACGTCCTTCCTTGAATATTCCATGTCTGTTATTGTTGCACGTGCTTTACCGGATGTGCGCGATGGTTTAAAGCCTGTTCACCGCCGTATTTTATGGGCGATGAATGAAAGTGGAATTACACCTTCAAAACCTCATGTAAAATCTGCTCGTCCTGTTGGTGATTGTATGGGTAAATATCACCCACATGGCGATGCTGCAATCTATGACACAATGGTTCGTTTGGCGCAAGACTTTAATATGCGCGTTCCATTGATTGATGGTCATGGCAACTTTGGTTCAATTGATGGTGATTCTGCTGCTGCTATGCGTTATACAGAAGCTCGCCTTAATAAAGCTTCTATGGAACTGCTTCGTGAAATTGATAAAGAAACAGTTGATTGGCAACCAAATTATGATGAATCTTTATTAGAACCAAAAGTTTTACCTGCTCGTTTCCCGAACTTACTTGTAAATGGTTCTGCTGGTATTGCTGTTGGTATGGCAACAAACATTCCACCTCATAACTTGGGTGAAACAATTGATGCCACAATCGCACAGATGGAAAATCCAGATATCACTCTTGAAGAGTTGATGGAAATTATTCCTGGTCCAGACTTTCCAACTGGCGCCATGATTATGGGTTCTGAAGGAATTAAGCAAGCGTATGAAACAGGTCGCGGCAGCATTACAATTCGCTCAAAAGCTCATATTGAAAAGAATGCATCTGGTAAGCAGCGCATTGTTGTTACAGAAATTCCTTATCAAGTAAACAAGTTAAAGCTTATTGAAAAGATAGGCGAGCTTGTTAAGCAGAAAAAGATTACAGAAATTTCTGGCTTAAATGATGAATCAGACCGCAAAGGTATGCGCATTGTAATTGACTTAAAGCGCGGTGAAGAACCGCAAGTCGTTTTAAACAAGCTTTATAAACATACTCAATTACAAACTGGTTTTGGTATCATAAATCTTGCATTAGTGGATGGTATTCCAAGAGTCTTAAGCTTGAAAGAAATGCTCCACCACTATATTGTTCACCAAGAAGATGTTATTACTCGCCGCACAAAATATGATTTGCGCAAAGCTGAAGAACGTGCTCATATTTTGGAAGGCTACAAGATTGCTCTTGATAATATCGATGAAGTTATTGAAATTATCAAGAAGTCACAAACTGATGCTGATGCTCGCGCTGCTTTAATGAAGCGTTTTGGATTAACTGAAATTCAAACAAATGCAATTCTTGAAATGAAATTGCGTCGCTTGACTGGTTTGGAACGCGACAAGATTGAAAAGGAATTAGCTGAGCTTCTTGAAAAGATTGCATATTATAAGAAGGTCTTAAGTGATGAACGTGAAATCATTCGCATTATTAAAGAAGAGCTTCTTGAAATTAAAGGTAAATATGCAGACAAGCGCCGTACAACAATTGGTGACGAACCTCGCGACTTAGATGTTGAAGATTTAATTGCAGAAGAAGATATGGTTGTAACAATCACTCGCAGTGGTTATATCAAGCGTCTTCCTGTTGCAACTTATAGACAACAAAAGCGTGGTGGCAAGGGCAAAGCTGGCGTCAACTTAAAAGATGATGACTTTGTTGAACAGCTATTTGTTGCAAGCACACATGATTACATGCTCTTCTTTAGCAGCTTTGGTAAAGTTTATCGTTTGAAAGTTCATCAAATTCCTCTTGGAAGCCGTCATGCTCGTGGTACTGCTATTGTTAATTTGCTCCCATATGAAAAAGGGGAAAAGACAGCAGCTGTTATTAACACGCGTGACTTCCCAGAAGATAATTATTTATTGTTCGGCACAAGCCATGGCATGATTAAAAAGACAGCAATGTCACAATATAAGAATGGCCGCAGTTCAGGCTTAATTGCTATTAAGTTGCGCGAAGGCGATGAACTTATTGCTGTTCGCAGGAGCAAACCAAATTCAAGCATCATGATGGTTAGCAGTGCAGGCAAAGCTGCACACTTCCTTGATAGTGAAGTTAGAGCTATGGGTCGCGACACAAGTGGCGTTCGTGGTATGAATGTTGACACAGATAAAGGCGTTCGTGTTCTTGGTATGGAAATTGCTGACCCTGAAAGCGACTTGTTTGTTATTACTGAAAAAGGTTATGGCAAGCGCACTGCTGTGAAAGAATACCAGCTCAAGCACCGTGGCGGTATGGGTGTTAATACAATCAAGATGACAGCTGCTAAAGGCAATCTTGCTGCAATGAAAGTTATCGATGACTCAAATGAAGTAATGATTGTTTCTGAAGAAGGCGTTGTTATTCGTGTTAAAGCAAGCGATATTAGTCGCCAAGGTTGTGCAACACAAGGCGTTAAAGTCATGAATATGATTGGTGATGATAAAGTTGTTGCTGTTGCTAGAATGGCAGCTGGTAATAAAAAGAAGAAAGCCTCTGAAGCAACACAAGGTCAAACAAGCTTTTTTGATGAAGAAGTTTCAGGGCAACTGAAAAGCGAAGTGTCATTAACAGAAGAAGATGATGATGACGAACTTGAGTTAACTGAATAAGTTTAGTTGTGTGTAATAACTAATTTACTTTTAAGTGAGGCGCTGGCAAAATTGCCAGCACCTTTTCTTTCATTTAAAAGTTTAACTAAAAGTTTTTCCGGACTTAAAATTTTAGAAATAAAAAATGTGGCTGGCAAAGTTGCCAGCCACACCACTTAAAGAAAGAAAGAAAAATCTTAATTATTAAACAAAATCATCCGGAGTTACATTTTGAACAAACTTATGGAATTCTTCTAATTCAATTTTCTTTTCTGCACCAGGAGCAAGTGAGCGAGGTGTGCTTGCTGCTTCCATAACTTTTTCATCAACAAAAATTGGAGCATCGCAACGAATTGCTAAAGCAATTGCATCGCTTGGCCTTGCGTCGACTCGCACACAAGTGTTCATGCCTTGCCTGATGATTAAAGATGAGTGGAAGACTGTTCCGTCAACACTATCAATAAGTACTCGTACTAATTCTCCATTTAATGCATCAATAACGCTTTTCATAAGCGAATGCGTTAACGGGCGAGGCTGCTTATTGTGCTCTAAAGCAGCAGCAATTGCTGTTGCTTCAGCAGAGCCAACCCAAATGGGAAGAGTTACATCTTTAAATTTTTCATTCTGATTTAAAGAACAAAGAGTTAAAACAGAAGGGGAGGGTGCAAGTCCGAGCATTAAGGACTCAATGCGAACTGGAATCATTTATGCACCTCCAAGAATAAAAAAAGTTAATGTGTATACGATACCACTACTTTTGCTTTTGTCACCAAAATGCTGCCAAAATAATCATTCTGCAACCCAAACTTATATTCTAAAGTGTGATCGTCTAGACGCTACTTTCGGCTCAAAGGGCTCCACACCCGCAGCACAAAAAATGAAACTAAGTCTCGTAATCGTTCGCTTCGCTCACTAAGCCTCGACTCACGAGCTCCATTTTTGCACTGCTTTCGCAGTATTCTCTTCGTCAGTACCAGCAACACATTTTAATAGAATTCAGGGTGCCGTCACGAAGCCGACTCGTGAGCTAGAGGTGCAAAATTCAATTTGCGGGACCGAGCGCCTGGGACCGCGGAGCGCAGCCCCCGCGAGGTGCAAATTAAATTTTGTGCCTTGGGTAGCGAACCGGAGGCTGAGGATGGCATCCTGAATTACTCTTTGTGCAATGAGTCGTGATCTTTTTCGCGATTTAAGCGTTCTTCATAATCAGCAACAATTTCTGCGACAACACTCAAGCCAATTTCATTTGCATCTTTTGCATTAATATCAATGCCAATTGGCATATGCACAGTGTCAAGAAGTTCATCGCTAATTCCTTGTTCAGTAGCAAATTCACGGACTTTGCGAATATGTTTAGCACTGCCCATCATCCCAATATAGTGCGCATTTGTGCCTAGTGCCCAAGTTACACCTTGATTATCGTATGTGTGCCCGCGAGTGATTACACAAATGTAATCATTTTCTTGCGGGTCAATGCCAGCATTTTTTCCTGCTTGTGGGTCTTCCATTAACTTGTTGAAATCAAAGCAAATAAGCTCTGCATTAGGGAAGCGAGATTGATCAAGCTTTTCTTCATCATAATCAATAAGCTTTACAGGAAAGTCAACAACAGCTGCAATATTTGCTAAAGCTTCATTAACTGTCCCTGCTCCAAGAACATAAATTGTGCTTTCTTTAATTTCTTCTGCATTCATAATTTATTCCTTTTTCTCGAGTCTAAACATTTTAATTCCACCATCAAAAAGCATGCCGCAGCCTTGCTTAACCATAACGCATGTTTTTTCAGGATCTTCAACGACGCTACCAGCAATAACATCAACGCCCCACTTATAAAGGAAAGGGGAAGCAATTGCACTTGGACCTGTAAGTATTGTCATTGCATTTTTTGCAAGTGTCAACAATCGCGGTGCTGTCTTATTAATTAAAGTGACGCCTGTCATGAAGAAGAAGTCAGCAGAAGGAACAACATATTCGCAGGCAGGGTCAGGTGTGTCTAGCGGGTCACCGCAATTGCGTTCCAAAACAATAGTGTCTGCAATTTCTGCAACGCGGTCGACATGAGGGAAGTGCCCAACAATTACAACTTTTTTGCCTTGTACACGGTCGCGATAAACTTCAAAGATGTCACTCTTGTTAACTTTGCCAGAAGCTTCATCAATGCCGCGCTTGTCATAAACAGCACCGAGTTCTTCAATTTTATCTGGTTGATTGTACCAAGCATTCAGTGCAGAAATTCCAATTGTTGCTTCTTGAAAATTCCACGACTTTGAAAGTTGAGCAACATCGCGAAGTTCAAGACCGCGCAAGTCACTTGTATAATTGCGAGTGCGCGCTCCACCTGTTGTGCTGAAGCTAACGCCCATGCCGCATTCTGAATCTAGATAGCTCCAGTGAGAACCAAAGCAATAATCTTTAACTTGAATGCCTTCAGGAATTCCTGCAATCAAATGATTGTAAAATTTCCAAGGTGTGTTGTGGTCATCTGTGCCAGGAATGATAATTGAACTTGGCTTTTCACTGCTGCCGCTGCAGCATTCTTTATATTTGCATCCGCTCATTGTTCCTCGATTTTAGTTTTCCAACATTATTCTTATTATTATAAATCCCATGATATAAATGCCCAGCTAGAAAAAACAGGATAATCTCTTGTCCAAACAACTGTGCCATCTTCTTTTGTGCGTGTTGTTAAATGCTCTTCAAAAAAATGCTCCAGTTTTTCTTCTTCATCGATTCCAACTTCACGCAAAGATTCACGTATTGAATTTCTAGCAATTTCTTCGCTTTCATATGAATCAAATTTTTCATTACGAATATATCTAAGTTCTGGCGCTCGCCCAAGCGCAAAAAGCATATTCATAGCAATTACATGTGCTCCACCATAAACAAGCTTTCTGTGAAGATATCTCCACAAGCCTTCATCATACCTGGGGCGTTCCCCAGTTGGCAAAGTTATGCAGACGCGTCGTTTTGCACGCGACTCAAGTTTTTCTAAAGTGGGTTGCAAATCTTCAACAGCAATAGAGCGACTAGCAAAAGCTACATCTGCAATTTTTTCTGGAATGCCAGCTGCGTCCCAGTCATCAGTCCAACTTGCCTGAACTGTGCAAACTTCTCCAGCTTTTAAATTAGTATTTTCCAAACTATTAGAACTCACAACTTTGCTGCCTGAAAGCTCAACATTTTCCTTTAGATAACGAAGCATTTCTCCAGAGAAATCTGCAGCAATAACAGGATGGCCTTCTTGTGCTAGTGGCACAGTTAATGTGCCAGCCCCGCAGCCCATGTCAAAGATAGTTTCGCCACTTTTGAGCTGTGCATATTCTAAAAATAAATCTTTATAACTTGATTGACCAGAACGCTTATTAAAGCTTTCTGCTCTGCCATCCCAATATGTCGCGCTATCTGGTTTATAACGTGATTTTTCACGCTCAATCCAAACTTGGCGCCAATCAATATCGCAAGGATTATTATTCATAATAAATCTCTTTTTCCACAACAAGGTCATTTTTGATATGAGCAACGAGTTTAACTAAAGCATCAACACAGTTTGGACGAATATCAGCGCCAACCATTACATACATTAGCGAATCGCCAACATCAACTGTTCCTTCATTTAGCCAAGTGCGAACATAATAAACGCCTGGCCATGTTAAAGCTTCCTTTTCTGCTGCAGCCAAACCTTGCGTATCATAAGAAAATTCGACGCTTTTCACACGGGGTAAGCCTTGAGCACCTTCGCGCACTTCCTTTTTTGCGCTTTCACGCACTGTGCCATTGTGAGTTAAAAACATACCGCACTTTTTAGCTACATCGCTTTGTTTAGCCTGCGCAAGCCATTCATCAATTGACGGTTCTTCTTTTGCCATAACTTATTCCCATCTTTTTAAGCATCTTCGCTTGAATGAAAAACAATATCTTTGTTTATATCATTGTCGTCGATAAATTTATTCCAAGAAATAAAAGCCCATGCAGAAAAAGCACCATCATTACAAACCCAACCGTGCATTTCAGGGTTATTTTCATCTTTATATTCTTCGATATACATATTGCAATATTCTTCAAATTTTGGAATATCAAAGCTATCAATGTGTTTAGCTTTGTGCTTTAAGTGTTCTATTAAAGCTACTTTGGTGGGGAAGATGTCTACGCGTTTATCAATCATATAATCAACTTCGACCATGCGCCCCAAATCAAGAGCTGCTTTTACAACTCTTGCAAAGTCAAAAGTGCTAGGACTTGGTCTGCCAAGAAAAGCCTCAACTCTATTTGTCCAACACACATCGCCCTGCGCACGTGTTGTAATGCAAACACGGCGCTTGGCATGTGCATCAAGCTTTGCAACAGCATCTTCAATATCTTCAGCAAGTAAAGAACGTGAAGCAATTGCAACATCGCAAATAGGGATTTGTGCGGCTTCCCAGTCATCTTCCCAGCTCAAAAGCTTAGTTTTTAAATTTGTGATGCCTTCAGTTGCTATAACTTCTTCAACAGTATTAAGCATGCCTTGTGAAAAATCAGCACAAAAAACTTCATGTCCTTCATCAGAAAGCGGAATGCACAATGTGCCAGAACCGCAACCCATGTCTAAGACAGTTTCACCCGGTTTGATCTTTGCGCGTTGCAAAAATTCATCGCAATATGCGGTGCGGCGCTTGTAAGAATAAAACGGGTGTGCGTGTTCGTTCCAAAATTCAGCAGTCCTGTGCTTGTCTTTTGCCACGATAGAGGTCCTTTTAAAGTGGTTTAGAAATAACAAAGCGTTCTGCAGTTTTGCCAAAAAGATGATAACCACTGCCACCTTCTGCAAGCAAGTCAAGGCTGCCATCTGCATCTGTAACTACTGTGCCGCCAATCATTGTTATTCCAGCATCGAAATATACATCTGGCAACATGCTAACAGTTGGTCCTGTTACCAGAATTTCTGTGCCTTCATTTGCAGCGGCAACAAGACCATCAAGTGTGCCATTGATGACAGTTGTTCCTGTGATAACAAGCTGGCCTGCGTCTGGGATAATTTCAGTGCTTTTATCTGCTGGAATAAAGTGATCATATTCTTCTTCTTTTAAAGTGCGCTTGTCAAGTTCTGCAACATAATATGGAGCATTGTCAGTTTTCAGGCGCTTAAGCATTGGTGCAAGAGCACCAACAACCAAAGTTGGTTTTGTTTGGTCAACTTTAAAAACATCGAAAGCATCAACATTTGTTTCAACTGAATACTTCTTTCCATTTTCAAGCTGCGTGCCGTCTTCATCCCACAAAAAAGTGGAAAGAGCATTCATTGTTGCAATGCCAAGAGTGCGCTTTAAAACATTTTCATTTGAAACATCTTCAAGATATTGGGCAGCACTTCTGCCGCAAAGCTTGCCAGACAGGGGCATTGCCTTTGCAGAAGATGGACAGCAAACAGCTTCTGGAATTTCTTTTACTGGAGTGAAACATAAACCGCCATGTTGTGTGGAAAGTTTAACGCCAGAATAAAAAAGCCCAAAAACAGCACGGTCAATGCAAATATCATCAAGGCGGCTGCCCAAGCGTTCAATTATTAAATCTCGTGTTTGAAGTAAAAGTGATTTATTTTCCATTTTTTGCTCCTAAATATTTGTTGAAAATGTCGCTAAATTCTTAAAGACGTTCTGCAAAAATTATCTCGCCCTTGTGCGGCGACATATCTTGTGGTGATGTCTTTATCAGTGCAAATGCATTTGCGCGGCTGCCTTCAGCATGCTTATTGTTACGTGAAATTGGCGTTGCATACAAAATGCCATCTTCGCCTTCTTCCAACAAAAGTGGCTTGATGTTGAAGAATTCTTCACTTTCCAAAACAACAGATGGACGTTGTTCGCCTGGCAAATTTTTCTCTTCGCTTGCAAGTTTGTGCTTTGAAGGTGGGAAGTCTTCTTTCATAACAGCAGCAACTTTTTGCGGAGCAGGGTCTTGCCCTAAGAACTTTCTAATCAGTGGAAGAAGATACAAGTTCAAAGTTGTTGAAGCTCCACCAGCAGGACCTGAAATGCCAACAATTGGAGTTTCATCAACAATAGCAAAAGAACTATGATGGCCTGGTGCATGATTTGTTTGGTGGCAAATAATTTGCCCTACTTCTTCCAGCTGTTCAACAGACCAATCATCAGAGCCTTTTGAAGAACCAGCATTCAAAACAACAATGTCAGCTAAAGTGCAAGCTTTCTTTACAGCTTCACTAATTTTTTCAGGAATATCTGGAACAACATCAAATGGAACAAAAGTGCCACCCCAAGCTTCAACTTTACCACGAACAACAAAGCTGTTTGTTTCAAAATTTTTGCCGCTCTCAGGGCAAGGGAAGCCCGGTGTTATTAGCTCATTGCCTGTAGGAATGAATACAACGCGAGGTTTGCAAACAACATTAACGCTTGCATGGTTGCCGCTTGCAATGCGTGCTGCAACATCAGGAGTGATAATGCAGCCAGCGTGTGCAAGTTGTTCTCCTTCATGCATGCTTGAGCCAGCGGGACGAGTGCCAGCATATTGCTTTGAAGGTGCTGCTTTAATTGTGATGTGCTGTTCATCTTCAGAAACTTCAACATGCTCAATAACAATTGCTGTGTCAAAGCCAGCAGGCATTGCAATGCCAGTGTTTGCAAATTCCCATTGCACACCACGAGTCCAATTGCTTGTGTCTGGAATTTCTGCTGGTGCTAAGTTTTCAAAGTCGCTCCAACGCAAGGCGACAGAATCCATGCAACAAGTTAAAGCGCTTGGCATGTCTACCTGCGAAAATACGTCTTCGGCTAAAATGCGGCCGAATGATTCGCTTAAAGGAATGCGTTCTGTGTGAAGGGTTTTACCCGCAACAAACCCAAAGTCATCATTTAGTGCTGCAAGCATTGCATCCATTGCATCTTCGCGGCTTAATTCAACGTGTTTAGAATGGTCTCTCATTTTTTTCCTCTTTTATCCTGATATTTATAATTAGTGTCCGCCGCCAGCCATCATCTTTACAGCGTGCGGCAAAATGTCAATTAAAGCTTCCCAATTTTCACGTGCAGCCTTTTCACTGCCAGGCAAGTTTATAACAAGAATTTGATCTTTTTGCATACATGTAGCTCTGGAAAGTGAAGCAAAAGGAGTGATTTTGCGACTATATTCGCGCATGGCTTCTGCAATACCTGGAACTTCGCGGTCGCAAACATCGCGAGTTGCTTCTGGTGTAACATCGCGCAAAGAAAGACCGCTACCGCCGCAAGTCAAAACAACATTCACATTGTCACGAGTGCATGCAAGCTCTAAAGCTTCAGCAATTTCTTTTCGTTCATCTTTAACAACCACTCTGCTCAAGCAAGACCATCCTTGTTCAGCGATAAGGCTTTCCAGTGCTTCGCCAGCGCTATCTTCCTTTTTTGATCTTGTATCAGAACATGTGATTATGATGAAATTTAAATTTGCCATGTTATTTCCTCTCCCATAATCCTGACTTGCCGCCATCCTTTTTCAGAAGGCGAACATCCATAATTTCCATTCCTCTATCTACTGCTTTGCACATGTCATAAACAGTCAAACAAGCAATGCTTGCAGCTGTTAAAGCTTCCATTTCAATTCCTGTTTTGCCAGTCACGCCGCATGTTGCAAGAATGTGAATGCCAACACGTCCGTCATCACGCGCACCAGTCGTCACAGGTTCACATTCAATTTTTGCTTTTGTTATAAGCAAGGGGTGACACATTGGAATAAGCGAACTTGTTTGCTTTGCTGCCATAACGCCGGCAACTCGCGCGCATGCCAAAACATCGCCTTTTGCAGCTTTGCCTTCAACAATCAAATCTAAAGTTTCTTGCTTCATTGAGATAAAACCTTCAGCGATAGCAATGCGCTTTGTGTTGTCTTTTTCAGACACGTCGACCATGCGCACGTCGCCATTTTCATCAATATGTGTGAGCTGTTCAGACAATTAATCACCCCTTCTGTAATTGTCGTTTGAAACGTATCAGCCACCGATTTGTGACATGTTTCGCGCGGTTCCTTCTTGGTTATGATGAGCATCAGGTTTGTTATTTAATGCTTCACGTAAAACTTTCTTGACAGCTTCATCGTCATTTGTATTTTCGCGCAAAGCTTTGCGAATATCAAATTCCAAATCTGAAAACAAGCATGGTCGCAACTTGCCATCGGCAGTAAGGCGCATTCTATTACATGTTTTGCAAAAGTGGTTTGACATTGCAGAAATAAATCCAACTGTGCCTTCAGCAGCAGGGAAGCTGTAATATCTAGCAGGGCCTGCGCCTTCAGGTTTGAACATATCACTCAAAGGCAGAATGCGGGGAACGCTATTTTCATCAGCTGTCGCATTAATTTTTTCAATAATTTCTTCTGCAGAAATTACATCTTCAGCACCCCAGCCACAGCCTTCAAGACCGGCGCTATGGCCAACGGGCATATATTCTATAAAGCGAACATGCAGCGGTTTGTCCACAGACATTGCTGCAAATTCAAAGAAGTTTTGTTCAAGGCCGCGTATCGCAACAACATTAATTTTGATTGGGTCAAAGCCGACTTCAAAAGCAGCATCAATGCCATCAAATACATCTTGCAACTTCCCGCAGCGTGTGACCATATTGAACTTTTCAGGATCAAGAGAATCCAGTGAAATATTCACGCGGGAAAGCCCAGCTTCTTTCAAATCTTTTGCATATTTCGGAAGAAGAGCACCATTTGTTGTCATTGCGATATTTTCAATTCCTGGTATTTCAGAAATTTCATGTACTAAGTCAACGATGCCTTTGCGCACAAGAGGTTCGCCGCCAGTAAGGCGCACTGTCTTTATGCCTTCTTTAGCTGCAATTCGTACAAATCTTGTGATTTCTTCAATGCGCAAAATGTCTTTATGTGAAATGCTTATAACGCCATCTTTTGGCATGCAATATAAGCAGCGATAATTACATTTGTCGGTAATTGAAATTCGCAGATAATCAATTTTTCTGCCAAATGTATCTTCCAAAATTCCAGCTTTCTTAAACAATTATAAAAAAGAGTCCGTAAAAACGGACTCCGAACATATTATTGATGAATGGAAATAATGTCAATGCTAGACAGAAGCTAATTCCTTTTTTATCCAAGCTGCCCAGTCTTTAACTCCATCATCTTTTGTGGCTGCAATTTTGAAAACCGGAGCATTAGGATTGAGCTGGTCAACCACTTCTTGGAAGGCATTCATGTCAAAATCGAACACAGGCATAGTGTCAACTTTGTTGAGCAAAATTGCTTTTGAAGCTTGGAAAATTCCAGGATATTTTATTGGCTTGTCGTCGCCTTCTGGAATTGAAAGAATCATAACTTTTGAATTTTCGCCAAGATAAAAATCTGTTGGGCAAACCAAATTACCAACATTTTCCACAATGATTAAATCAATTGTTTCAAGGTCGAGCACGTCAAGTGCCTTTGCAATCATATCTGCTTCTAAATGGCATGAGCCGCCAGTATTAATTTGAACAGCTGGAATGCCTTCTTCTTTAATTGCAACAGCATCAACATTGCCAGCAATATCGCCTTCAATAACAGCGATGTTAATTTCATCGCGCAAAGCACGAATTGTTGCCATGATTGTGGAAGTTTTTCCAGCGCCAGGACTTGCAAGCAGGTCAAGCATGTAGACATGATTTTTTGCTAATAATTCTTTGTTTTCTTGAGCAATGCGTTCATTTTTATCAAGAATTTTTTGTTCTAAATCAATATGTTTCATAGCTTTCCCTCTTTTAAATCTTTATGGAATATCAACTTCAATAGAAGCAATATGAAGTTCTTTTCCTTCTAAAATCATTGTCGCGCCAGAATTGCATTCAGGGCAACGCAAGTGATAACGGTCGTGTTCAAATTCTGTTCCGCAATCAAGACACTTTGACTTTGGAGCAATAAAGTTCATTGTTAACTTTGCGCCTTCGTACAAAGCTTCATCTTGCGTTAATGCATCAAAAGCAAATTGCATTGCTTCTTCAACAACTTCTGTCATTTCACCAATTGTCAGTACAATTTCAGTGACGCGGGTTGCTCCATTTTCCTGTGCAACGGGTTCAATGGAATCCAAGATGCCTTGCATTAGGCTTAGCTCATGCATGGATTAATAATCCTCTCCGGCTGCTTCAGCTTCTTCGCGGCGCTTTGCTTCTTCTGCATTACGTTTGATGCGTCTGCTCATGCCAATGCGTGCGCAAGCAAGAGACAATTCATACAAGAATATAAGAGCTGCAAACATTATGCCCATTGTTACAGGCGATGCGTCTGGCGTGACCATAGCGCTGAAAACTAAGAGCACAACATAAACAACTCGCCAGCTTTGGCGCAGCTTTTTGTATGGAATAACATCAAACCATACAAGGTAAAAGACAATCAGAGGCAATTCAAAAGCACAGCCAAATGCAATCAAGAAAAGCATTACATAATGTATGTAATTTTGCGCTTGCGGCAAAACATCTGCAATTGAATTGCTTTCACCTGTGAGCCACTGGAATGCTGGCCCTAAGCAAAACATATAGCAAAAAATCATGCCAATGACGAACAAAATAACTGCAACAAAAAATGTTGGCAAAACAAATTTTTGTTCCTTTGGCTTTAAAGCTGGCATAAAGAATGCAAGAATTTCCCAAAAGATAATTGGACTGCAAACAACAAAGCTTGCAAATAATGCAACACGTACCTTCAAAGAAAAGCCTTCAAAAGCACCAAGAGTGTAAAGCTGCCCGTCATTTGGAAGAAATTCCTTAATTGGCTGCTTCAAAAATTCAGTGAGTTGTGGTGCCACAAGGTAAAGTGCAATAAGAGAAATTACCATGCATACAACAATCACAACTAAGCGGCGGCGAAGTTCACCAATATGAGCCAGAATAGGCATTCGCGCAGGTCCGATAGGCATATTACTCACCGTCCTTTGCGTCGCTAGATTCATCTGCTGCTTTATCGTCCTTTGCAGTTGAATCTTTCTTGCCTGTTAAGCCATATAAAGAAGCTGCAACGCCAGTTCCTTCTTTTGGTAAAGGAACAGTCTTTACTTCTTTTTCTGGCGTGTCTTGTTCTTCATCTTCTTCGTCATCATCAAAAGAGCCCTTCAAACCCAATGGGTCGCTGAATGCTGCCTTGGCATCTTCAAAATCTTCTTTAATTCCAAGCGGGTCTTTTAATTCAGCTGCCTGCTTTTGGAAGGCTCCATCAATTTCAGTCAGTGGGGTTTTGAGTGCTTCCCCTGCTTCTGTGAATGAAGCACGAATAGCATCAAAATCTTCCTTCATAGGAGCGCTTTCTTCTTGAAGTTTTTGCTTCATAGGTTCAACCGACTCTTTGAAAGGATCGTAAACTTCTTCACGAAACTTCTTGTTCATGTCATTTGAAGCATTCTTAAATTGTCTGATTGCGCGCCCTACCGTGCGTCCCATCTGAGGCAACTTTTCTGGGCCAAAGAGAAGGAAACCGATAAATAGTATGAGCGCAAGCTCAGTTCCACCAATACCTAACACGAGTATCCTTTGCTACGTTATTCGATTCCCTGCAAGTTCCACACTTTACCACACACGAGCGCATACTGCGACAAACACTCGGCAAGCGCCACCTTTTAAAAGCGCATTTGTCGCGGCGACTAGCGTAGCGCCTGTTGTGAATACGTCATCGATAAGCAAAATATTTGCTGGCAAGCGCTGGTCAAATTGGTTTTTTACATGCATGCTCCCTTCTTTATTTTTTATTCTTTCTTCTAAGGAAAGCTCGCGCTGGTCAAAGCTTTTTGCACTTCGCAATGCATGAAGCTGCGGCAATTCAAGCCACCGTGAACATTGATTTGCTATAAGTTCCATGTGGTCAAAGCCGCGTTGCCGTGCATGCTTTTTGTTAGCGGGCACGCAAACAAGAGCATCTAAATTGTGCTGCCATACTCTTGCAGTATTGCAAATGAGTGAAGCAATATATGTAGATAAGCGCTGTTCCCCGCCGTCTTTATATGTTGTAATCAATCGTCTTGCAACACCATCATAAGAACATGCGGCTCGTGCCTGGACAAAAGGAAAAGAAGGGGGAAGAAGTTTGCCATCTTTGTCTAAAGTGCCAGGCGATGCGCATTCAGTGCATGTAAGTTTGCCGAAGGGAGCGCCACAGCGCGGGCAAGCTAAATTTTGATCAATAAGTGGTAAAGCTTTAATGCAACTGTTACATATAAGTGAACCCGGCATGTCACAAAAGATGCAACGTGTTGGATAAAGAAATTCTCCAACAGCTTCAAAAGTAAGATGTGCTATGTTTCTAAAATCAATCATGGCTTTAGCTTATCAAAAAAACCTTGCCAAAAATCCGGATGAAATCAGAGCAAAATCCGGACATTCGTCGGGTTAGCTTGGAATTTTTTCCGGAAAAAGTAAGGGGATTGCCCGAGTTAGTGATTTATAAATCTCGCGCGTGCGCGCGAACTATAACGCATAAAAAATTATTCTTCAAGGCTTGAATGCGTAAAAAAATAAATTAGTCTAAGGGGCATGAAACTTATTATTACTGAAAAAAACATTGCGGCTCAAAAAATTGCGCAGCTTCTTGCGCAAGGTAAGAGCACGCCCGACAAGGTTTATAACACACCTGTCTATCGCTTTAAGCACAACGACGAAGACTGCGTGACTATTGGTTTGCGTGGTCATATTATGGAAGTCGACTTTCCAACAGAGCTTGTTTATAGCAAGAAGAATGGCTGGTCGGCACAAACAGAAGACGGCACAACAGTTGCTGCTGATGTTCCAAAAAAGCTGCCGGTGCCGCCATGGGATACAAAAAGACAGCCATATACAACTAATGGAATCCTGCTGAACAAGTGGAAAATTCCAGCTCTTCCATATCTTGTATATGCGCCAGTTATGAAGTTCCCGAAGGAAAAAGACATAATTCGCAGCTTGAAAAATCTTGCGAAGAAAGCAGATAGCATAATCATTGCGACTGACTTTGACCGCGAAGGTGAACTCATTGGTCTTGACGCACTCGAACTTGTGCAGCGTGAAAATCCAACAGCGCCAATCACACGCGCAAGATATTCTGCGCTCATTAAGCGTGAAATTGAAACAGCATTTAGTCCGGAAAATTTGGTGAGCTTGGACTTTGATCTTGCAAATGCTGGTGCATCTCGCCGCGACATCGACATAATTTGGGGTGCTGTTTTAACTCGCTATCTTTCTTTGGTAAAGCGCAGCGGCAATGCAACTCCGCGTTCAGCTGGACGTGTGCAAACTCCAACGCTTGCTTTGATCGTGGATAAAGAAAAGGAACGCCAAGCTTTTGTCCCGCAAGATTATTGGGTAGTAAGCGGCATGTTTACTCCCCAAGGTGAAGGTAAGGACAGCAGCTTTAAAGGCACACATGTTGCAGGCAGATTCAAGAGTGAAAAAGAAGCTCTTGAAGTTATGGAAAATATCAAATCTGCAAAAAATGGCACTGTTATTTCTATTGAAAAGAAGCGCAGAAAGTCTAACCCGCCTGCACCATTTAATACAACGTCACTGATGGCTGCAGCAAGCAGTGTTGGCATAAAGCCTGCTCGCACAATGCGCATTGCAGAATCTTTGTATATGAATGGTTTTATTTCATACCCACGTGTTGATAACACTGTTTATCCTGCAAAGCTTGACCTTGCTGCAACTTTAAAAATGTTGTGCGGCAACCCAGCATATAAGCCTTATGCACAGGAATTGCTTGCAAAGGGCACGCTCACGCCAACGCGTGGTAAGCAAGAAACAACAGATCATCCGCCAATTCATCCAACAGGTCTGGGCGACCCAGACAGATTGAAGCCAGAAGAATGGAAGCTTTATAATTTAATTGCCCGCAGGTTTATGGCAACCCTTTCAGATGCAGCAGAAATTGAAGGCACAAAAATTGAGATTGATGTTGCCCATGAAATTTTTAATGCGAAAGGTGATGCTTTAGTTGTTCCAGGATATAGAGCAATTTATCAATATGGCATGAAGAAAGAAGATGTCATGCCTGTTCTTGAGCAGGGGCAAGTGCTTGATTTTGCAGACCCGCTTTGTGAACATAAGCAAACTGAGCCGCCGGCAAGATATTCAAGCGGTAAGCTTATTCAAGAAATGGAAAAGCTTGGCCTTGGCACAAAAGCAACACGCCATGACATGATTGAAAAATTGCTCGATCGCAATTATGTTGTGAACGACCCGCTAGAACCAACGCAGCTTGGCATTGCAATAATTGATGCTCTAGAAAAATATGCGCCGCACATCACAACACCAAAAATGACATCTGAACTTGAAGATGAAATGACTGGCATTGCAGATGGCAAAAAAGAAAAAGATGATGTTGTTAACCATTCACGTGAATTGCTTGATGAAATAATCGAAGAGCTAATTCCCCGTGTTGAAGAAGTTGCAGATGTCATCAAAGATGCTGTTATTGCAGATTCCCGCATTGGCAAATGTCCAAAGTGTGGTGGGGATTTGTGCGTTAAAACTTCTGCAAAAACAAGAGGAACATTTGTTGGTTGCAATAATTGGCCTGACTGCGACGTTACATATCCTTTGCCGCCAAATGCTAGATATGAAGAATGCGAAGAACCATGCCCAGTTTGCGGCGGTGTGCAGGTGACAGTTAAGGCATGGCGTTCAAAGCCATATAACCACTGCTTGGATGTTAATTGTGCAAGCAACCAAAAGCCTGACGTTCCATTGTGCGATTGTCCTGTTTGTGCAGCCAATGGCAAGAAAAGCACATTACTTGTAAAGACCAACCCAAGTACTCACAAGCGCTATATTCGCTGTGAAAATTATGATGAATGCAACACTAGTTACCCAATGATGCAACGCGGTGAATATGAGCCAACAAATGAATATTGCGATGCTTGTGGGTCACCAGAAATTACATATCATACAAACCGCGGGCCTTGGAAGGTTTGTGTAAATATGGATTGTCCAAAGCGCGATACAAGCGAGAAAAAGCCCGCTCGTAAGAAGAAGTCTTCCAAGAAGGCATAAACTTCTGCTATTATTCTTGCTTGCGTAAAAGCGGAGAGCTGGCCGAGTTGGCTGAAGGCGCACGCCTGCTAAGTGTGTATACCTCACAAAGGTATCTGGGGTTCGAATCCCCAGCTCTCCGCCAGTCATTTTGATAGTGACATTTCGCTGATTTATTGTCTAAGAGAAAGGACTTCTGTGAAACCTCGACCTCACAGTTGTTAGCCCTTTCCTGAACCTCCTTTTTGGCGGCTCGGGCGCGGGGCCGCAAAAGCAATCACAACATCATATTTATTTTTAATGCTGCCGTTTGTGCGGCTTAAATGTGTGTCGCTTGTAATTGCTTTGAAGAAAAAGGAGAACGACTTTTATGATTTATCTGCGTCAAATATTGAAGTCTCCTGTTTATGATAAAGCGGGAGAACTCGTTGGGAAGATTAGCGACTTAGCTATTGCAACAGGCGAAGTGTTCCCGCATGTAACATCGCTTGCATTTGTTGGTCCCAAAAAAACTCCATTTATGATCTCTTGGCGAAAGTACGTTGAAGAATATGACGGCGAAGCTGTCCGTTTAAACGTGCTATCATGCGACATTCGTTTTAGCTATTTGCAACCAGATGAAGTTTTGCTTTATCGCGACTTGCTTGACAAGCAAATTGTTGACACGCAAGGCATGAAGGTTGTCCGCGTTAATGACCTTAAGCTTTCTGACAGTCCAAAAGGCATGCGCTTGCTTGGTGCAGATACAGGTTCGCTTGCTTTATTGCGCGGGATTTCTCCAATTTTAGAAAAATGCGTCAGTGCGATTGCAAAATTTTTCAAGCATCCAATTAAGGAGCGCTTGATTGCTTGGAATTATATGGAATTGCTTGAACGCGACATGTCACAAATCAAGCTTTCTGTTAGTCACAAGCGCTTGCAAGAGCTTCACCCTGCAGATGTTGCAGACATTATTGAACACCTTGATCCGCAACAGCGCTTGCGTGTGTTTGAACAGCTTGACAATGCAACAGCGGCAGAGACTATTAGTGAACTTGAAGATGAATATCAGGCAGATGTTATTGAAGACATGTCTGTGCACCGCGGCGCCGCTCTGTTAAATGAAATGGATCCAGATGACGCTGCAGATATTATTGGTGACCTTTCATATGACAAGGCGGAACGTCTTTTGCGCCTGATGGGCGTCGACGAAGAAGCTACAGTCCGAAGCCTTTTGGGATATAAGGAAGAAACTGCCGGCGGCATAATGACAACAGAAGTCTTCACTTGCACAGACACATGTACAGTGCAAGAAGCTATTGAAGAGTTGCGCGCTCTTGATGAAGATCAAGAAAGCGTCCACTATCTTTATACTGTGACAGACAATTATGAACTGACAGGTGTTTTAAGTTTGCGCACTTTGCTTGTTAGCAAGCCAGACCAAACTCTTGAAGAAGTATCTTACAAAGATGTGATTTCATGTTCTCCGGACATTGACCAAGAAGAATGCGCAGAAATTATTTCAAAATATGACTTGCTTTCTTTGCCGGTTGTTGACGAACGTGGCATTCTGCTTGGCATTGTTACTGTTGACGATGCCATGGAAGTTATGGAAGAAGAATATGAAGAAGACTTGCAGCACAAGTCTTTTGCAAACCCGCTATTCATTTGTGTAACAGCATTTTTGCTGGTAGTCATAGGCGTTTTGATTGTGATGCTCTTGAATTAAGGTGAAGTAAAATGACGCCAAAAGATTTATCACAACAACATGCAACACCAAAAAGCGATTGGGCAACGCAAACCAACAAAAAGCATAAACGTTCGCGCATTTTGGTGGTCTTAGCCGCATTAGGTCCAGGTGTTGTTGCTGCAATGGCTGGTAATGACGCCGGTGGAATTTCAACATATTCAACAATTGGTGCAAAATATGGCTATGGCACTCTTTGGATTATCCCAATCATGATGATTATGCTTGCAATTGTGCAAGAAGGCGCGGCGCGCATGGGCGCGGTCACAGGCAAGGGCTTTGCTTCAAACATTCGTGAAGTTTTTGGCGTGCGCTTGAGCGCTTTAGCAATGCTTGCCGTTCTTATTGAAAGCGGCGCGGCAACTCTATCTGAATTTGCAGGTATTGCTGCTGGCATGGAACTTTTTGGTGTTAGCAAATACATTGCAGTGCCTGTTGCTGGTGTTGTTGTTTGGTTGCTTGTAATGGGTGGTTCTTACAAGCGCGTGGAAAAAGTTTTCCTTGCCATTAGCTGCGTGTTTGTTACATATATCGTCGCTGCTTTTCTTTCACAGCCTGATTGGGGTGAAGTTGGTTTAAGCACGATTATTCCGCATTTTGAAAACGATGCAAGTTTTGTGAATTTGGTTATTGCGACTGTTGGTACAACAATTGCGCCATGGATGATTTTCTTGACGCAAAATAATGTTGTGGACAAAGGCGTTAGCACAGAAGAATTGAATACAGAACGCATAGATTCAATTGGTGGCGCAATTGCTGCATGTGCTGTTGCTGGCTTTATTATTGTGACAACTGGCACAGTGCTTTTTCCGCAACATGTTGAAGTTGATAGCGCTGCAGCAGCAGCAACAGCCTTAGCTCCAATAGCTGGCAGCTATTCAACAATTCTTTTTGGCGTGGGCTTGGTTGCAGCAAGTTTGCTTGCAGCTTGTGTTGTGCCTTTAGTTTCTTCAAGTGCAATCTGTGAAGCATTTGGATGGGAACGCGGTGTGGACAGAAGCTGGAAAGAAGCACCAGTATTTCGTGCAATTTATACAATTATGATAATAATTGCTGTTGCTGTGACACTAATTCCAAATATCAGCTTGATTCAAGTTATGCTTTTTGCGCAATTTGTTAGCGGCGTTTTGCTGCCAGTTCTGTTGATTTTTATGGTGATAATCTTGTCGAATAAGCGCATTATGGGCAAATATGCGAACAAGCCAATTTTGAATGTGCTGATGTGGGCACTAATTGTTGTTGTATTTTTGCTGACAGCTGCATATCTTGTTATGACAGCGCTTGGAATTTAACGGCAAATATTTGTGTGGAGGCAATTATGAAGTGTTGGGAAAAACGAGGATGCAATGGCGAGATGGCAGTGGATTGCCCGCATGACACAACAGGAATATGTCCGCGCAGCTGCATCAATACAATAAATTGTCCAAACCCGCAACATGAAAAAGCAACAGGCATGGAAGTTTTTGAAGCTTATGATGTTGACTTTAGCGCTGCAAGAAAAGAAAATTGCCATTCTTGCCGTTTCTTTTTAAAAAATGCTCCACGTGTCAATCAATAGATAAAAAAACAGTTTTCGCTCTTGTGCTAAAACAAAAATCCTAACGCAGTGTTTTGCAAACGCATTTATCTTGATATAGAATATATTCGACTATAACTCATTTTAATTAAGAATAATTTTGATGGCTGCTAGTCAGTTATTGCCTTGCATCAAGAGAGGAACAGAATATGCAACTGAAGCATCAAACACAATCATTGGGTCAAAAATTTATATGCATTATATGTTCGTTAGTATTGTGCATAACATTTTTGCCAACTTGCACACTTTCTGCTTTTGCAGATGAAGGTGATTCAGGTGAAGCTACTGCAATTAAGGAAGGAGACATAATTAAGTGTGATGTCGAGTTTCAACCAACAGATGAATCAAGCAGTCAAACTTCAGTAACGCTTAATTTCTATGTTGCCAAATATGATGAAGACACAAAGACTGGCAATGCTTATGTTGGTGCTGGTAAAGAAGATGGCGATGCATTAAATGGTAATGTTGCTGGCAAAATAATTATTCCAGAAACTGTTACATATGAAGATTCAACCTTAACTGTTGTAGCCATAAATGCGAATGCTTTTTGTGGGCGTGAAAATGTAACTGGCGTGACAATGCCAAATACTATAGAAACAATTGGCGAAAAAGCATTTTTTGGCTGCCATCTTGAAAAGCTTGTTATTCCAAAATCTGTAAAAAAAATAGGGCGTTATTTGCAGGGCGGAAGTGCCACATCGCCTTATGCAGTGCCAGTCATTGAATGGCAAGGGAATTGTTCTGAAATACAACATTCTAATGATGGTGAAATGTTTTTAGGCAATGCTTCAAGCGGCAAGCAAGTTAATCATATTTTTTGGGGTGACCCTGGCCTTGCAAGCAGCTACGAAAGTGATATGCGCGTAGGTCCTGTATGCAATAGCACGACAGCAAAGAACAAGAACGCAATAGAACCTGGATATAAATCGAGTGATAAAGCTACTCCATCAAGCTATGTTTGGTTCCCAGTTACTTTTTATAAAAATCAAGAAGACGCTGTGAATGAAATGAATGCCATTGGCACAGCATATATTTCTGCAAGCACCTTGCAAACAAATTCCACAACAGTTGAATATAGCAAGTTAAAAGACAGTAGAACAACATATGGTGATGTTGTAAATATGACCTTGAAGCGTGATGGCGATACAACAGAAAGCGGCAATTCATATTTCTTAAATTATAATGATGGAACGCACAAAACACTGACAGACTATCCTGCATTTGAAGACGATGCAGATAAGTGGATTATTCTTGGTGGCGCAGACTTAAGCGCAAAAATTGCACAAGGTTTTTCTTGCTATTCAGTTAAAGCAGACCCAAATGATCTTTCGCAAGGATATGTTACGGGTTTGAAAAGTTCCTATTCAGCAACTGGAAAAGATATAGAACCAAGTGTGACTGTATACAATTCAAACAATGAAGTTGTAAGTGCAGAAAATTATACAATTTCATATCAACGCAAAGAAGGAAGCAACTGGGTTGATGCAAGTGGCGAAGGTGCGCATGGCACATATGGTGACATTTATCGAATGGTAATCAAAGCCAAAGGAAGCACATATACTGGTTCATTAATAACATCTTCATACACAATAGTTGGGCATGATGTTGGCACAATTGTGACTGCGCCAATATCGCACACAAACCTTGATGGAACAATAGACACAATAGATTGCAAATTTAAAGTTTTAACAGCTTCAACAGGTGGAGACTCTGTAGGGACTGTAGCGGTTGGAACATGCACATCTTTTACAGACACATCAACAGAAGAGGAAATAAAGAGTGGTCTTGCAATTGATAATACAATTACAGGCTCTATTGAAATTCCATCTTCAATAAATGTTGGTGGAATTAAATATAATGTTATAAAAGTAGGCACATATGCTTTTGGATATAGCAAAACTGAATATTCCTGCAAAATTTCTGGCTGTAAATTGCCAAAAACCATTACAGCAATTGGTTACGGTGCATTTTCTGCCTGTGTTAACCTCGCCTCATTAAATATCCCTGCCAACACTACAACAATAGACGGGTTAGTAGTCAACATAGATGAAACAGTAGATACTGTTTTGAATCTTTGCTTTGAAGGCGACGCTCCTGCATATGGTGAAAAGGTTGGCTTTACTTTTACCAGATATAGCAAGACAAACATCTTGTTTAATTATAGTTCACAATTTGGTTCTGTTGAAAATCCAAGGAGTACACCATATACTAAATTTTATGGTGGCGGAGAAAAATGGTATAAGGTTGATTTTTGTGACAGCAACAAAAAAGACGCAGCAGTTTTATCAAGCATATATGTGAAAGAAAGCACAACAGCAGCTGAAGTTCTGGATGGTACAGCAGAAGCTATCAATCAAGATGGAACAGAAGCAAAGTTACCAACCCTACCAAGCGGGAAAACATCTTGGACAATAAGTGATGCTTCAGAATATGGAATGCTTGATAAGGTTACATGCGGTTCTAAATTATCATTTTATGCAAACGATGCTGCGGCAACTGACATCTCAACTATGCATATTGTTGGAGCAACAAAGAAACTGTGGTGCGATGGAACAGACTTAACGCCAGACTTTACTCTTGTGTCAGCAAAAGGCGAGACGGTAAGCATATATAAATATGATGTTTCATATGAAATAAAAGATGGTGACAGCTGGAAATCATGCGAAAGCTACAGTAAAGAGGGAACATATAGAGCAACAATAACAGCTAAAGCTAGTTCAGGCTTGACTGGCGAGCTTAAATTTGAATATGAAATTGCCAGACCGGACTCTGGTGAAGAAATTATATATCCTGTTGAAAACATTTTGCCTAATGGAACTACACAAAAAATCAATATGGTGTTCAAGGTATATGTGGCTGCCCAAGGGGGCGATACTGGCGAGCTTGTTGTTTTAAACAGTCAAAAAACAAATGGAACAGCTGCTAGCGAAGCTGAAAGAGCAATTTCTATCGACACACAGGGCAAGGTCGTGATTCCAGACAGCATTAAACTTGGTGATGGAACATACAATGTAACAATGATAGGAAGAAATGCCTTTAAAGCTATTAAAGGTTTGACGGGTATTA
>CAVDAL010000124.1:0-4022 GCA_963606965.1 Acutalibacteraceae bacterium
TTAACGGAAGTGAAATGCACTTCACTTCCGTTAATCAGAATTTTAAGAAGCCAAAAAATGCAGAAAATTCGGAATCAGAAATTAAAGTTTGTTGCCCCAGATGTATGGACGAACAATAATAAATTCAACGACTGTAATGAACACTTCAACAAATGCTGTTGAAAGCGCTGCGCCAAATGCTCCCCAAAGCGGAATTGTGATGAAGTTCAAGCCAAAGTTAATAATGGCGGCAGCACTATAAATATAGACGCACTTTTTCTCTAGCCCAAGAGGAATCATGACTTCATCGCAGAAGATGACAGAAAGTCCAATTGGAATAACAGCCAATGTTACAACCGACAAAGCAGGACCTGCCCCTGCAAAACTGTCGCCTGCATACCAAGTAATGAGCGGCGTTGCAATTGCTGCAATAATAATGCAAAGCGGGACAGAAACAAGCAACACGCCTTTCACTGCTACCTTGACTATGCGCTTGAATTCATCATTTTCTGAATTAGCCAACAAGTTTGATGCGCGCGGTAACAAAACTGAAGACAATGCAGAAACAACAGCAACAAGAGCGCTTTTAACATTAATGTCGGCAGTATAAAATCCAACTTGCGTATCTGTACTAAGAAAGCCCAACATAACAGTATCAAAGCTTGTATAAATGCTAATAGCAGCCACAATAATGAAAAATTGAGCCAGCGGAGCAAGGTGCTGCTTTAAATTTAGCTTGCCACATTTTGCAGCGCCGTCACACTCTGCAGATAAAACATCTCCGTTTTCTACAGACTTTTCCAGGCTGACATTGCCTTTTAAATCTTGAGCTAATTCACCACGACCACATTCCTGCAAAATATGCATCATGTAACAAAAATTAACTATATTTGCCAGCCCATTTGCTGCAACCAAAATGCCTGCATACCACAAATAATCGCTTGGCGCATGCACCAAAAAGATAATTGCAACAAGGCAAACAATTTTGATAATGAGCCCACGCACAGTAATATAACTATATTGTTCAATACCTTGGAAAAACCAAGTCACGCCAAGTGTATTGCATATAATCGTGAAACCATTAATGAAAAGTAGTGCACGATTCGCCTCGAAGCGCTGCACCAAAAATAGCGAAATGAAAAAGCAAATGTAAACAATTACAGTAGAAATAACAGTGACAAGAAAAATCTCGCGAGCAGTCTTTGCAAGCAAAGCGGAATTGTCTCGAACGCGAGCGACCTCGCGCACACCATATCTATTCACGCCAAGCATTGCAATCAGCGACAACCAAGACACAACAGACGATGCAAATCCACAAACGCCATATGCATCTGCCAGTAGTGCGCGGCTCACAATTGGGAATGTAATAAGCGGGAACAAAATTGACGAGCCTGTTAAAAGCAGATTCATCAAAAAATTGAATTTTATGGAGCGGATTTTATAAGCCACTGCCGCCACCTGCTAATTCATCAGCACAATAATCTAAGGCTGCATGCGATGGAACACGCGAACTTGCAGGCGGCAGCTCGCGCCAGCTTTCACCATAAACTTCACAAAGTTCATCTTCTGCATTTTGCGGAATTGGCAAGTCAAGCTCACTGAAATTAATCATGCGTTCTTCGCCATCTTGCAAAACATACCAATCCATTTGATAGCGCCTGTCCATATATGTTGGCAAGTCATTTGCAATGCGCAAAAGCCCTGAATCAGCACTGCCCCAAGCCGCAAGCTTATCGCGCTGACGCAGCAATTCTGCAATGCTTTTATGCTTGCCCATTGCCGGCAGAATATAAGAAGCAATTTTTGCAGCACCACTGAATGCACAATGGTCAACAAACTTTCTGTGCCCTAATGCCTTAGCATAATTCATTGTTAGGCGCAAAGATTGCAAGCTGTCCCTGTAGCCTGTGCATGCTGGAACAAAAACAAAAATATCCATGCCAGGGTTGCCAAATTCTTCCCCAAACCTATCAACATAATTGCTGGTCAGCCTATATTTATAAGCTGTGTCTGTAATGCGTGGAACAAAGTCGAAAAATTCTGTATCTTCACTATGATCAGAAAAGACAAAACGCGCATCCATATCCTGCAAAGCTACCTGCTTGAAGCGCGCATAGTCATCCCACAGCATTGCAATATCAATATCATCATCCCAAGGAATTGGGCCGCCATGACGCAGCGCACCAAGCATTGTGCCGCCATGCAAAAACCAACGCAAGCCATGCTTTTCACACACGCGCTTAAACTCTGTCAATGCTTCTAGCTGCACATCATGTAATTGTTTTAAGCTTGTAATTTCTTGAACCATGACTGCCTACACTTTATCCAAAAGCCAAAACGCGCCGCTTAATGCAAGTCGCATGCGCAGCTTTAAGCCTCTGTCTGCTGCCTTGTTTGCAAACAACTCTTTGCTATGAAGTTGTAGCGCATTATGCACTTTAGCGCGAATATTTTTGTTCTTCAAAGCTTTTGCATGATATGCTTTTTTTGCCGCATTCAAACAGCGTTCCGCATAAAAAACACAGGCCGGTACTTCTGTCACAATGCCAGCATTTTGCGCTATTTGTACAACTCGCTCAAATACATCAAATTGCACCAAGTGTCGCTCTTCAAAGCTATTGTCCACGCTGCCAACGCAAACATTATAAGAATAACCCGTACTCGGAATTGTGGCTATGCGCAAATCTTCACGCAAAAATATGCGAGCATTCATGTCCAAATCTTCTGCAATATAATCATTTTCATTAAAGCGCGAACCGTCAAAAAGCTGCGCGCGATAAATTTTTGCCCAAAGTGACCATTGAATTTTTGATGCGAAAAAATCTTCCCAAATACTTGCCCGCGTTTCATAGATTTTATTCGGAATATTAAAGTTGAAAGGCTTGCCATCAATCAAACAATCACTCATAACAATGTCTGCATCAGTGCTCTGAGCGGCATTTATAAGCTCTTCAAAATAGCCAGGCTCAACCGCATCATCAGCATCGACCCAAGTTATCCATTCTGCGCATGCAGCATCCAAGCCAGCATTTCTTGCGCAAGCCGGCCCGCCATTCTTCTTATGAATTACGCGCACACGTCTGTCGCCAACTGCTATTTGCTCGCAAATTTCACCTGACAAATCTGTGCTGCCGTCATCAATCAAAATCAACTCAAAGTCTGAAAAACTTGATGCAAGCACACTTGTAACACTCGTTTCAAGAGAGCGTTCAGCATTATAAACAGGCATGATAATTGAAAGCTTCGTCATAACGCCACCTTGCCGTCTTCAACTTCAACAACATCATGCAGAATATGTTCGAATGAATCTAAGAAATTACCCATGTCAAATTCTTTTAATGCCCACTCCTTGCCGCGCTGCGCAACTTCACAAGCCTGCTGCATATTATCAAGAGCCCAAGACATTTGCTTTGCCAATGAATCAGCATTGCCAACATCAAAAAGTAGCCCGCGACTATCCTGCAAAAGTTCAACATTCCCAGCGCAATTACTTGCTATGTGCAAGCAGCCGCTTTGCATGCATTCAGCTGCAGAAATGCTGCATCCTTCAGAATGTGAGCAGTTAATAGCAATATCAGTTTCTTCCCAAACAGCAGCCATGTCAGTGCGCTTTCCGCAAAAAGTCACTTGCTCTTCGCAATTCAACGTATGCGCCAAACTCTTAACTTTTTGAATATATTCCGCGCTGCCGTCGCCCACAAATTGCAGCTTTGCCTGAGGATATTTATTTGCAATTTTTGCGAATGCTTCAAGGCATGTTAGCTGATCTTTATTTTCATCAAAACGCTGTGCCATAGTGAATTGTGCAATATCATTTTGAAAAACCTCACCCTTGCTATTTGCAACATTTTCACTTGAAATTCCATTATGTAGCGCCGCAACATTTTGAAGATGTGGGAACTGTTCAAGCAAATCTTTGCGAATAACATCAGAAACACAAACGATAGTATCTGCCTGCGCAAACTTCCTGCCAACATATTTTGCAGATTCTAAAAAATGCTGCGTGCCAACTGCGCCCTTGCCAAAGTCACCGGCCGCACTCT
>CAVDAL010000125.1:0-13912 GCA_963606965.1 Acutalibacteraceae bacterium
AAGTAATTGTGCTTTCACGCGAGAACGTATGATTATGCATATAAACGCGCTTCGCACCAACCTTTATCCATGTGCAGCAGCGAATTTGTGCAGATTGCGTCACCTTAATTTTTGTCACAGCAGCCTTTTCTGCGGTGCTAGCTTTAGAAGAAATCTGCTTGATTTGCACGCCTGATGGAATAATGCAGCTATATGCTTTGTTCATCACAGCGCAAGCGCCATCTTCACCCAGAACATGAGCAAGCGCACCATTTGAAGTTAGCGGCTTGATCTCAAAAGACCCTTGATAACAAGCAAAATATATTTGTGGGTCGCCCTGGCTTGCCTCTTCCGTTGGAGTAAGCTTTACATGCAATGCTCCGCTTTCATCTGTTTCAAAATTCATTACAACAGTGTCCATATCAATTTCTTTGCCATCTAAAGTCACTTCAAAATCTTGCGAAACGTCTCCATCTATATGCACAGCAGAACTAAAAGCAATTGTTGCATCCACCAGCTGACTTTCTTCATTCAATTGTGATGATGAAGAAATATCACAAGCATCAAGTTTAAGTTGCGGCGAGCTTGCACTTGGCTCTGCTGCTGTTGAACATGCACACAAAATACATGCGCAAGATGCAACACAAGCAACAAGTGCAAGCACGCTCGCAATTACCCAAGTCCCCCTCAAGCTTTGCATTTTAATTTCAAAATCCCTCATATTTGAACCCTCAAAAAATCTCTCTAGCCAACCTGTTGTACAAGCCAATCAGGTGCGTCAGATTTTGGAATAAAGAAGTAAGTCGATGTTCCATCATTTAGCGTTGCACAAACTTGATATCCGCCTGCACCCATGAAATATGTGCTGCGCAACAATGGCACAAGTTCTTTGATCTGCGACTTTTCTTCAGTTTCAAAGCGAATGCCAAAATCTGGAGCGCTAATAAAGTCATCTGAATTTTCAGAATGATATGCAAAGAAGATTTGCCCATGTGCAGAATCTGTTGCATCATTCATTCCCTGGTAAGGGTCATATTTTTCAAATGAAAGTGAAACTATCTTTGACTTATCAATTCCAAGCCCGCTATTCAAACCCTTGTCTTTCAGCCAAGCAATTGTGTGCTTAAACGAATCAGTAATATAGACTAATGAGTTTTCCATTTGATAAGAAAAAGATGCTGAATCATTTTCCCCATCAGAAGAAAACATCAAAACACCAAGGCAATTACCACTTGGCATATATCTATCTTGCGAACTTTGCGCGCTAATGTCTTTTGCAAGAGCATTCAACAATTCAGTGCGTGCAGAATCCGTGCAGTTCAAAAGCAACGGGTCAGTATATAAAGCATCCGACAAATAGATGCTGCCTGAAGCAAATGCTTGTAATGTCATTGAACCTGCAACAATCGAAGCTGATTCATCATCTAATGAAGAAGTGTCGCCGCTAACAATAATAGAGCGCAGCTGGCTCAAAGCGCTTGAATCGTCCAAAGCCAACAATGCAGAAAGCTCATTCATGCTTGCGCGATCATAATAGCGAGTTATAGTCTTGCCGCCATGAAGCGTATAAGTAATCACAATGTCGTAAGGCACAACAGTATTGCCAAAATTTTCAGAATCAGTCTTATATTCAGCATGCCCAGTTTGCACAAGTTGCTTGTGAACATCTGTAATCAAAGCAATGTCTTCAACATCTGAATATGAATAAGAGCCGCTTACATAATATGAATTTGCAGAAGCTGAAGCAGAATCAAATTTCGATGCCAAGTAAACAGGAGAACCAACATAGCTCATCTTGACACTTGTTACATCATCGCTGCTTGGAATTTTGTTTGCATAGCCAAGACCGCCAAAACCAATGCAAGCCATAATTACAGCTAAAACAATAACCTCGCTGCCAAGAACTTGCACAATGCGAACACGCGGAGTTGCGTCGCACTTCAAAGGGCCTGCCAACATCAAGAATGAAACAATAATAAAGCAGACAATGCCTGCGATAATTGCACTTGCAATATTCAGTGACGCAAGCAAGAAGAATACAATTGAAAATACAGCCAAAGCCAAGACAAAGCTAAATATGAATATTAGCGGCATGCAAAGCCCTGCCATGCCTGCGCGTTCGCCGCGGCGCGCAACAAAAAGCCAGCTGCATAAAACTGTTAACACGATTGCGAAAACAAACCATGCAAGCGGCAGTATCCAATCTGGGTCGACAGGCTCATAAACAGGATGCATGACCATAAATGTTTGATGACTTGCAGCAGCATCTACAAAGAAGAGCAGCGGATTGCACTGCGCCCAGCTTTCAAGCAGTGAAGATGCAACTTGTGTTTGCGTATTGATTAAACACTCACCAGCCGCATTGCCAACAAGCAGCCAATCCATCACAACATTCAAACCCCAGCAAACAACACTTACCAAAGCTAAAAGCCCGGCAGAAAACAAAGCTGCTTCAAGCTGAGTGCCAGCAAGCAAAACAGCAATTAAAGAAATTGCAAAACCAACCAGCGCGCAAACAAACAAGCCGAAAAGAACATATAAGAATTGGACAATCTCGCCAGTGAATGTGTCAAGCGCGATGATATTTAAAACAAGAGTAACAAGCAGCGCTATAAAAAGCACAGCCAACATAACAACAGCGGCAACAACAATGCGAGTAATATACATTGTCCTTCTTGGCAAAGGCAAAGAAAGATAACTTGTCGACTGCGTCTTGATCAGCAAAAATCTGAATGATGCAAATGCGCAAACAGCACCAAAAATAACAGTGCCAATAACAATTGGATAAGTCAGCGCATCTGCCCAAAAGCGGAATTTCAGCTGGTCATGAGTATAATCGAGCGAAAATATCGAAATATCAGGAATGGCTGCCGTAGACACTGCCATAGCCACAATATACAAAACCAAGAACACAATAGCAACAGGCATAATGTTGCGCACAGCAACCTTTGCATCATGCTTTCTTAAACTGGATTTCTTTGCGCTTTTACCATACAAAGAGGTGTTCGAGTTCTTCATCGCTGACCTCCTCTTCTTCTAAGAACATGCGGGAAAGTTCGCCTTCACCAAGCTCACCAACAGGCTTATCAAAAACAAGCGTGTTATCTTTTATCATCCCAACTCTGTCAGAAACATCTTGCAACTCTTCCATATTGTGGGAAGAAAGAATAATTGAAGCATTGCGCTTTTTTGCATATAAGCGAAGGAGGCGCTTCAAAATATCGCGCTTTGAAACATCCAAGCCATCGAAAGATTCATCCAAAAGCAGAAATCTTGCGCCGCTTGAAAGACCAAGAAGCAAGTTCATTTGGCGCTGCATACCTTTTGAAAATCCTGCAATTTTTGCATCCTTATTCAGCTTGAACAAACGCAACAAATTTTGATATGTTTTATCAGACCATTCTGGATAATACCCGCAATAAAATTCACGCATTGAATCTGGAGTTGCCTGTGGTAAAAAGTATGGCTCATCAGCAACAATGAACACTGCACGTTTTGCACTGCGCTGTGTGTGAGCATCTTTGCCATTGAACTTCACCTTGCCTGTGTCAGGCAAATAAACACCAGCCACTGTCTTTAGCAGCGTTGTCTTGCCAGCCCCATTAAAGCCAACCAGACCATAAACCTGGCCGTCTTCAACTTTAAACGAGACATCATGTATGGCAACATATTTGCCATAGCGCTTTGTCAAATTTAAAATCTCAATCATCGTTTAAGTCTTTCCCTTAGTTTCCCTCTTCTATCTTTTCTTCTGTACTTTCTTGTACGCCTTCGCCCTCTTTTGCTTCCTCATCGTCATCATCGTCTGCAAAGGCGACATGTTGGCGCTTCCACATAAACCATCGTGCAACAGCTGCTGCAGCTATCAACACAATTGCAGCAATCACAACAGCAATAACTGTTCCGGAATTATCTTCTTCATCCGCACTTGAGCCATTCTCCACTACAGACAGTCCCTGTGCAGATTCTGCTGCATTGCTTTCTTCAACATTTGAAGGTTCAGACTTTTTGCCTTTTGATGAACTTCCCTTTTTTGCGTTGCTTTCTATTATCTTGCTTTCAACGCCAGAAGCTACAGCCGCAGACGACGCACTATTGCCAGAACTTGCACTAACGCCATTCTTGCCTTTTGTTACAGACTTAGATCCCGAACCCTTTCCCGCAGAAGATGAGCCGCCGCTTTTGCCGCTGTTGCCACTTCCGCTGCCGTTGACATTACCAGAGTCTGAGCCTGAACCATTGCCGCCATCGCTTCCAGACCCAGTGACTGTAACATCCAATGTCTTTGTTGCATTTAAATGCTTTTCAAGAGTGACTTTAATCTTCAATGTTGCTGTACCAGCGGACTTACCTGTAATTGTAATAGCTCCATTGCTATATGCGGCACGCGCAACATTTGGTGCAGATGATGAAATTGAGACTTTTGCATAATAGTCGCGATATGTTGTGCCATTGCATGTACACCAGCCTTTAGCATTTTGACAGCCACCAACAACGCCGTCTGGAGTTGTTAAACCATCGCAAACCTGTGGGCATTCCTGCATACCGCAGCCTGGCAGCTGCTGTTCAACTTCAGGAGAAAGTTTGCAAGCAACAGTTGCTTTTCCGCCAACTTTAACGCTTGCTTTTGTTGAAGATAAATCAACGCCAACAGCCTTCAAAGCATAATATGCCATCGCGCTAGGAGCAGCAGCAAACAAATTAGCAAGTAAAATGGCACAGAACAAAAAAGCTGCAGCTTTGCGCATTTCTTTTAATAAGGCTAGGCTCATTCAGCATCACCGTCACCTTTAGCACCGTCGCCATTTTCTGCAGCGCCTCCGCCAACAGCAGTACTTGCTTCAAGTTCTTCTTCATTCAAAGATTCATGTTGCTTCTTATAAATGCGATAGCGCACATATGCGCCAGCAGCAATAATTATCAAAGCTGCAATAACAATTGCTATGATAAATGTCGACTTTTGATCTTCTTGTTTTTGTTCATCAACAGTTGTCACAACAGTTGCCGCGTGTTCGCTATTTTCTTCAACAGTCGACTTAACATCGCTTTTTTTGCCACTGCTATTTTTATTATTTGTATTATTAGTTGAATCAGCCTTTATTTTTGAACTTGATTCAACAGTCTTTAAACTTGAAGTTGTTGACTTTTTACCTGAAGCAACATGACTCACGCCAACGCCAGACTTTGACTTGCCAGCGCTGCTGCCACCTTTAATGCCAGAGCCACTGCCATTGCCGCTTGTTCCACTGCCACCAGCATCAATATTTTTATTGCTGTCAGACTCTGTGACTGTAACTTTAACATTCTCTGTTTTTGTGACCCACAAAGTCAGCTTTGCAGAAACTCTTAAAGTGGCAG
Organism: Acutalibacteraceae bacterium; assembly: GCA_963606965.1. Taxonomy (GTDB): domain Bacteria; phylum Actinomycetota; class Coriobacteriia; order Coriobacteriales; family QAMH01; genus CAVDAL01. The sequence goes on from CAVDAL010000125.1 coordinate 5,338, forward strand.
TTCCTACAGCATATCCACGAATAGTCAAAATGCCATTATGGTATGAAGCGCGCGCAACATTTGGCGCAGAAGAACTAACACTACATGTTGCATATGCAGTGTAATAGCTGCCACCAAGGCAAGTGCAAAAGCCATTATAGTCAAGGCAACCACTAAAACCGCCAGCCTCGCAACCTGAAGGGCAATAATCTGTTGAACAACAAGGCAACTGCCATTCAGATGCAGGATTAAGCTCACAATTTATCGAAACGCTTTCACCTTGTTTAACACTTGCAGAAGAATCAACTTTAACACTCATTGTTCCACGCGTAATTGTTGCATTAGCACTAAGTGGCAAGCATAAAACAATAGACACACAACATATAAAAGTTACAGTTACTTTTATTAGATTTTTTATTGTCTTCATTCGCACTCCACCTTCACAACAATTTTTCTAAGTTATCAAAAAGCAGACAAGAGCTAGAAAGGAAGGAAGATTAACCCTTGTCTGCTGTTTAACAACTTTCCCAGTCAGTCCAGTTGGGGAAAGCCCCTCAAGCGGCACGCGGCCACTTGAGGAACTCAAAAATTTAAAAGCTATTACTTAACAACTACGCTCTTTTTATATTTCTTAGCATACTTCTTATACTTAGCTTTTACGCTTGCCTTCTTTGCATAAGACACACACTTTACAGTCTTAATCTTGGAAGACTTCAACAAATTCTTGAAAGAAGACTTCTTCAAAGATTTGCTCTTAACAACAACAGTCTTGAGCTTTTTGCATGAAGCAAATGCCTTAGCTTTGATTGTCTTAACATTCTTACCAATTGTAAGCTTTGTTACATTATTTTGTTTATAGCAAGCTTTAGAACCGACAGAAGTTACTTTATATGTTCTGCCATTTGCTTTTACTGTTGTAGGAATTGTAATGCTCTTTGCTTTGCTTGCCTTCTTTGAAAGCTTAACAAATGTTGCTGTGTCTGTAGCATTATTAGCCTTGAACTTGCCAAGAGATGTTGTGATATTCATAGTCTTTTCCTGCTTGAAGCTTGCAACAATTTGTAAACCAATAACATCCTTGCCATTGCCCTTAATAGCTAATTTGTATGTTCCTGGAGCATTTGTATTCTTAACTTCTTTACCAGCAGCATTCAAGCAAACGATTGAATAATCTTTGCCCTGTGTAAGTGTGCGGCTAAAGCCTTCATCCATAAATTTAACACTAAGAGCCAACTTTGATGGAGCTTTGCCAGTCTTTGCAAAGTTTGTAGCAGCAACACTTACTGTGTTATAGCTCTTCCAACCTTGGTCTGAGCCGAACATGCTATTCAATGTTGCACTGTCTGTGTCAGCTAAAACAACATAAGGAGTAAATTTGCCACCCTGGTTATTAGCATAACCATAAAGTTCATTTTGTTCATATGCTAAGCCAACAAATGTAATGTTTTCATTGACTTTCCATATGGCAGTATTCAAAACACCGTTTTCATAACCAAATGCAGGAGGTGTTGTGCTTTTCCAGCCAAGTGTAGAGTCTCCAGTCATACCAGCACCTGCTACAGCTAATGTCTGAGATTCGCTATAAACATTCTTCAAGTTAATACAATTAAAGAATGCACCAGCTGCGATTTCTTCAATACATGCAGGCAATGTGACTGATTCAAGACCACCCAAACTAGCAAAGACATATGGTGGAATGTAGCTTTGACCATAATTGCTCAAGTCAATTTCTTTCAAACTTGTATTAGCAATCATTTTAGCACCAGAAAGCCCGCTTGGTTGCCCATTAAAGAACATGCCGCCAGCTTGGTCAATGTCTTTCTGGAAGCTTGAAAGTTCCTTGTCTTTCCATAAAGTTGAAGGAAGTTTGATATATTCAATGTTTACATCTGCAAAAGCGCTATTTTCAATTGATGTAACACCTTCAGGAACAACAAAGCGTTTCATATTGCAATTACCTGAAAAAGAAGCAGGGCCAATTGTTGTTACAGTCGAAGCAAGTTTGACTTCACTCAAACCTGTTGGAACAGAAATAACAGTTGTTTTATCAGCATTGTACAAAATGCCATCTTCCACTGTGTAATCGCCTTGGTAATCTGCGCCAAGTTCATATTTTGTGAATGAACTGCAACCAATAAAATTGCTGCCACCGTTAAAGCTATTGCCAACAATGTCTGTTACAGAACCATCAAAAATAACAGTTTCAAGAGATGTGCAACCTTTGAATACATCTTTCTTTGTATCAAATATTACATTTGACAAAGATACAGTCTTGATATTTTTGCAATTCTTAAATGCATTTCTGCAAATTTTTACTGTCTTTGTTGCACCAACAATTTTTACAGAACTAATATTGTCAAAGCCTGCATATCTGCCACCAGCAATATCTTCATCTGTAATTACAAGATCATAAGATAAGTCTGAAGTCTGACCTGCTAGCAAAAGTTGGTTTGCAGTATCATACAAAGAATTATCAATAATTTTGCAATATGTTGCAGCAGCATCCAAAGAAATATGTTTGGCTGTTGTTCCAGTAAAACTGCCAGCATATGCTGAAATTGGAGCTTGATAGTTAAAACTTGTATTTCCATTAATTACAACAGAATCAACTGTGTCACAATATGAAAACGAGCCTTGATTTACTTTTGTCAAAGTCTTTGGAAGCTCAATACTGCCTAAAGAAGAACACCCATCAAATGAATAACTTCCAACAGTTGTAACACCTTCTGAAACAACCAAGCCACTTAACGAATCGCAATTTTCAAAGCAATAATTTGGGATAGCAGTAACCGCTGCAGGCGTAGTTAAAGTACCTGTTAAAGATATGCAGTTATAAAATGCCCATTGACCCAAAGAAGTAACTGCAGCAAAATTGTCTGGAATTGCAAGGCTTCTGCATTCGTGGAATGCATAATCAGCAATAGATGTTCCAGATGGATTTAAAACAACTTTTTCAAGCTCAATGCATGATTGGAAAGCATTTGATCCAATAGATGTAGCAGCAGAAACATTCGCTTCTTTCAAAACAGTAGCACCGCGGAATGCTGCATTACCAATAGATGTTACTTTGTCCAAGTTAACAATTTCTTTTAACTTTGTACAACCAATAGCATGGCCTGATGTGTTAGCGCCAAATGCAAATTGTTCAACAACACAACCATTAGCAGGAAGTGTTACCTTTTCAATGTTTGCATTCTTTTCAAATGCTTTTGAGCCAATTGTTGTTACAGTTTCTGGAACAACAATTTCTGTACCTGCTCCAATGCACATAATAACTTTTGTAGCATTTTTATCTGCATCAATTTCGCACAAAAGTTGGTTATTGTCGAACATTGCATATTTTGTATTATCTGCTGTAATTTCGATCTTTTCGATCTTTTCACGAAGGCTTGTAGTGAATGAATCACATGTAACAGTTGTATTTGCACCAAGTTTGATTGACTTCAAATTGGTTGTATTACCAACATAATTGTTAGTAATGTTTCCAGACAAACTACTAAAGTCCAACTCTTCAACTGCGCACCCTTTAAATGGATACATGCCAAATGTAGTTGCTGATGATGTATCAACAGTTGCAAGAACCTTGCAGTCTTTGAATGCATACATACCAAAGTTTGTTACAGCCTCTGTATTAATTTGTGCTAACTGTTCACAAGAATTGAATGCATACGTATTAATTTTTTTAACTGAACTTGGAAGTTTAACTTCCTTCAAGCTAGTGCACCCATTAAAGCAATTCATAGGTATTTCAGCAATTCCTTCAGGTAAGGTAATTCTTTCCAAAGAAGTGCAATTCTGGAATAAATTATTGCTGAGTGTAGTCACGCCGCTAAGGTCAACATTTTTCAAAGCAGAACAGCCATAGAATAAATTAGCTGGCAATGTTTCAATGTTGGCATTATTAAAATCTACTGATTCAATTGCAGTGCAATATGCAAATGCATATGCGCTAATCGTTTCACATGCGTCATCGACTTTAAAGTTGCCTTTTGCAACTGGAGTTACACAAACAAGAGTCTTCTTATCTTTAGAATAGATTGCATCATGGCTCATGATGAAGTTTTCATTGTCGTCAGAAATTGTGACTTCTTCAAGACTTGTGCAATTAGCAAAAACTTGAGTTCCAATTGTTTTAACGCCAGCTCCTATAGTTACTTTCTTCAAGCTAGTGCAACCAAAAAATTCACTATTAACAATTTGAGTTACAGTATCAGGAACAATAACTTCCGTGATGCCAGGAAGATTCTTGAACATACCATTCAATATAGTCATCTTTTGTGACAATTTAATATCTGTAAGAACTGCGCATGCAGCAAATGGAGTGCCATCAGAAGATGTTATGCCTGTCATGTCGACTGATTTCAAACTAGTGCATCCATTAAATGCATTACTGGAAAGTTTTCCACCTTCAGAAGCTTCACTGCCCAACTTAACAGTGGTTAAAGAAGTGCATCCACTAAATGCGCATGAAGAAACTGCACTATCTCCTGCAATGCTTGGCAAGTCAACACTTGTGATACTAGTACACTTTTGGAAAGCAAAATCCATTATTGATTTCGCATTTGAAAAGTCTATAGTTGTAATGCCCGTGCAACCAGCAAAAGCGTAAGAAGAGACAGTAGTTACTTTAGGATATAAAGCTTGGGTTAATGATGTGCATCCTTGAAATGCATTGCCATTAATAGCAGTTATTCCATCAATACCTGAAACAGTTTTAAGGCTTGTGCACCCGCTAAAGATTCCTTGTGGAATTGTTGTAAAACCTGTCAAATCAACAGATTCAAGTGCAACACAACCCATAAATACGCTTGTGCCAAAGCTTTTAATCTTGTTTAAATTCTTAACTTCTTTCAATGCTTTGCAATCTTGGAATGCAGTGTTACCGACAGTAGGTGCTGAAGCAAAGTCAACACTCTCAATTGCACTACATCCATTGAAAGCATCTTTGCCGATTGATGTGACCTTGCTTAAGTCAACAGACTTTAAAGATGCGCAATTTTTAAATGCAGAATCTGGAATTGCTGTAATCGCTTCCAAGTTAATGCTTTCAAGCGCGCCGCATCCATTGAAAGCATTTGCGCCTATTGTAGTACCACTATTTAAAGTAATCTGCTTTAACTTAGAGCAATTGCGAAAAACATAAGTTCCAAGTGTCTTCACATCTGCACCAAGTGTTGCATCTGTAATAGCAGCCATACCATTAAAAGAATAATTACCAAGCTTTGTAATATGGCCGCCTATTACAACTTTTTGAACAGCAGTCTTATTGTCTGCTGTATTCCATGGAGCAGACTTAGAAGAACTACTTTTGTAATCTGGGATAGCCTCTGCTGTAGTTGTTTTGTTGGTAATGGTTAAAGTTTCCCATGTACCATCACTATCAGAGTCTGTTAATGCCCAGTGCAGATTTGTACCAAAATCTGCTTCTGTAGTTGCCGGTGCAGCAGCGTACGCTTGTTGCGTGTGTTGCAAAGCAAGAGCAGGCACCATTGTTGCTACTAAAGCAAGTGATGCAAACAAGCGAATAACCTTGGATGGCACACTGCTTTTAGCAATTTGCTTTTCCACGAAAAGCCTCCTTTCATTTTTATCCTTGCTATATCCTTTTTGCAGCAAGGAACATTACCCTAAAAACACGGAAATAATTTTCTTGACGCATTGTCTGTTTACCAGATAATTCTTAGCACGACTTATTCATGGTGAAGAATAATAATTTCCATCATGCAGTAAACTACACTCCTGTGTTTATTACTACTACCCAAATGGGTAGTGTTGTTAAAATTTTTTGCAAGAATATGCTTGTTTAAGTTTAAATAAGAAAAATGGCGGAAGCATCTTGTATCCCCCGCCACTCAAAAGATGTTGCATTCAGTTTTGCGCAAATGTTGTAACCGCAAAGTATCACAACTTACTATTTCTGCTATTTATTCCTCCTCTTGCTCAATAGCACAAAAAAACATATATAACGGCAAAAGCTGCCTATTACCTTATCTCCTACGTGCTTGTTGATTTTAAAATTAGCAAAAACGCTATGCCTGACCTGCGGTTTATCACGGAATCCGCCGGTTGTATAGTGCCTGATTATCACGGAATCCGCCACTTACACAGGGCTCAATTTGTGTATAGTACTCTAAAAATGGGTCAGCGTTTCGCTTAAAAATTGGGTCACTTCCGCTCCGACAGTACGTCACTATACAATGCTGTCGGAGGTGATTTAGGAAGATGATTACGATGATGGAAAAACTAGAAATCATTACACTACATTTGAAGAATCAATCAAACAGAAGCATTGCTAAAGAGCTTGGCATCGACAAAAAGACGGTAAACAAATACGTTGCTGAATATGAGCGTGCACAAGCAGCACTTACGCAACCAGAAATGTCTGATAAGGAAAAACTGCGCAAGGCAACAGAGGTTGCAACAGCTTCTCCAGAGTACAAGAAAAGGAACTCGCCTGCTAGTAAATGGTCGCTAGAGATGGACGAGTTCCTTGACAAAATTTTGGCAGCTGAAGCAAAGAAAGCCGAGCTTCTGCATACCAAAAAGCAACAACTCACAAAATACCAGATATTAGGCCTAATGCAAGAGGCAGGCTTTGATATCGGTTACACAAGTGTGTGCAGCAAGATAAACGAAAAGCGCGCCGTGAAAAAAGAAGCATTTATTGCGCAAAACTACCGCTATGGCCAGCGCTTTGAGTTTGACTTTGGTGAGGTACATCTTCACATTGCAGGTAAACTCACAAAAGCATTTATTGCTGTGATGAGTGCTCCAGCTTCAGGGTATCGCTATGCAAGAATCTATCGAAATCAAAAGTTTGATGTGTTTGTTGATAGCCAGGTGCGCTTCTTTGAGCACATGGGTGGCTGCTTTGAAGAAGGCGTTTACGACAACATGAGAAATGTTGTGAAAAAGTTTGTTGGCAAAAACGAAAAGGAACTAAACGAAGGGCTGATAAAGCTTGCGCTTTACTATGGCTTTAGAGTAAACGTAACAAATGCCTATGCCGGAAATGAAAAAGGCACTGTAGAGAGATCAGTTGATGTGGTAAGAAATGCAGCTTTTGCTCTGAACTGGAAGTTTGATAGTTTAGCCGATGTGCAGGCAGCACTTGACAAAGCGCTTGCAAAACTCAACGAAAACGTTTGTGTTGAAAAGGAACGCGCAGCGCTGACTCCATATCGCCCACCTTATGAGGTAGCAGATATCGTGAGTGAATGCATTGTTGATAAGTACTCATGTGTTCGCTATGACAAGGTATCTTATTCGGTGCCTGATTGCTTTGTTGGCAAGCATATGTGCATAAAGGCATACCCCACTGAAATCGTCATCCTTTACAAAGGAAGTGAAGTTGCGAGACATGTGCGCTCTTACAAAACCAAAGACATGGTGTTAGAGTTTGATCACTACTTAACAACCTTCAACAAAAAGCCTGGTGCACTAGCTAACTCACGTGCACTTGCAACAAAGGCAGAACTAGCTGAGGTATTTAAAAGCGAATATACAGATAACCCACGTGAGTTCATATCAATCTTAAATGAATGCAAAGATGATAGCGTAGAAGATACACTTTTGGCGCTCAAAGACCACGTGAGAAAAAAGAAAGTGTACCTAAAAGAAGTATACGACGATGACCCCATTGCGCTTGCAACCCAGCGTCAAATTGAGCGCATTGACGCTATTGGTAAGGACGTGGCATAAATGAACACAGAAGCCATTAAACAATACGCAGCACGATTGAAGTTCAGCTACGCCAAGCAAAACATCGATGAATTTTTACTTGAAGCCGCAGCACAAGATTACAGCGTAAGTGAAGCTATAGAACATCTTTTTGAACAAGAGTGCGAGCTCAGGCGCCAAAATGGCATTGTGCGCCGTATAAACAAGGCACACTTTCCCTACCAGATGACATTCGATACGTTTGCTGATGCACATCTTTCCCCACAAATCAGACGTGAGGTGCGCGTGCTAGAAACGCTTGAGTTTCTAGAAGAAGGTTCAAACGTGGTACTCATTGGAAACCCTGGTGTTGGTAAAACTGCTCTCTCTATTGCCCTTGGCACCAAGGCCTGCTACAACGGCAAAAACGTCTCGTTCATAAACGTTCCCAACCTTGTAATTGAAATGAAAGAGGCAATGAGCCTTAATGCGCTTACCTCGTATAAGAAAAGTTTTGAGAAGTATGACCTGGTAATCCTTGATGATTTTGGCTATTGCTCGTTTAGTAGAGAATGCGGAGAGGTGCTTTTTAATTTGCTGTCAAACCGCTTACAAAAAGCACCAATGATTGTAACAACGAACTTACCATTTGCGAGATGGAATGAGGTGTTTGATGACAAGGTTTTAACAGGAGCGATTGTGGACAGAATTGCTCACAAAGCTCACGTACTTGACATGACAGGAGAAAGCTATCGGGTTTTAGAAACGAAGGAGTGGTTGGAAAAGACAGAGGACAAATAAGGTGAATTTGCAGGCTAGGAAGTGGTCCATTTTTAAAGCGAAATTTTTTAAATTTGACCCAATTTTCTATTGAAATCTACACTCAATTTGCACGGAATACACGACATGGCTCTAAATTTGGGTACATTTTCGCATG
>CAVDAL010000126.1:0-4208 GCA_963606965.1 Acutalibacteraceae bacterium
TTCTGTCTTAAATTTCTTTGTTTTCTTCTTCATAATTATCACCTGTCTATATTGTGCAAAAAATTTATCCAAAATAATGCAGAATTCCATTTATGACTTTATCAACATTAGCACCAATCCAATTATTTTTTGCGTTTGCAAGATTATGTTTAAAACGTTTGTCATTTAAAACTCTATTCAAACGTGTATGTACTTCTGCAATGTTATTTTCTCTTATAGCAGAATCATCATATACAAACAAATGCATTGCTTGATTAAATGCTCTTTTGTTAATGCCCTTTCTGCACAGTAGATAATATATGTCGAATACATCTTTAAAACGAGTAGAGATAGCGCCAAGACGCAGCAAGGAGCGAAGTTTTTCAACACATATTTGCTCTTTACTGTTTGCCATTAAAGACACGCCACCATCCTGTAAAGCAGTATCAAAGAAAAGTTCATCTTGTTCAAGCTCAAGATAGTTATGAACGCCAAGGTCGAGTTTAGTTTCCATCTTTGTGTCATACGAATCAATAATACGCAAGTGAACACGTTTACCACTATAGTCTTGATGCTTGAGGTCTTCTATTGGGTGTGTAATTTCTAGTTTTAAATCCGTGCTGGCAGATTCAAGGCTATTTATAAATGCTTTGATTTTTTCGTCAGTCATTGGATAGCGCACAAAATCTAAGTCAAGATCCCGCGTAGCACGACGCATATCTTTTGAAATTTGTTGCATAACCATTCCACCTTTTATAGTCACATGATTAGACATGCGTGAGTTTGCAATAAGCGAAACAATCACATCTTGACAAGTCCTTGCGCTGGCAAATTCGTAATTTAGTCCATTTTCAATATATGTATTTCTTATCTCTTGCAAATTCATTTAAAAAACCTCCATTTGCAATTTTTGAAATAGTCTATCTGTATTGCTATAAAGTGCTACACAACTTTCAATTTTTCTTATATCTAGTTTGTCTGTAATATGGCGGTATGATGTAACGATTTCTTTGTAATAATCAAGCGGCAAGACAGCAGAGCAGCGCAAAAGCTCAACAAGCATTCTTTCTTTTGAAAACAACCGAATTGTATTGCCGTTGTTATTTTGTTCAATAATACCAATATTCATTAAATGTTGTTCCATAAAATATTGTTTTACTTGGCTCATGCGGATGCGTGTTGAATTGCGCGGTGTAGCAACGTGTGTTTTTAAAGGCGCAATATCTGTAAGGCCATGAAGATAAAAAGCTGAATCCATAGTAAGAACTGTTTTAGGGTAAAGAGCACAAACAACAGCATTAGTATCGGGGTATCGCTCGTCAGAGTAAAGACCACGCGTTACTTTAAAAAGCTCTCCTGATTCTACTGCAAGGTTAATCTGATAAGCAGACCCATAGCGTTTTAACATATTTGAGTAATCATATAGCATAGTTCATCACGAAATGTATTTTAAACTAACAGTTCACATTAAGCAAGATAGTGTGAATAATTAGTTTAAGTTCCTCAACCCACCCCACTAGATGATCCTATTCGCATGTGGATTGAAAAGCAAAATGTAGAAACAGGGGACGCTACTGCTGATGGCGCATCCACATTGGCAGGTGCGCAATTTAGAATCACATATTATGATGGCCAATATGGCACGGACGCTGATGGCAGGACTGCATTTGATGAAGTAACTCAAGCAGCGTCCAACGCTACAACAAAGCGCACATGGATTGTGCAGACTGATGAAGATGGTGTCGCGAAACTTAGAGATGATAAAACGTACTTTGTTTCAGGTGACCCGCTTTATTATGATAGCGAAACATTAGTTCCAGCAATTCCACTAGGCACAATTACAATAGAGGAGATAAAAGCACCAGAGGGCTTCTTGATAAACGAACAAGCCTGTTATGTGCGTCATATCACCGAAGATGGAATTGCAAATCCAGACGTTGGTGGATATGTTCTTCCAGTCTGTGATGAAACACCAATACGCAATGGCATATCTGTTACCAAGTCACTTGTTGGTGGCAAAATAGGCGAGTGCGAAGGCATTGGTTTTTATCTTACAGATAGTGCGGATGAGCGTGTAAGCTGGCAAGATGAAAACGGCAAAGTTATTTAGCTTTATAGGCAGTCTTTACTTCATAAGAGCTGCACCCCAGTTTTTCTGCATGAATAGCGCGATCTTCTAAATTATAAGTTTTACGTCCACATTCACAAAGGTAGTAATCAACTTGCTCCCACTCGTTTTCATCTATCGTCCAGTAATATTTAATTTCACCGCAAGAAGAACATTGATAATAGCCTGGCGTTAAGTTGTAAAGAGTGTCAAGTTTATTATCATTACCATAGCTATGATAATTCCCTTTCCCAAGGCTATCGTTGTGTGCATCCCATTCATCTAATGTGCGAAATCTTTGCCCACAAGTTTTGCATAAAACGCCTGGATCAGCTAAGACAGTAAATGAATCCATCACTGGCTCATGGTTTACCCACTCATGCTCATGTGTAGAGACTTTCAGATTAAATGTTACCTTCTTTGAACCGTCACAAGAGGTAGCAGTAATCTTTACTGTTCCAGTTTTAACAGCACTAACTTTTCCTGTTGCAGATACAGTTGCAACATCAGGGTTTGATGATTTATAAGTCACATTTTTATTTGACGCACCCGCTGGTTTAAAAGTAACTGATAATTTTGCATCATATCCCGCAGAAATTGTTTTTGGTCCTTTGATATAGAGCTTCTTTACTTTCTTATATTTTGATTTCTTAACAATAGTAACCTTAATCTTTTTGGTGGCAGTTATACAATTTTTCTTTGCTTTAATAGTAATAGTAACCTTGCCACATTTTTTAGCAGTCAATTTTCCCTTAGAGCTTACTTTACAGACCTTTTTCTTAGAGGTCTTGTAAGTAAGCTTTGCATTATTGGTTGATTTTGCTTTTAGCTTATAAGAGCTGCCTTGCTTGATTGTGAGCTTACCAGTAGCAGCTCGCGTTACTGTAATCTTTGGTTTTGCAGCTGCATGAGCTTCAGTAGCTAAAGCAGCACCACCAAAAGCTACAACCAACATCACTACTAGTGTCACAAATGTTACTGTCTTAAATTTCTTTGTTTTCATCTTCATAATTATCACCTTGGCTAACTATTTATTAATAACTCATGATCAATAGCCCGTCTTACAAATTCTGATTGGCTAATACCAGAATTCGCAATTATTTGTTTCATTGCATTAACACGCGATTCTGGCAACCTTATACTTATAGCTGTCATTTTTTCTTCAAAAGGACTTCCATATGAAACTCTAGATTCATCCCACATTTCATTATCTTCACTTTCACAAGCATTAGCAATTTTATCAACTTCTTCAATTGTCATCCCAATTGATTCCAAAATCTGTTCATCTCGCTTTGTCATTTTTATCACCTAATAATCCTAGCTTTCTTTTGATTGTAGCTTTAGCAGGGGATTGAGCATGAATAATAACCCATGTATCAATAGATTGTCTGATTGCTACAATTTCAATTTCTTTTCCATTTCTATCAAATCCAACAGCGATATATCTTTCAGGATTGACGCTTGAAAAATCAGGCATTCTTGCGATAGATGAAGCCCAAGCTTGCGCAGCACTCTCTTTTGATATATTTGTCAATGTGAAGCTTTGTTATATATTTTACAAAGTTTGCAATGTCTTCTTTTGCGATACCTGATAAGAATTTATTATTTTTCTTATTTTTACTAAGCTATCTCATTTATGTGCCACAAATCAAGAAAAATTTGTGATTTGTGGCACATAAATTCATATTGCTGGCATATTTGCATGTTTATTTGCTTACAAATTTGCAGTATCATAGGCCAAATTTTTCAAAGGAGCTGATTACCATGCCAAACATAAAACCAGTGTCAGATTTAAGAAACTACACTGATGTGTTAAAAGAAGTCGATGTGTCAAGCCGTGTATATCTTACAAGGAACGGGCATGGCGAATACGCAATTTTAACTATGGATGAAATTGATGAACTCGATCGATTGAAAGCCGCATATGCTTTGCTTTCAGATCTTCAAAATGCAGAAGATCGCGCCAATAAAGAAGGTTGGATCAGCCAAGAAGATATCGATAAAGAATTTGGATTATAAATAATACGAATGTTAAACATTCTCCATACGCAAAAGAATAACTAAAGGAAACTAAACTTGCTCTTCATCATCTTGCGCTAGTGCATTTTCATATTGTGTTTCA
>CAVDAL010000127.1:0-3604 GCA_963606965.1 Acutalibacteraceae bacterium
TTGCAGAGCCAGGTATTCTTAGATGCTTTTTAAAATAATCGTCGCTTGCCCTTTTAAGCATTGTTTTTACAACATGTGCTGTCTTCACAGGGTTGTCAACTATGTACGAACAATATTTATTAATAAATTGTCCAATTCTACAAGCAAAATAAGCATCATGCGCATGATGAAAATGATTAATTTCTCTGCATTTATATAATTTTGTCTCTTCCCTTAAATCGTGGCTCATAGCAGCTTTAACAGGAACAATTTTTACATGTGGATATTTGGCAGCCAATATAGGCTGAATAAACTTGATTGCTTGACTAGTTTCTACAAGTTGGCGAGCAACAAAACCTTCAATCTGCCTGTCTTGCAATTCACTGCACATCAAATTGTCATATTTCTTTTTTGAAATCGCTCCAGCTTTTCTTAAAGCTTCCCATGTCGAACGCATATTTTTACGAATCTCTGGATCAATAAGAAGTTGATCCGTTTTTCTTTGATTTTCTTCACGTAAAACAAGAACTTTATTATCAAGGCTATTATCTTTAATAACGCATTGTGGAATTATATGATCTATTTGATATGAGGAAAGTTCACTAATATGCAAAGACTTGTTTGAATACATGCTTCTTCCATTTTGCATAAAATATAGCATTAACCTGTCTTCCATTTCTTTGTTGCCTTTGCAGGTTTGCCATTCATCCCACAATGTGGGGTTTTCTTTTTTAAAGACCTTTACAGCATCTTCTATTTGTTGCTTTCTAGCTTTAGTCCTTCTTCCCTTATTTTTTGGATCTTCTTCCCTTGTCACTTCAATAAAAATTGATGAAGGCTCTTCACCCGCAATTGAGACAATTTCATCAATAATTTTTAATGTCTGATTAATCGTTCTTCTAATTGCTGGAGAGCCTTGCAAATCATTTATTGAAAAACTTAAATCATTTTTTATAAACTCTTTATTCTTCTTTTCTATAATCTCTTCAAAACCAAATTTCTTATCGCGAAGGATTTCCATTAAATTCATAGCTCTTCCCTGCTTTGAATTATTAGGATTTCCTTCAATCATAATATCCATTATAGACATTAGCCCATTGTCTGTATTTGTTTTAATTCCACATAAAAACTTTTTTGAGAGCCTTCCCCATCCAGTAAAACGCTTTTTGCAAAACTTATTTATTTGCTCAGACGACAATTTATCTCCATAAGCTTTTTTAACTCGAGCTTTTAAAATTGCTCTATCTTCAAAAAGCGTATTCCATAAAATCATTTCTTCTGCCATTTTCTGCTGTTGCTCGTTTAATGTATCAACATTAAGCAATTTACAGAAGAAACCCCATGAAGAAAGTTTTGAAGTAAATCCAGTCTCACCTTGGAATCCACTTACATGAGCATTAGAACGCCCGTTGCGTTCAAGCCAATCTTCTATACGTTTTCTGGAGACCGTGCGTCCAGTTTTGAAAAGTTCTGCAACAATTCTTGATCTATCATCGAATGAAAATCTAAAAGATTTATCACCATCCTGTGACCACTTTGCACCATTAAGTTCATTTAAAACGCAAAACTCTTCATAAATTAATGAGCAACGAGGCAATACATCCTCGCCCCGCAAATATGTACACTCCCCAGTCATTCGCAAAATAAAATTTTCTGCGCTTTTATCTTTATCGATTACGTCATCAAAATTCCATGGCGTGACAGCAACATTTTCCATGCCTTCTTTACGTTCTGACCATGCAAAGCGATTTTTACCATTCTGATCTTTAGCTGCATTTTTTTGGCTCAATGGTCCAACGTAATATGGAATTCTAAATGTAACTAGCGACTCAATCTTGTCTTGAGCCTCGTTTAAGAATGGATAATATTTTTTCTGATTCTCGATAATTGCATGCATTTCTTCCAAATGAAGTTGAAATGGAATAGCACCGTTGTCACTAGTGCGAAGTCTTCGTAAAAATTCTTCATCCTCAAACTTTTGCATCATATCTATATAATCTGCATTATTTACGGCAGCTGTATCTTTAAAAAATGCCTCAACATCTTTTTTAAATGCATCATATCCGTAATCTTTATATTGTTTTAGCTGACTTTTATTTTGGCCTAAATTATATTTTGTATATCCTTCTGCTTTAGAAGCGTCGTAATCTCTTGTTCCTTCGTAAAAGCTTCCACGGAAAAATTTATTGTAATCTTCTTTGCTCTTATATTTTTCTGCCAAAGCCTTGAGAATTTTCAAATCTTTTTTATAACGTTCATATTCTTGAACTTTGCATGACGAAATTGTCTTGCCGTTACCATCTTTAAGAATTTGACTCAAAACATATGCAGAATATATTTTTTGAAGAGCTTCAAAAGATTCTAAATAATCTTCATTACAAGACGATTTAAAAGTTTCTATTGCCTCTTCATTACTAAGAGCAAATGTTCCAACTTCAAATTCATCATCAAAAATTTTTCCAAAGTCAATCTTATATCCAAGAACTGCTCCTGCTATGGCTTTTGAGCATGCTTTACCAAAGCTTTTAGCTTCAGGATGGTTAATTGTTATTACTGCTTGAAGTTTTTCTTGAATTTCTTTCTTTCTGGCATTTTTATTATCTTCAAAAACTTTTGTCATTTCATTCGCATCAATATTGCAAGCAATCTCGCGCTCATCACATAAGTCTTTATAAGCATTGCAAAATGCTTCCACAGATTCACCAACAGAAGCACTTTTTGCAGATAAATTAAGATTGTCTTGGTATAAAAAATTACCTCTATACTTGACAATATGATGCAAGGCAAGATAAACCAGTCGAATATCAGCCTTACTATCTGTATTCATTAAAAATTCACGAAGATGATAAATGGTAGGAAATTGCTGATAATAATCAGATTCATTAAAATCGGAATCATTAAACAAAGGCCAGTGATAATCTGAATATTGAGGATTACGATCCTCTTTCCACAAACGTGATTGTTTTAAACGAATGAAAAATTCCGAATCAACATTTTTCATTTCTTCGATGAAAAATTCTTGCAGCCAATCAAGACGTTGGCGCCTTCTTGCATATCTGCGTCTTAAAGAGCGTTTTGATCTTGCGCCAGCTGCTTGTTCAGCATCACCAAATAATCTGCTACCCCATGTTGGTTTGCCTTTAAACTTATAAAGCTCTCCTGTTTCATCCATAACGGCCCAACCAACGGAATTGGTACCCATATCAAGCCCGATAGAATAATTTTCGGCATTTCGAAGATTCATCTTCTTCCTCCATAAATCTTGTGATAAACTATCTCTCGATTTGATTCTGGTCAAATCGACACTGTGAGTCAAAATAAAGACTTAGTCTTAAATGTCTCTTTTGAGACGCCGCGTAGGCGGCAATTCTAAGAAGTCCAAACAGGGCTTCTTTTTTATTTTCGCAAAACTCTCTCCAATCATGATATGCACTTACCATTCAATTTTTTCCATCAATTTATTACGTACAAACCTTAATCCCCGCAGCAGCGAATGAAGTCGCCATTGTCTAATGCTTCGCGGGCTTTAGTTTGCCCTTCGATCGCTTGTTCAAGGCGTTTTTCATAATAATCCAAGCCATTGTCGATTGAAATTCGTAAGCCAATTTCTGCGACTTGATACAAG
>CAVDAL010000128.1:0-3562 GCA_963606965.1 Acutalibacteraceae bacterium
GAGGGCACAATCGTCATTACTTGCCACGGGGTGGCAAATCAAGCCGGTTGTGCCCGCCGCGCACATGTTTAATGGCAAATTACACCATTTGTGCCCGTTAGAAACCCGCGAATTGGCAAATCATGTCATTTATGCTCTCTGCTCATATACTGAATTGCAATTTAACTATTTAACAACAACCTTTTTACCAGCAATCTTCTTTGTGAAGATCTTCTTGTATTTCTTTACATACTTTTTGTTAGCTGAATTAGAGCCAACTTTAACTTTAACAGTCTTGACCTTAGAGCTCTTCAAAGCTTTCTTTATGGTCTTCTTTATTAACTTCTTTGTCTTGATTATTACAGTCTTTGCCTTCTTGCCAAAAGCTTTAGCTCCAATAGATGTAACTTTATATGTCTTGCCATTTGAAAGCTTTACTGTTGCTGGCACTGTTACAGACTTTGCCTTTGAAGCAGTCTTTACATATTGAACAGTAAGCTTTGTAGCAGAAGTAATCTTATAAGTTGCCTTCGCAGTAGATTTACCAGCTACTTCTTTATAACCAGTTACAGAACGGCGCGCAAGCTCTTTAGCAGCTGCAGCTTCCTTAGCAGCCGAATCATAAACACCACAAGCCTCAGTTACTAATGTTTTATAATCACCTGATTTGTAAACCTCACTTGTACATAAATAGGTTTTGCTATCATAAACATGCGATAATGCTTTTATGGTCTTAACTCCATACTCTGTCAGCCAGTATTTTATTTTAACCGGATAATCTTCATAAGCAGAGTTCTTAACTAAAACCAAATCTTCAAACTGTTTTGCACTCACATTCACTTTTTTATCATTTGTGCTGGTAAACTCGTAAGCGCAATCTGCAAGTGCAGAATCTGGGATATTAGCTTTTTTAAATAATGCAGCAAGCGTGGTTTCCTCAGCTGAATCTAATGATCCTTCAATAACTGACTTAGTAATGACATAGTCCTTGCCATCGCTGCCTGTATATGTGATAACAACCGGATCTTCCGCGCCGCAAACCTCGGTTGCGATTGAACTCGTCGCATCACCTGATGAATAAAATTGATTTGTACATTTATGCGTTGAGCTATCATAAGTATGCGATAACGCCTTTATAGTCTTCACTTTATTAAGTGTTATTGTATGTGTGTCTTCGCCATTTTCTAATAAAACATAATAAGCCCCCACAGCAGATTTACAGAAGCATAAGTTGCTATATGATGCTGCGCAGACAGATTGGTCTTCCCCATTTGCACAGATAAATTCATATGCACAATCTGCAAGCGCATCTTCTGGGATGCCGACTGCTGTAATTACTTCTGAAAAATAAGCTTCATTAGAAGCATCTATTGTTCCTTCAATAGCTGAATACGTGATGCTGTAAGACTTACCGTCGCTACCTTTGTATATTATGGCAACTCTTTCTGATTCATCCGCATCACATGCCTCAGTTACGATTCCTGCAGAACCATTCGATTTAGATACTTGATTTGTACATTTATGGGTTGAACTGTCATAAGCATGCGATAGTGCTTTTATAGTTGATACATTAACTTCAATTGTGTTATTAAAAATTGTTACATAGCAGCAACCATCCTCTCCTTTGGTAATAGCAAGATTGGCATATTGCGCTGCACGTATAATGACATTTCCTCCTCTTGCATTTGTAAGTTCATAAGAACATTCGGCAAGAGCTTCATCTGAAATTTCTGCTGCCGCAAATATTTTTGGAAGTTCATAGTATTTAAGGGATCCAATATAATACGGTTCAACTGATGCAATATTAGAATCATAGATTGGATATGAGATTCCATCAGAATCAACATATGTTATAGCAGGCGCTTCTTCTGCGCCGCAAGCTTCATTTTCAATTAAAGGTTGCGTTCCTGATGCATAAACACTATTTGTGCATTTATGCGTTGACTCGTCATAAACATGGGATACTGCTTTTATGGTCGTAATTGCGTCGGTTGTGTAAAGAACAGTCTCGAAAGCATCTGAATAAGCATTTCTGGCATAGTATACTTCATCACTCCATTTATAAAGACAGATATTGCTGTTGTATTCCGATGCGCGAACCAACTGTTTTTGACTGTCTGAATTGCCAAATTCGTAAGCGCATTCTGCAAGAGCAGTATCAGGGACTTCTGCAGCCGTAAATACTGTAGAGAGCAGTACCATATCTTTATCATCGAGTTTGCCATCAATATCTGACTTTGCAATCCCGTAAGATTTGCCATCACTTCCCACATAAGTCATAACAAGCGGGTCCGGGTTTTGCGCATTACATTCCTTAGTTTCAATTGTTGAACTTGCGTCCCCTGATGCATAAATCTTATTTGTGCACTTATTTGTTGATTCATCATAAGCATGAGACAATGCTTTTATGGTTTTAACTCCGGCTGATGTGTAATATACATTAAAGTCGGATGTTGCAACTGGATACACATCACTCGAAGACTGATCGAAAATAAGATCATTGTACTGTGTTGCATTAACAGCTATTTTTTCTTCACTTGCGCTGGTGAATTCATAAGCACATTCTGCCAAAGCTGTTGTTGGGATTCCTGCAGCCGTAAACACTGTAGAGAGCTTAACCTTGGAATCTTGATCCAAATTATTATCAAAGACTGACTGTCCGATTTTATAAGATTTGCCATCGCTTCCCACATAAGTCATGATAGTTGGATCAGGTTCTACAGCGCCGCAATCTGTATTTACAATTGTTGACGAAGTACTCTTGCCTGATAAATAAACCTGATTCACACATTTATGAGTTGAAACATCATAGTCATGTGATACTGCCTTTATGGTCGTAACGGCAGAATTTACGTAAAATACGATGTAATCGTACTGCATAGCCCAGTAATTTCCATCATTATACTTATAGAAAAAGATATTGGTGTTATATAAAGATGCTCGAACCAGCTGGTCTTGCCCTGTTGAAGTTATAAACTCATAAGCACATTCTGCAAGAGCAGTATCAGGAATTCCTGCTTCCGCAAATACTTTAGAAAGCAGTACCTTCCTATCATCCATATTTTTTTCAATATTTGACTTCGTGATTTCATAAGTTATGCCATCGCTGCCTATATAAGTCATGACAACCGGGTCTTCCGCATCTGTCGCAGACATATCTGCTGCAGATGTTTCTGTTGTTGCAAGCGTCACCGCCGCACTCTCTTCTAGAGCCGCAGAAGCCTCATTGGCAGCCGTTGTGGTTTCATTAGCATAAGCTGCTATTGCTGGTGCTGGCACATAAGCAACAACCATAGCAAAACACATTATTGCAGCAATAGCATTTCCTAGACACTTCTTCATGATTCTCTCACCATTTTGCCCATTAACATACCTATAAAAGCAATATTTATATACCGCTTTAAAATTAGTTCTATTATATACATCCAGTTGAACTTTTATAAACACATACAGGGAATTTTGCTAAATTTCTAAGGCTAATTGACTTGCTAAAAAAGAAGAGGCAGCCAAAATGGCTGCCCCTTCCTCCTCTAATAAAAGCCCCTCTCCTCGAAAGCAAGACATCAAGCGCCTTTAGCTTCCT
>CAVDAL010000129.1:0-3333 GCA_963606965.1 Acutalibacteraceae bacterium
TGAATGGCGTGTTTTGGATGTAAAAGATGGCAAGGCGTTGCTTATAAGCAGATATGCTTTGGACAGCCAGCCCTATAATGAAGAATTTGAAAATGTCACATGGGGAACTTGCACTTTGCGAAGGTGGCTGAACTCAAGTTTTTACAATGATGCTTTCTCAATAAATGAACAACGTAAAATTCCTACTGTTACAGTAACAGCAGACACAAATCCACACTATGATACAGATCCTGGAAATAATACAAAAGATAAAATATTTCTTTTAAGTATTGATGAGGTGAATAAATATTTTTCTTTAGTTGAAATAAACCCAGACAGGTATTGGCGTGTTAAAGACAGAATGTGTGCACCAACCCAATATGCAATAAATCAAGGCGTGCGGATTCGCAGTCGCCATAAAGTTGATGGTAAAGCGACCTGTTGTTGGTGGTTGCGTTCGCCTGGCATCAACTCCAGCAGCGCTGTGCACGTCGACGACAGTGGCGACGTCTTCAGTTGCGGTCTTCCTGTCATCGATAGCCGCATTGGCGTCCGCCCCGCTTTATGGATAAATCTGGATAATTAAAATTTAGTTCTTGTGCGTGATGAAAATATTTAACTTTGGAAATTCTAAAAGCAAGGTGGTGCTTCATTGGAAGGATGTTATATGTCAGTAGATGAAATAATAGAACTTATAGATCAAAAGAAATTTGAGGAAGCATCAAAAGCGATATTTGAATATGGCATTTTTGAGCCAATTGATTCATGCGGAAATACATTTGTGCACTACTGTTGCATCGAGTGCGTGCCAGGCGTAATTGATAAAATTTCAGAATATGCAGAAGCTCTTGATTGTCATGGTGTATTTGAGATGACTCCACTTTTATTAGCATGCAATGCAGGGAATGTTGAAGCAGTTGAACAGTTAATTAATTTAGGCGTAGATATAAATGCAACAGATGAATATGGAATGTCTGCAATGATTTATGCTTTAGGATATAAGGATGGCAGTTGTCAACTTGATGGATCATCTTATATTACTGACAAAGCGCCTGGAGGTTACAATCGAGGGAAAAATGAAGATGAATTTATAAGCAAGCTAAAAGACAAATATAATTTTTGCGGATTAAATGATTCAGAATATGAACACGCATATAATTTATTTGAACAAGAACTAGAAAAAGAAAAAAGAAGAACAAATGGGTTTCGTTCAACAGAGGAATCTGAACGTTTAAAGATAGTTAAAATGCTTTTGGATGCTGGAGTTATAAAAGAAAGTGACAAGCCAGACGGGAAAAATATAAGCGAAATAAGTATTGCAATTCAAACTGGCAACATCGAGTGCGCAAAGTTGCTAATTGAAGCTGGCTACGATGTGAATGTGTGTAAAGGGACTGGAATTCCCCCATTGTGTGAAGCAGTAAAGTCATTTGATTATGAAGTAATTAATTTTCTATTGGACGCTGGCGCAGATATCGATACTGAAGATGGCTATAAACAATCGCCAATAGCATTGGCTCAATACCGCGAAATGGATGATGTAGTTGAGCTGCTTCTTAATAATCTTGGCGACATGTCCGAAGACAAAGTGTCAATTATCAGAGCTGCGCAAGATAATGATGTTTCTGCTATTAAGAAATTTATCAAAGCGGGGGCTTCAATTGAGCAGAAAGATGTTCAGGGCAATACTCCTTTGATATGGGCTGCTGCAAATTGGAATGTTGAAGCTGTAAAAACATTAATTGAATTGGGTGCAGATGTTAATGCTGCAAATGACGGTGGGGTAACTCCGCTACATGATGCTGCAGATGGTGCAGGCAAAGACGATTTGAAAAGGCTTTCTACGGTTCGTATTCTTGTTGAAAATGGCGCAGATGTTAATGCCATGTCTAGACTCTGCACGCCAATAAATATGGCCATAATTTCAGGAGATGTAAAGATTGCTCGTTACTTATATATAAACGGCGGCAGACTTAATGGGCGTTTTGCTGGTAGACTCGTGTTTGAAGGCACTGACATATCAAGAGATAATGAATGGAGTGCGATCTGGTGCATTTTGAATGATTTGCCAGATGTTGCAGTTGAAATTGCTCATTTTTGTCGACAGGGATTGCAAAATACTTTAGATGGTGGATTTAAAGAATTTTCTGGAATGTCTTTTCTGACTATAGCAGCGGACAACGGCAAGAAAGAATGTGTAGAAAAATTGCTTGACAATTGTACTCTTGATATTGATGCTTATGATGTTCAGGGCGCTGGAACAGCACTTATGGCAGCTGTCGCAGGTGGTTATCTTGACATTGCAGATATCTTGCTGGAAAGAGGCGCTGATTTTAACTTCAAGACTGCAGAAGGATTTTCTGTAGTAGATTTTGCACATACTTATTACCAAATGAATAATGATATGTCTGCTGTAGTATGGGTAAATAAGCATAAAGGTTGTTAATATCGAAAGGATAAAAATGATTACAATGAATGATTTGTGTTGCTGGGGGCTTTCTCACTTTAATGTTACGCAGTTTGATTTAAATGATCTTAATAATAGCGTTTGTAATACTATTACTGAGAAAGGGTTTGGCGGCGAGGTTGACATAAATATCATTTTATCACTTCAAGATGAATATAATTTCTCACCATATACCCATAAAGATACCCCTGAATATGCTGCGGTTAAGGAGCAAGAGGTAAAAAATTATTTTTTGGTGCGCGGTATATTAAATAATAATATTAACGAAGTTAAATCCGCTATTTCTGTAGGCGCAGATGTGTCTGCTGTAAGTTATTGTTCTGGTTCAAGAATAACGCCTATTGTCACTGCAGCAAAAAACGGAATTCTAGAAATTGTTAAAAGATTGGTAGATGCTGGTGTTGATGTCAATCAATCTCAGATGAATGGCGAAAATGCATTGGCCATTGCAGTGAATTTTGATAATTACGACATTGCAGAATATTTGCTTGAACATGGAGCAAATCCGAATATTATTGCTCATTCAGGGCTTACTCCGCTAGCTGTTGCTGAAAATGTAGAAATGGTTAGGCTTCTTCTTGCTTATAGAGCAGATCCAAATATTCCTGACTGCAATGGCGACTTGCCAATTGTAGCTCGCATTGAAAATCGTGATCAAAAAAGTGTTGACTTGTTGATTGAGGCAGGAACCGATTTAGATAGGAAAGACAAAGATGGTAAATCTGCGCGTGACATTTACAACGAGGTTAACCTTTTTTATTTCGGCATGGAAGCTATTCTTTCAGGTAGTAAAGAGGAATTTGTTAAGAATGGTAGTGATTTAAAGTTGATGGATGCCAGTCTTAGTTTTGGTCAACATGATATAAATGTTGGCGATATTATAGAGT
>CAVDAL010000130.1:0-3123 GCA_963606965.1 Acutalibacteraceae bacterium
CTTTTCGCAAAATACTGGCAGTCTTCCTATTAAATACCAGCTGGACTCCCAAGAATTATCAGCTGACTTCCAGCGAAATAACATTCTATGCCCATACAACACAAAAATTCTATTTACCAAAATCAAGAATTTTTCAATTTTGGTAAATAGAAATTCTTAGCCACCCTACAGGATAATTCTAACAAAGCACAAATTTATTCAATTATTTTATTACCTTTTGATCTGTTGCATCTCCAACACAAAGTTTGAAGATTGTCTTCAACTGTACATCCACCCTTTGACACTGGAATTATATGATCAATCTCTAATAAAAGATTTGGTTCTTCCTTTACAGAATTTCCGCAATTGCAACAGGTGAAATCATCTCTTTGCTTGATTGATTCACGCAGCTTATTCGTCATAAGGGCTCTCTGCTCTTTAGCGAATGATTTTAATGTCAATTTATCTTCTAGTAACTTAATTAATTCAACAACCGTGTCTTCAGTCATAGGTATACTAAAAGACCTTCCAGCCTTTCCACCGCCAGAAGTGTACGAAAATTTATAATCAACAGTTAATGCATCTTCACTTATATCGGCAAACCCAAGTCTAGAATAAAAACCTACCTCGTCTTCTTGCATAATAAAATCTGGAACATCAACAAGATACTTTTGATAATCCGCCTTATAATTTTCAATAATTTGTTTTGCATCCTTTAATGTCTCAAGTTCTTCAACAAGCAAATGCAAATTTTGTATATGCTGAGGATATAAATCTTTATTTGGATAAAAATACTTGATTACATAATCTAATGGTTTATTTTCAGCACTGGAAAATACAGAGGAAGAAACTTCTGCAGTAAATGGAGTTAACGTCTTCTTATACGGACGTATATAGTTATATTCATCATTATTAACTGTATCGTTTCTTACAACTCTAGCACCAAATAACTTTGATATTGATTGCACCTTTTCTTCAATATATACATTAAAATCTCTTTGCGTACTCATTAAAACTTCACAAGTCGCTTTTATTTTCTCGAAATCATCAGATTTATAATAGTCAAGAATTTTTTTGTTCTTATTTAATATATCATCAACACTATTATTTATTTCATCAATCAATTTCCCAATAATATCCCACTCTTCACTATCAATTGTCTTTATCTTCTTAATGCTGTTCACAGTTTTGTCGTATAACTTTTCCGCAAGATTTTCTAGCTGCTCTTTATCACCCTTTACGACAATAGAATCGCCAACAGAAGTAACTCTATCAATAATATTATTTACATGCTCATAATATTCATGATGCTTGGCTTCTAATTCTTCTTTTTTCTTCTCTCTAATATATTTATTGTATTCACCCTTAGTCATTAATAATGAAGGATCTGTTTTAAACCTATTAATCCTTCTTTTACTGATGGCTATTTCTTTATTATCAAGATTGTTTCCAGCAGATGTAATATACTTAACCAATATTCTATATTCTTTTGCAGCCTCTATTAGAATCGCAATTAGCTTCTTTAATCTCTTATACTGCCAGCGCTCTTTAAATTCATTATCTCTAAGAAAATCTTCTAGAGTTTTTGCGACATCATTTTTTCTCTTTAGTGTTCTTTCAGCAAACCCCAATTTCTCTCTGTTTTCCTTAAAATATTTTATGTCATCATAATTTTCTAAAGTTCTTCGGCTTTTTACCACGACACTATCATCGTAATAAGAAATCACATCCCAGTTCGAATAACCAAGTTTCTTCAACACATCTGATTTCAATTTAGAATATTTCACAGCTCTTACAATCAAAAATACAACGATAATAATTACGACACAGCAAATTGTAATCATAAAATCTCCATTCATATAGCTATCCTATTTATTCCTCTAGCAGCCAATTTGCAAAATCGACAACTTTTATTCCTTCGTACTGATATTCATCATGATGCGTATGCGTAATTAAGATTTTTGGATATGCATCTTTAATTTCAAGCAAGGGCTGCACTTCACGCTCAAAAGTCTTTTCTTCACCAACGTTATCAGAAACTTGAATATAAATTTTTTCATCGCGCTTTAGTGCAACAAAGTCTATCTCCTTTTTATATAAAACTCCTACATAGACTTCATAGCCCCTTCGCAATAATTCTATAGCAACAATATTTTCAAGCACCCTGCCATAGTCCATGTCTTTTGTTCCAAGCTTTGCATATCTAAAAGCATGGTCACTCAAATAATATTTATCACTAGTAGACAAATAACGCTTCCCATTAATATCATATCTGCGTATTTTATAGAAGGCAAACGCATTACACAAATATTGTATATATGAACCAACAGTCACATGATTAACATTTTCTTTTGCGCTGCTTAATACATTCGTTACATTTCGAACAGATGACAAATTTGAAATATTATCCATCAAATAGTTGACAATATTACTCATCAACTGCTCATTGCGAATTTTATATTTTTTACTAATATCTCTAACAACCAAAGTATCAAAAACATCAGCAATATAATCATATTTAGATTCGATATCTTTATAAAAATATGAGCCGGACATTCCACCTTCAACAACATATTTATCCATAGCAGCATATTTGTCATCAAAATCAAAATACTCCATATATTCACTAAAAGAAAATGGAAAAACTTTTATTTCAAATGTTCTTCCTGTAAAAAGAGTGGCAAGATCAGAGCTCAGCAGAAAAGCATTTGAGCCTGTGATATAAATGTCAAATTCTTCCGATGCATGAAGTCCATTTATAGCTCGCTCAAAACCATTGCATAGTTGAACCTCATCTATAAAAACAAAATTTTGCTTACCATCGATATGCCGAGATTTTATAAACTCATACAAAGCTTTATATTCAAGCAGGTCATCGAACTCCGGAAAATTAAAATTAATATGTATCAAATTTGCGTCATTGCAGTTTTTTAAAACATAATCTTTGAATGCTTCAAGCAACTTTGACTTCCCGCTGCGACGCACTCCAGTAATTACTTTAATGTCCGGAGTCCCTATCACATTTATTAATTTTTGCAGATATTTTTCCCGCTTAATGAGTTTCATAATTTATCACCTCGATTAATATTATGACGATTCTATTTACCAAAATCAAGAATTTTTCAATTTTGGTAAATAGAAATT
>CAVDAL010000131.1:0-2890 GCA_963606965.1 Acutalibacteraceae bacterium
TCTTGCAGCAATGCATCCGCAGAAAGCCCCAGCAATGCAACTGGAAGCGATGGGTCTGCAAAATATCGCTTTGCTTTTATTCTCATGCGCTTTGGGGAACGTGAAGCTGGCATCCATCCAGGAACTTCATCCACAAGATAAATTTGCTTTAGCCTCTCCAAGTGATCTGATATGTCTTTTCTTTCCTTTTCTGAAACAATATCTTCTGTTGAAAGCGCATAGACATCTTTAGCCAGGGTTTGAATTTTTGCAGATTGACCAATATTTCTAGCAAGAGAAAGAGAAAGCCTTTCTGCAATTTGACCATTCCCGCCCAAAGACGGAATGCTTTGTGTAAAAATCGCTTCTAAATATTCACGAATCACAATTTGAGCATCATCAGCTTTTTGGTTTTGTTCTTCCGGCCAGCCTCCACGAACAATTGACTGCACCAATGGCTCAATTCCATTTTCACATTGGCATGGACTAAATTCACTATCAAACAAGCCTGCCAAACTTACTTTTGCATTTGAATCTCCGCTCTCTGCGAGCGTCATTGGATGCATTCGAATTTTTCCAATGCGCCCTGCACCACTATGAGAAACTTCATTTTTGCTTGGCGTTGATGACCCTGTAAGAATCCATGCCCCTTTTTTGCCGCCAAGTTCATCTACGGCATGACGAACAGTATCCCAAATTTTTGGAACCCTTTGCCATTCATCAATTAAATGAGGAGCCTCGCCCGCTAAAGCATAACTTGGATCTGTGGAAGCTATTTGCATATTGGAATCTCTGTCCACATAAGTGACAGACTCGGTATGCGCCAAAGATGACCAAGTTTTACCACACCATTTTGTTCCAGAGACTTCTATTGCGCCAAACAAGTTAAGATATTTCTCTATCTGAGCATCAACAATTCTTGGTTTGTAACCCTCTGGTTTAACTGCATTTTTACTCTTACTTTTACTCATATTAATAATCAAAACTCTTTGTTTTCTAATTCAAATACCAAAATCCGAAAGATATTTTACCAAAAAACGAAAAAACTCATACCAAAATCCGAAAGATTTTATACCAAAAAACAAAAAAACTCAGCCGCATATTATATAGTCTGCCTCACTAGCAGCCAGATGCAAATATCTACTAATACATGACAGCTTAGCAATCGCGCCAAATTCCCAACATTTAAATCAAAAATACTTGATATTTTGCAAAATACCTCTTGCATCAAAAATATTTGATATGTATACTGTTTCAAGAAATATCAAGTATTTTAGATATGGAGTCACTATGTGGACAAATTCATATTCGTTAGAACAGCTTGGAGAATTTCTTCAATCTGTTCGCAAAAACAAAGGTCTAAAGCAGGATGAATTTGCAAAAAAAATTGGTGTTTCACACGCCACTCTTTCCAATCTTGAACAAGGGAAAAACACCTCCACGCAAACATTGCAAAAAGCCATGCAATTTCTTGGAATGCGCATGGTTATTGCAGACAAACGCGCAAAAATAACTGTAGATGAAAGTGAATGCAATGATTAATGAACTTTACGTTTATATGAATGATGAAAACATTGGCACTCTAACAAGAACTCGCAAAGGTGCCAAATTCCAATATATGGATGGGAATGCGCTGGCGCAGTTTGCATAAAGCCAGCAAGTGAAAATTATAAAGAAGCCTCAGAAAGCAAAAATTTAACGAATAAAGAACTTGCAACGCTACTAAATGAATTGCCGAATTTTCCATACAACTCTAATAACGTCCCGCGTGTTTCCCTTGGTGGATTCCAAGAAAAGCTTTGTCTTTGCTCGAAAGGCACAGAAATATCAAATGGATATATAAAAAATGCTTCATTTGAATTGCCAAGTGAAAACGAGATTTCAACCCACATTATTAAGCCTCAACCGAAGAATGCATATCAAGGTCTTATTGAGTCTGAAGCATGGGCAATGGCATCTGCATCATTTGCCGCACGCTGTGCAAGGGTTGCTCTTATTAAACTCGACAATGCACCAATAAGTTTATGCGTTGAAAGATTTGACCATTGTATATCTAATAATGGCGAACTGATTCGCATTCATCAAGAAGATTGCTGTCAGGCTATGGGCCTGCACCCAACTGAAAAATATGCAAATGACGCCACTATAAAAGGAAGCGACCCAAGCTACAAAAAAATTGCGGATATTTTGAAAAAATATTCCAAGCATCCAGAAGAAGAATTGTTTGAACTTTTGAAACAAGTAACAGTAAATCTTGCAATGGGGAATGTAGATGCACATGCAAAAAATTATGCACTGCTCTATAAAAGTTTATGCGTTCCAGAACTTTCACCCATGTATGACATAGCACCAGTATCAGACGTAGAGACAGGCGCAACACATCTGTCTATGCGAATCAATAATAAAATTATTGCCAAAGAAATAACGCAAAATGATTTATGCAAAGAAGCTCAGTCATGGGGAATCCCTTATGAAGAAGCATGTTCAACGATAAATACAACATTAAACAATCTGGCAACAGGCATCGCCAGCGCCAACACGCTTTATTCCGAAGCTGCAGAAAAATATTCAGCTAGTGTCGGAGAAAGAATCTCTTTTCTTCGAAGCTCATAGCATTATATGAAACCCAAAAATTAAGAAATCACGCAGTTCTAAAAATAATACAAAAGAAAAAACTGCCGCCCCATGATTTGGGGCGGCAGCCTCTTTATTAGCTAAAGGCATTCTTTAGCTTCTTCAAAAAGTTTTTTAAATCACAAGAAACGCTTTGTGTAAAAGGAAGTGTTTAAATAGCTTAACTATTTTACAACAACCTTTTTGCCAGCAATCTTCTTTGTAAAGATCTTCTTATATTTCTTTACAAACTTCTTGTTATCAGCCTTCTTGCCAACTTTAACTTTAACAGTCTTGA
>CAVDAL010000132.1:0-2608 GCA_963606965.1 Acutalibacteraceae bacterium
CATTTATCCAAGCTTGCTTAAAGATTATCGCCAAGACTTCGACAATAATGACACAGGCTTTGATAGCAAACATTATGATCTTTATACTCGCGAAGAATATGCTTGGGATATTCATAAACTTTTTGAAGAGACTCCTTATACCAAAGAAGTTATTCAAGGCATGTTTGGAACAGTTAGGAATTTTTGTCGCGGCCAGCTTGAAAATTATTATGTCATTGACCCATTTGGTGATGTTTATAAATGTGAAGGATGGGTAGGTCAGCGCGAACATAGCGTCTTTAATTTGGATGACATTCCGCAGCTGGAAGGTCTTGAGCTTACAAGCTATAATCCGCTGCGCGACCCACAGTGCAAAGACTGCGAAGTTTTGCCGCTTTGCAAAGGCCAATGCGCATGGGACAGAGCATTACTTGAACATGCTTGTCATATTGCAAAATTTACAATGCCAGCATATGTGAAAGATTATCGCAGCTGCTATGGCGAGGCAACTTCACCTGTGACAATTTTAGAAGAGCCAATCGACTTTGAAGAAGAGCTTTCTGAACCATTCATTTGCGACGGTCCAAATGAATCACTTTGGGCTGGTATTCCTTGGTATGATACAGATGAAGAGGGTAATTCAACATATACAAAAAAGCATTGGCGTGAAATTGCAGAAGAGGGAATTGCTTAGTGCTTGTCTGCATAAGCCTCCAAAGTTGGCGAGTTTTTGATATGTAATATATTGCTTAAATCTATTAAGCGGTTGTGATAATTAAGCCATTGCCGTTCGCGAAGTTTAATCGACCGCATCGGCTATATGGTACTCTCTGCTAATAGACAACTTCTTCTAGCGAGAGTACTCTACCGCGAGTTAGGTAAAGGTGGAATCTTTACAACGTTCATTTAACAAAAAAGGGAGGGCTAATACATGAAAAAAGGTATAGCTAAAAAATGGCTGCGCGGTGTTCTCTGCACGGCTTTGGCAGGCATTCTTGCTGCCTCTGTTTGCCTTGTTGGATGTGGCAGCTCAAGCAGCGAATCAGGCGAGCTTGACTATACAGACTGGGATGCAGTTGTAGACGCTGCAAAAGGCACAACCGTTACTTATTATGGCTACAATGGTAACGAAGACTTGAACAAGTGGGTTGAAGAATTAACAACATCACTCAAAGAGAATTATGACATTACACTTAATTACATCTATGATGACAGTGCAATGACAGCTCTTACTGATTCTTTGGCTGCTGGTTCTACAGAAAATAATGGTTCTTTCGACTTTGCATGGGTTAATGGTTCAAGCTTCAAAGACGTACAAGAACTTGAAGGTTGGTTTGGTCCAATTTGCGACTACTTGCCAAACTATCAGTCATATGTTGATTCAGAAAATCCATTGGTAACAACTGACTTTGCTTATGCAAATGAAGGTTATGAAGCACCATTCGGATTCTATGAATTGAACTTCGTAAAGGATGATGCAAAAGCTCCTGGCGACATCACTTCTTTGGATGACCTTAAAGCTTTAATTGAAAAATATCCTGGAAAGTTCACATATCCTTCTTCAGACAACTGGGTTGGCGCTGCTTTCATCCGCACAGTTATTTATAACACATGCGATTATGAAAACCTCATGACAGTTGACGCTACAGACACAGAAACAATCAAAGAAATTGTTGAACCGGCAATGGAATGGTTGCGCAGCGTTAACAAGAACTTGTGGAAGAAGGGCAAGACATTCCCTGCTGACTTAGACGCTTTGAACCAACTCTTCAGAAATGGCGAAGTTTACAATGATGTTTTGTATGATCAGTATGGTTGCGGCGCTAAGATTAATAGCGGCGAATATCCTTCAACTGCAAAGTCTTATATCTTTGAACATACAACAGCTAACATGAGCTATTGGGCAATTCCTTATAATTCACCAAACAAGGCTGGTGCTTTGGTTGCTATCAATGAAATGCTTTCTCCTGAACAGCAGCTTGCAAAGAGCGAACATAGCGCAGGTGATGTTTTGGATCACAGCAAGCTCGATTCAGACATGCAAGCAAAGTTTGATGCTGTTGACCACGGTCCAAACAATGTAAGCGATGAAGACCTCAAGGCTGCTGCTACATCTGAATATTCCGCAGATGTTGAAGCTGCTATTACTCAAATCTGGAAAGATGAGGTTGTCGGCAAGTAGCCAATGCCGGTAATTAATTATTAATGCGCGAGGGCGTCTGGAATGAATTTTCGGCGCCCTCTTTTTTGGTGAATAAGATGTTGAAGGTATGGTTGAAGGTTGCAAGATGAAAATCAAAGATAAAGAAGCAATAGAAAAAGAGCATCCTGTTGCAAAGCATGTCCAACAGCGACTGCTTCGCAAGAAGATAGCTCAAATCGTGCTGCTTTTGCCATTAATCATTTTGCTTTTAATTTTGCTTTTTGGTTTTGTCTATGGCTTTTTACAATCGTTTGGTTTGCTGATGCCAGGCAAATTTGCTCAATCATTCACATTGGAATATTACAGCGGTGTTTTCTCTCAAAATGGGCTTGGCACAAGCATTTTGTTGAGTGCAGGATATGCTTTGATAAGTTCTATTATTGCAACTGTGCTTGCAGCAATTCTTTCATATGCTCTTGTTTCCAC
>CAVDAL010000133.1:0-2607 GCA_963606965.1 Acutalibacteraceae bacterium
TGGTGTTTTTGACATCGCCATGTCATTCCAATAGACTTCCGTGGCGCTTTCCACATCAAAACGCGGCTGTGTTCTCGCTGCTAAAATTTGTTTGTTTTCTAACTTGTCCATACATCTTTTTCAGAAAGTGATTTCCATATTTCTTGAAGTGTTGTGTCACAGCAATGGACGTTAAGCAGCTCATCAATTGTTTTTACATTTGTAGGTTTTTTATAAAATTCGCAAAATGATATAAAATCATCATCACCTGATGGGCTATAAGTTATCGAATACATTTTCTCTTTATATTTAAATTCGATTTCTATCCCACAATTAATATAATCAATTAGTGTTTCTTTTTCCATTATCTTATTCTTCCTTTCCGCGCTTCATTTTTCCGTTAGAATCAAATGAGATTTTATGCTCATGTGGAACTGTTTTGTGCGTTGAAGGATTACCATGGTCAGTGTAATCAATGTCAAGGTATGGCATCCCATCTTCGCCGAAGTATCGTTCTGAATTTAATAAGCCATTTCTATAATTCCTTGCCACAGAATTTGGCGTTCCTGATTTTGGCACAGAATGTGCTTCTGATAATGTTTGAACAGCGTCAACCTGTTTTACATTCTTTGATTCGGCTGTATTATAATCAATTCCATTTAGCAAAATTTTCTTGTCGTGATTTACGCTGCTAGTTGTGCGGCTGCGAACCGGAAAATAAATACAGCTCCCCTTCATATTTCACGCTCCAACAGCTTGTTCGACTTTGTGTTTGAATTCCTCTTTATTGTGTGCGAGTCATATCTATATATTGGTATGCCTGCATATAATGCTGCTTGAAAGACATAGTTATATGCTTGTCCATAGACCAGAATTCCAGATGGGCGCAAGGTGTCAACAACAATATTCATTTGGTTTTTAAAAATCGCTCTGTTTTCCAAGTCCCATGTGAATCCATTTGTTCCGACTGCAATTAAACATTCTTTGGGTATTGCATCAAGCATTCCGATTGTGTCGTTATTTCCAATTCTTACATTTGGGATAATTTTTAATCCATTTGATCCAAAGTAGTAAGTAATTGCAAGATTTGCATAAATTTGACCTTTCTGTACGACTAACGGCATATTGTCGTAAGGGCTTGCGTCCATTCCTATTACGCATTCATATTTTGACAACTTTTTTAAATATCTATATGGATTGTTTAATATTGGTGTAAATCCTTTATCTTTACAATAAAATGACATTCCTGTTTTTGAAGGATTTGTGACTTCGTGTCTGCAATCCCACTGAAAAACCTCGTTAGGCATTTTTGTTGCAACCATCCATTTTTCAATGATTGGATATTCATCTGGGGTGGTGAACTGCGCACCTTCAACTAAATACGATAAAAATATGTTTCTGACGTATGGGTTTGTCAAGTTGCGGAAATCAATCTTATCCATATTGGTAGCCTCCTTATGAAGTAAGTTTTTTGAGAATTTCTTTTTTTGTCTTGAAAACATCTCTGGAATGAGCTACCATTTTTTTGTGATTTGGAATGATATTTCATTCTGAGATTTGCATCATGTTTGCTATGCAACAGCTTACATGATGCTTTTTCTTTTATGGGCACAAACTAAGTCATATTGCCTCCTTAAATAAATGTAATGTTTTTAGTTCATATTCTGTTAGTGTGTCACTGCCAAAACGCAACCATTTGTTGTAGTAATTGTAAGCATATGATGCAGCTTCATAACTAATATCAAAAGCGCAAGATATGTCAAATGGATCATTTAGTTTCAACTTGTGGATTAATATTGGCGGCGCAAGTGCGTATTTTGCGAAGAATTTTGCTTCGGCTTCTGCCAAATCACTGTCTTCGGTATGATTAAGAATTATATGAGCAATTTCGTGCAAAATTGTATGATTAATTCTTCCATAACTCATTTCATCATTATAGTAAATGCATAATTGCCCATCGTTATCCTCTGTAAAAAACCCATCCAATGCAAATTTTTTCTCTAGATTCTGGACTCTATCGTTGTATGCTGAATATGGAATTGTTTTTATGTTCATTTTTGTTGCTATTTCGAACCCACTTATTGGGATACATGAAACGCTATAAAACTCGAACATATTTATAACTGTTTCTTTTATCTCTTCATATCTTTTGTCTGGAAGTCTGAATGGTGTCATCTAGTCATCTCCAAAAATTGCATTAATTAATTCCTTTTTTTCTTCGTCAGTCATATTCGATGAATTTCGCGCAATCATCCTGCGTATTTTGCTATGACTGAATACACCATCATCTATCCCTAGAAGGTAGTCAGATGTTGTTTGAAGGGCGGTAGCTATGTTTGCAATTGTTGCTGGTTTTGGTTCTCTGTCTCCGGATATGTACCTTGAAAGCTGCGCTTCAGAAAGATTAACTCTTTCTGCAAGTTCGCGTTGATTCATATTTCTTTTTTCTAACATTTCTGTTATCCGGAGTCCCAAATCTCTAGTCAATTTACAGCTCTTTTCTATTTGCACTTACGTTACATCGAGTGATTATATAATAACTTGACAAAATGTCAAATTCACTTGCCAAATGATGCAACGGAACTTGTTTCTATTGACAGGGGCGTGTCAAAAAACCCAAAAACCGTT
>CAVDAL010000134.1:0-2583 GCA_963606965.1 Acutalibacteraceae bacterium
AACCCCAAGCCGGGGCGCCCACAAAAGGTAGCGATTGTCTAGAATATTGATATTCGTTATTCCCCGAGAGGGGACGGAAACATTTTAAAAAGTTTTATTACGATAATAAACAGGCTTAAGCGGTCGATTTACCCTGTTAGGAGGCAAGTTATGACAGACAACTGGAGCGACAACTACGACACACGCTACGGTGTTGATCCAAGCGATTACGTGTCCGAGGATGACTTCCTGAGTGCCCGCATGAGTACTCGCGGAGATTTTGATACCTCAAACAAGAACAACAAAAAGCAGGAAACTTCGTTTCTATCTGCGCTTTTTGGAAACAAGTCTGACTCGAAGTGGTGGTAGGGAAGAGTTTTTTACTGCAGTGTGGGAATTAACCTGGGAGATAACCGCACTGGCACGAAGAGGCGAACATATGTTCGCTTGACATAATCTTTATTATCAGAAATTCAAAGAATGGCTCCTGAGCTGGGAATATGCTGGTATATGTTTATCTAGACCTGCGTTTTAATAATTTATCATGATGATCAATGTCAAGTAAAACGATTATCCTGTCACCGTCAAATGTTATAGCAATTCTTATATCCATGTTTACACTTATTTCAAATTCGCCAGTTCCTTGTATACGTTTTGTGCGAAGTGATGGATGCCATGGATTGTTCGCCAATACACGAAGCTTAGTATCTACCATACTTTGCTCATCGGCGCTTAATTTTTGATAGTGCTTAATGAAATTCTTTTCGAGTTGTAATTTATATGACATCTATATCGCCTTGTGTAAATCTTGTATAAGGTTTTCAACGTCATCATAAATTGCTGCCTCGCCCCCAGCAGCGGATTTTTTAGCACTTGCTGCTAAGGCTTCAAGTTCATCTGCTTTTTCTTTTGTATAAACCACTACCGGAATAAACATTACAGCGCCATTTTCAACTACAACATCAAACATATCACCGCGTTTTAAGCCGAGTTCTTTGACTATGGTTTTAGGCATTGTCACCTGTGATTTATCTTTTAATTCTGCAAGCATTTTCTTCTCCTGTAGTTCCAAAAATCAGAATTTCAGAAAGTATAACATATTTAATGAGATAAATACGATGGGCATATTTTGCTACGCTGACTAATTTTGTCTGCAATCGTTAAGCCTTTTGCTTAGTATTCCGTGTAATTCTTCGCAAGCGAACACGCCGGTAAATACTTATTTAAGAAAGTCCAAGAGTTATTTTTAGAGCAGCATTAACACGCTGCATATCTTCATTTGATAGCGTACCAATTTTGGATCTTAGCGATGCTTTTTTACGGCAACTACTTTGTCTGCCATTATTATGCAATCTTTTGTAAGTCCATTAATTTTATTTGCTTGTATAGAAACTCTAGTTGGACCGTCTATGGAAGTATCGGTTGTGAAAAGGCAAATAATTACAGAA
The DNA here is from genome assembly GCA_963606965.1 of Acutalibacteraceae bacterium. GTDB lineage: Bacteria > Actinomycetota > Coriobacteriia > Coriobacteriales > QAMH01 > CAVDAL01. Next base: position 1,428 of record CAVDAL010000134.1, read on the forward strand.
TCAAATAAGTTCGTTTCATTGCTTTGAACAATTACTGCAGGTCTTGGTTTTGAAGCGTATCCGCTTGCAGCAACGCTATAGATATCACCACGCATCAGAAATCATCTCCGAAGCAATTTCGTCAACAAAGTCGCAAGCTTCTTTTTCGTTTGCAAATGGTTTTGCGTCTAAGCGAACATCAAAAGGAAAACCTCCGCATTCGTTAAATCTTTTAACGAATACATTGATAGCACAAGAAGGCGTAAGACCTTCGTTTTCAGCCACAGTGAGTCATTGTTGCCTGCAGTCAAAATACACTACAGCCGCTTCCAGTCACATGGAGCCACCGATGTCCGCGCAATTATTCCGCCCCTTTCAACACAAGTGTGCGCAGTTTTCCTGCTATTAATGAGCAAGAAATAAGCATGTAACATACCCCAAGTATTATTTACACACTTGTATGTGTTTTGCAAAATCGGTTTTCTGTTGCAAACATCTGTAAAGGGAAAAGAGGGAATAGAACATGGCATATCTTTCTGTGGACTCGTATGCAAAAAACGCGGCAAGCATGAAGTCATTTTTGGGTTTGCATATTCGGCGTGTTGAATCTATGCCGCCAGGTGTGTGCCCTGTAGCAGAAATGATGGCGCTAATACACGCGTGTGCAGCGCAAACTTGCGGGAAATGTACGCCATGCAGGGAAGGGCTTCCAAAAATTCTTGCAGACTTAGAACGGGTAGCTTCATTTCAAGCTAGCCATGCAACGCTTGATGACATAAAAACACGTGCAAAACTTTTATGCGACAGAGCAGCTTGTGCAATAGGATATCACGCTGGTGAACTGGCATTACAAGGTTTATCTTCTTTCGAAAGCGAATTCTTAAGCCATGTAGAAAAACAATCATGTGGCAAAGATGCTAAGCAGGTTGTACCATGCGTGACGCTTTGTCCTGCACACGTGAATGTTCCTGCATATATATCACTTGTTCAGGAAGAAAATATTTCTGGCGCAATTAAGATGATCAGAAAAGACAATCCTTTTACAACGGCGTGCGCGCTTGTTTGCGAACATCCATGCGAGTCGCGTTGCAGACGCACGTTAATTGATGCGCCGGTAAATATTCGCGGTATAAAGAAATTTGCAGTTGATTCTATTCCAGCAGATAAAGTTGAAACT
>CAVDAL010000135.1:0-2528 GCA_963606965.1 Acutalibacteraceae bacterium
AAACGAGACATTTTTTGTGTACGCTGCATTCAACCCGCTTTAAAAGCACAACTTCCAACTATTAACAATCTAAAAATCTTTTTGCATTTTGGCTGTATGAGTCGCCGCATAAAAACCCTCCCATTTCCCGTATCCAAGGAATGGGAAGCGGTTTTTACCGCCAATGTCGGTAAAAGTGTGGCGGTAAAAAAGGAAGGCAGCATGATATACAAGGTTGCCATTTGCAAAGCAAAGTGGATTGTTCTGTAGCTTGTTATTATTTCAAAAATGTGTTTTCGCTCTGAACTTCCTTAAAAAATAAAATTCTATGCTTTCTGATATACTTATGGTCATATATTTATGGGGCATGAGTTATTGCGCCCTTTCGCCAATAAAAAATATGGAGAAGGGACTCAACAATGACGGTGGGCAGATGCGATAATTTTATCGGTTCAATCTGGCAAGACTATTGTGCCCTTTTTTTAGTGTACCAGCTTATATTCCGCAAAAATTTTAGAAAGATTTCTGTCGAAGATGAAAGTGCTCTTCGTGGTGCAACAGACGTTGATAAGATAGAAAGCGGGCAATACTGGATTTTGGAGGAATGAAGATGAAAAAGAAAATATTAAGCATTTTTCTTGCGTCGCTTTTGGCGCTATGTTTTGTGCCCACCGTGGTATTTGCGGAAAATGCTAGTGTTGCAAACACGGATAAGACAATCGTGCTTGGCACAAAGGGCATAAGCGGCTATAGCAGCACTGATGGCTATGATTATATCTATTATGGCAATTATAATGATACTGCCGTTAAATGGCGCGTGCTAGATACAAAGACCAATACAGGCGACGAAGGCTTGTTTCTTTTGTCGGAAAGCATTTTGCAAAATGATGTGTATTTTAGCCAAAATTATAGTAAAGCTTACCAAGGAAGCGATGCTCAAGCATGGTGCAAAGATTTTGCTGGTGAACAGGGTGCTCAAGAAAATGTTAAAGACGCCTTCACTGCAGCAGAGCTTGATGCGATAATTGCGACCGTTAAAAGCGATGAGGCATGTTATTTTGTTGAAGATTGGGGGCTTAGGTCTGAACAATCCGAAGCTGTTGAAAACATTTTGAATGGCGATAAAGTTTTTTGTTTATCAATTGATGAAATTGGAAACTCGAACTTTGGTTTTGATCGCAATAATGGGGTAAAGCAAAAGGCATATTATAGCGATGGTGGCGCTCGGAATTATTGGCTCCGTTCATGCTATTATGGCAATTATGGACTGGGTTTTACTGTAAGTTATGAAGGCTGGCGAGTTGGCACTATGCTTTGGAATTGGTCGAAAGCAGATAAAAAGGATTATTTTACAACTCACTCCATGCGCCCTGGCTTTAATTTAGATACAAATCGTGTTCTATATTCATCAAACGTTAATGATGTAAATAATGAATGGAAGCTAACAGTTATAGACAAAAGCCGTAGTTTTGATGCTTCAATCAAGTCTCTTTCATTAAATAGTAGTGGCGGAACAGCTTCTTTTTCTTATTCTGGTGCCAAGACAGGCGAAAATGAATATGTTTCTGCAATGCTAGTTGATAGCAATGAAAATGTTCTTCGTTATAGCAAAATCAAAAATATTCAAAGTGAAGAGAACGCATCGGGCGATATAACTTTTGAAATTCCGGCGAGCCTTGCTGACGGGACATATACAATCAAATTATTTAATGAACAGAACACTGAAACTGTGGCGACTGGCTATTCAAGCAACACTGTCGATCTGCAGATATCGGTGAATAATGGTATTGGCACAATTAGTCGTTTTAAAGGCGAAATAATTACTGTTCCGATATTGAAAATTGATGAAAAAAATTATTGGTGTGTCTCTTATGACCAAGGCAAAACTTGGAACAGCTTGAACATCAAAGCCATAGGCACTGATGGCTTGTCACCGCACATCGACAGCAACAGTGGCCATTGGTTTGTGGGCGATAAAGACACTGGCATTGTTGCTCGTGGTGATAAAGGCGACTCTGGCATAAATGGCATAACGCCCATGTTGAAAATTGATAAAATCACTAATGAATGGTACGTGTCTTATGACAACGGTGGCAATTGGACTTCACTTGGTGTAAAAGCTACAGGCGAAACTGGCAAGACAGGCGACAAAGGCGATGATGGGCAGACTCCATATATTGGAATAAATGGTAATTGGTGGATTGGTATAACCGATACTGGTGTGAAGGCCCAAGGTGCCAAAGGTGACACGGGCGAAACAGGCACTCAAGGCGAAAAGGGCGACACTGGTGATACGGGCGTAAAAGGTCGTGATGGTAAAGATGGCATTGGAATCAAAAAGGCTGAAATCAATGCCGACGGCGAGCTTGTTATCACTTATACCAATGGAAAAACATCTAACCTTGGCACTATTGTTGGTGAAGATGGAAAAGATGGATTAACACCTTTCATTGGAGAAAATGGAAACTGGTGGATTGGCGAAAAAGACACTGGTGTGAAAGCTAGCGCAGAGGTTTTAACTACCGCAAATTCTGCTGAAGCTGCAACTT
>CAVDAL010000136.1:0-2313 GCA_963606965.1 Acutalibacteraceae bacterium
ATCCTGTTGCAATGTGGATAGGAAAAGTTGACAAGGAAACAGGTAAAGCGACTGCGCAAGGTAAAGGTACGCTTGCAGGCGCAGAGTTTACTATCACATATTACAGTGGACAATACGGTGAGGATTCTAATGGCAGGACTGCATTTGATGAAGTAACAGCTGAAGCTTCAAACGCTACAACAAAGCGCACATGGATTGTACAGACTGATGAAGATGGGTATGCAGTCTTATCTGATAGCAAAACGTACTTTGTTTCTGGCGATTCTCTTTATTACAACGCATTTAAAGTACCAACTGTTCCGATAGGTACAATCACAATAGAAGAAACAAAAGCACCTGATGGTTATTTACTTAACGAACAAGCTTGCTATGTTCGCCATGTTACAGATAGCGGTCTTGGCACGGTAGATACAAGTTTTAATATTCCTACCTGTAACGAAACGATTGTCAGAAATGGCATATCAATTACTAAGTCACTTGTTGGTGGCAGAGTGGGCGAGTGCGAAGGCATTGGTTTTTATCTTACAGATAGTGCGGGGAAGCGCGTAAGCTGGCAAGATGAAAATGGCAAGACAGTAGATGAGCTTTATTTAAATAGTGATGGCTTTGCAACAACACCAAAAGATGCGCTTGTATATGACACATATACAATTCATGAAGATAAAGATACTGTACCTGAAAGCGTCATTTGGTATGGAAATGCACAAGGAAAAAGTGCGGAAGATGATGTTGTCGCAACAGTTGAGTTAAAAGAAAATTTTGAAAGCCATGCAATTTATAATGTAGAAGTTACAAATTATGAAGCTTTAAAATTTAACTTAGTAAAAGTTGATGGCGATTCATTGCGCGGCAATGGTAAAGACGAAGAAAAAGCAAACAGAGTAGAAGGCAGTGAGTGGAAGTTAACATTTGTGAGTGACGCACACGGCAATGAAGTAAATGATGTTTTGTTAGATGCAACAACTGACAAGGATGGTAATATTAACTTTGTTGATGAACAAGGCAACTCGCTGCTAAATAAATTTGGTACATATAAAGTTGAAGAAGTAAAACCAGCAGATGGATATTTAACTTGCAAAGATAGTTGGCAAGCGTCATCAATTACATTTACATTAGATAAAGACACATATGACAAATGTAAAAATGGTACATATGAAGGTGAAGCTGGCAATAGCTTGAAATATCAAATGGTTGATGATGTTGCGACATTTAAATTCACAAAACAAAATTTCAAAGAGCGAACTATAAAATCTGAAAAATATGATGAAGATGATGGCTCTCCAGTTCCGAATACTCAATTCCAGTTATATAAATATACAGGTGAAGGAGTGCCAACAGAAGTTACAGACCTAGACCGCGGAGAAAAGCACGGTGTATATGTAACAAAACCTGCTGAAGGTATAGATTTGGAAAACTGGGAAGTTGTAGCTGAAGGTATGACAGATAGCAAAGGTGCATTTATATTTGAAGGATTATCTTTTGGATATTATTGCTTATATGAAAATGTACCGAATGCAAATTATGCAGAATGGTGGGAGAGTAAAAACTCTACATGGGATAGATATTACTTTACATGTGATGGCAAAAATCCAGCAGACCAAACTCAAATATTTAGAAATGACAAAATAGAAATTGGCTGTGATGTTGAAAAGTCCACAATCGAAGTTACATCTGCTGCATTTAATAGCTTAGATGGTCAAAAAGTAAACTTCCAAAATGTAGGCAAAGAACTTTATAGATATGAAGTTGATTTTTCTTCTACTTCAAATGTAAGAGCTGATCAATATGCAGTAATTGATGATATGGATTTTAACAATCAAGGAATAAGACTTGATAAGTTGTGGTTGCCAACAGTTACAGGCGATACTGACGGCACATTTAATGTTTGGTATAAGACAAACAAAACAAATGATGCAACTGTATATGATGAAACAAGTGCAAGCTCTACTAATCCTGAAAATCAAATGACAGACGGAACACAGCGTATAAAGACAACAGGCTGGAAGATGTGGAAAGCTGGAGTAGATGCAAATGCAAGAACACAGCTAAATGTTGATGATTTATCCCTAGGCAAAGGTGAATATATTACATCTATCATGCTTGAATTTGGTAGTGTTGAAGTTGGTTTTAAGTCTGATAAGTCTTTAACTTATATGGTCTATGCAACAAAACAATTAAGCAAGGGTACTGTAATTAAGAATACGGCACATAGCCACATTACTCGCAATTGGGTAACAAATAATGGAAAAGAAAGCGGTTTGTATGATAATGATACTGACAAAGTATCAACAAAAGTAATTGATACATTTAAGT
>CAVDAL010000137.1:0-2246 GCA_963606965.1 Acutalibacteraceae bacterium
GTAACAATGATAGGAAGAAATGCCTTTAAAGCTATTAAAGGTTTGACGGGTATTACCTTGCCAAGCAATCTTAAGACTATTGCTGAAGGGGCATTCGATTCTACATCGCTTAAACAAGTAATAATTCCAGCAAATGTGAGTTATATTGGGAAGAATGCCTTTTGTAAAACAATAGACTTAAAATCAAATAACGAGGGCACAATTAAAGAAGTTATCTTTAAGGGCACAGCAAATATTAATTCAAACATTTCTAGCGCTACATTAGACATGCGAAGCATTTTTAAAAATGTAAATACAACTTCAGGTGCTTTCTTGTTTGAAAACGAGACGAATTCAAGAACGATTAATGTTTCTGATGATTCAACCTTGCAAAGCAGTATTTATTACAAGGTTAACTATTTTGAAAGCCAGTCATCATATGAAGCAGGCGAAGATTGCTTAAGATCAGTTTTTGTTAAAAAAGGAGCGACACCAGAAAAAATATCTTCGAATTTATATTTTGGTGACTATTGCAAAAAGACAGTACCGTCTTTGCCAAGCGGCTCTGCTGCTGGAACGTGGGAATATAGCACAATTGCAGACATTGCAATTAGCAACACAGACACTATAGGAACTTGTCTTAACGCCTTTGCTCCAACGGCTGAAAACTCACTTGCTAGCTACAAATTTAAAACAATGGTCAAAGGAGTTACATATCCATGGACTGGGAGTGCGATAGAACCTGACTTTGGGTCTATTGTTTCACGCGATGGCGAAATTCTTGATAAAAGCAATTACACGGTTACATATCAGCGCAAGAATGACTTGGGACAATGGGAAGATACTACAGATATTACTTCTGAAGGGACTTTGCGAATCCGAATTGTACCAACATCAAGTTCAGGATTTGTCGGCCAACTTTGTTCTGGCGCGTACAAAATAGAAAAAGCAGCAGATCCAGAGGTTACCAGATTTAGCTATCCTGTTAAATATGTTGATGAAAATGGAAATGCAAGCCTTGTTGATTGTTCGTTTTTAGTTATAGAAGGTACAGATGAAGTAAAAACATCAGGTGCTTCAACAGCAACATATAATAATAGCGTTGGCAAACCAGGAATGACAGTGCCTTCATATGCAGGCGATTTATATATTCCTGAAAAAATAAGTTTAAATGGTAAGGACTATGCAGTAACATGCATTGGTTCATATTCTTTCTATATTTCAAGCAGTAGCGTTCAGACTTCAGTCCACATTCCAAGTACTGTAACAAAGTTTGAAAAATACATTTATTCTAAGATTAATTATAGTGGCCAGACTTATAGTTTCAGCCGCTTTTATTATGATGATGATTGTAATATAAGCGAAATGTATAACCTTACTTTTAATTTTGATTCAGCAGGCTACAGAACAATCAATGAAGTTATTTTTAAGGGCAAAGTTTCTGATTATATGAAGAGCAACACATCTCAAAGTAAGGGGCACCTTAAATCATATGGCACTGCTTATGGGCAGGTAAAATATTATGCAAACAAAGAAGCTTATGAAGCAAATAAAGAACCAGTTGCTACAGTTGGAATTCCATTGGGAACAAAAATTTCTGATCTGGTAACAGCAAAAACTTCAATAACTGCTGCAAAGTCTTTAGATGCGATACCAAGCTTTGAAGGCTCTAATAACTATTGGGAATTTGTTGGAATTGAAAGCTTAAGCAACACAGTTCAAGATGGCACTTTGTCATGTTACGCATGTGAAAAATCAGAAAAAGATTTAAGCTTGGCAGTAGTTTCCACGGATCAAAGTGAATATATTGCAACAGGTAATGAAATCAAAATCAATGTAACAGCTACAAATGCATTAACAAAGAGTGAGATTTCAAGCTCTGATTATGATATTTCATATGAGCGTTTAGAAAATGGAAAGTGGGTTGCAAGCACAGACCTTATTAAGCAAGGTACATTACGCGTAAAAATAACCCCAACAGCTGCTTCAAGCTATGAAGGTATGGGTTATTCACAAAGGTTCACAATAAAGAGTCTTTCCAATGAAAAATGGGAACTCTTCCAATTCCCAACAGATTATATGGAAAAAGATGGAATATGGGGCAATGGCATGGTGCCAGACAGGCAAGTTCCATGCACATACCAGATAATAAAACCTGCAACAGAAGGTGACTATGGTTATATTCAGTTAGCTTCTTCAACTGGAAATAGTTCCGAAAGCAGCAGCCCATGTGTTGATTCAAGCTTAACAGGCACTTTGATTCTTCC
>CAVDAL010000138.1:0-2199 GCA_963606965.1 Acutalibacteraceae bacterium
TTGTATGCAAATTCAATTAAGTGTTATAATTTATTAGCTTTAGCTGGAAATAATCTTTCCTTAAGAGCATGTAGGAAAACTCAAAAGAGTTTTCAATAGGTTTGTGAGTGCAAATATATTTGGAATGCCGTACTAATTATTTTGTGCTCGCTTGTTTTGTAGAAAGGAAGGCATATGGCTTCTTCAAAAACAAAATTTGGAGTAAAGCTAACACGCCAGCTGCTCTCTGTGTTAATGAGCATGATTATGGTTGTTGCTTTTATTCCTGCTGCTGGTCTAGCTTTTGCTGATGAACCAACAGCAACGCCAATTACTGGCGACACTACCATTACTTCAAATGGTAACTATTCAATTGCTGATGGCGAAAGCGCTGCTATTACAGTTGCAGCCGGTGTTACAGATGTAAAATTCATTGGTAGCAGTGGTGTAACTATCAATAATGGCACTGTTTCACAAACTGGTATTAATGCAAGCATTGATGCATCAGCAGCTACAGGTGTAAAAATTACTTTACAAAATATTTATCTTGAAAATACTGTAGCAAGCCGCAATGTTATCAACTTTGCTGGCACAGGCAATGAATTAGACATTGAAGGCACAGTTGTAATTGACCAGATTGCAAACGGCGGCTCTGGTAAGGCTGGCATTCATGTTCCATCAGATGCATCTTTGAATGTTTATGGTGAAGGCACACTTTATTTCTATAAGACAGCACAAGGCGCAGGCTTTGGCGGCAACCCTGGTGAGTTAAACGGCACACTCAACTTTGGTGCTAAAGCTAACGGTACTACAACAACAGCATTTAAGATGTTTGCAAAAGGCACAAAGCAAGGTGCTTTGATTGGCGCTGGTGCAAATTCTGCTAGCGCATCAGGCAGCGTTGGTGCTGTAACATTTACTGCTGGTGAATATAACCTCATCACAAACTCACGTGCAGCTTGTGTTGGTGGCGCAGCAGGTGCTAATGGTGCAAGCGCAGGCACAACTGTTACAGTTAAAAAAGATGCAAACATCAACATTAATGTTGATTACTCTGGCGCAGCTATTGGTGGCGGCGGATACGACGGTGGTAATGACTCTTCTGGCGGAACACTTAAAGTAGAAGGCGGCAGCCTCCGTGTTTATGTTGACACTAATGCAGCAAACAACACAACTGGTTGGATGGGTCGTTCATTTGCAGCTGGTGTAAATGATGCTCCTATTACTGCTCAGCGTGTTGCTTCAGACGGCACAACACCTGTTTATCGTTGCGTTGTTAGCACGAATGGAATAGACAAGGTTAACGATAAATATAATGTATCTGTTGATGGTGAAGCTTTCTATTCTGGTAGTAACCACAACTATTATTTTGTACAGGAAGCTTTGGACAAAGGCGAGCAGATTTCAATTACTTCAACACCAAGCAATTGGGTTGAAACAACTGCAGAGAAAAACCTTTATCTTTATGTTCCTGCTGACACATCACAAATTAGCGTAAATGGCACAACATTTAATACTGCATTTAATTCAACTACAGAAACATTTACTGTAACTGCTGCAACAACTTCAAGTGTTACAGCTTCAATTAGTGGCAACACTTATGTTGGAAGCTCAACACAAGCGCAACTTTCAGTTGTGACTACTGGCATGACAGGCGATCTTTCATATCAATGGAAGTATTCTTCTGATAATGGCAGCACATGGTTAATACTTGATGATGCAACAGCTGCTACAAAATTAGTCACTATTACAAACGAAAATGCTGGCTATTTATATAAGTGTGCTGTAACTGATGAAAGTTATAGCACGGTTGAATCAAATACTGTTGCTATGGGTCTTGCATTTGATTTAACAGGCTCTGTAACCTGGCCATATGCAGATGACGAAGCTGATAATGCTCTTATTGTTACAAACGGCGCTCCATCTGGCACAACATATACATGGGAAAAGTCAACAGATTCTGGAGTGACATGGACAATAATTTCTGGTGCAACAAATTCATCACTTCTTGTTGAAAATGCTGCTAATCTTGCTGGTTACAAATATCGCTGCAATGCAACATCATCTGTTAACTATAAGACTTCACAAGTTTTTACACCTGTGCAAGGTCCTACAGCTACAGTAACTGGTTCATATGACCAAAGCGCATCAACAATCACACTTACTGCTTCTTGTTCGGGTGCACAAACATATAAATGGTATGTTTTGAGTAGCGATGAA
>CAVDAL010000139.1:0-2145 GCA_963606965.1 Acutalibacteraceae bacterium
AATATGTTGTAACTCCATCTGCACTTGGCTCAGAAGCAACAACAGCAAGCAGATTGCCATCTTCATCATTTCCATCAGCTGCTACATATGCTTTAGAGACTGAATAATCGCCTTTCTTAACCTTAAGTGTTTCACCATTTTTTAATTCGACACCTGCATAGCTGGAAGTTTCTTTTGCCAGCAATTCAATAACTTGTGTGCTCCCAACAACTGCATAAGCATCTTTTATCGATGGATAATATGTGCTTCCGACTTTAGCTTTTGCTTGTGTTGATTTGTATGTAAGTGTAGTGATGCCAGAGTCAGTCTTTGATGTCTTTACGATGTAATATGTCTTAACAGGGTTAGCTCCATCAGTTTGAACAGATTCAAGAATTTTTTCATCATTAAGCGTAAAGCCATTTAATACAACATTTAATGTCTTCTTTGCTGGAATTTTTACATCTGGAGCCTCAGTGACGTCTCCAAGCAATGTAATTGTTCCGCCATTTCCACCAAGAGCAGCATATGCCTCATCAAATGTCTTGTAATTAGTATTTCCTACCGAAGCAACGACCTGCTCGCAGGAATAAGTTGTCTTAGTACCGTCTACCGCTGGGAAAATCTGTGCTGTTTTACCTTCACCTGGATTGGCTGTGATATTTGTATCAGTGAATGTATATGTGCTTTTTTCAACAGTAAATGTTTCGCCAATGCCCATTGCGATTGTTGGCGCAACATTATCTTTAAGTGTGATTACACCAGAGAAAGTCTGGCCTGCTGCCTTTGCAGCAGCTTGATCAGCCTTGTACTGAGAATATGCACCTTCAAAGCTAACGTAATCATTGCCGTTGTAACTTGCTACTGCAGTGCCAACGCCATATGAACCATCATCATTGACCACTGATTCACTGCAGCCTTCTTTAACATATTGTGCAGCTACTTCGCTGCTATATGTGCCACCTGAAAGTTGAACAATTTTGTTAGTAGTTTGATCAGAATCTTTTACTGCTTCAATCTTAACAGCGTCCTTGCCAGATGTTTCAGCAGTAAATGTACCGCCTGAAATTGCTAAGCTATCAAGGCTAGTTGTTGTAGCATCAGCTGTTGGTGTTCCACTACTTGGAACATATTTGCCATTTTCATCATAAGACCCGTTGCTTACAGAAGCGCATTCAAGAATAGCAACACCATTTTTGCTGACAAAGTCGCCGCCAGTAATATTAACTTTCAAGCCATCGGCGCTATTCTCAGGATCGCTAATAAGTGAAAGTGCAGCACCTGAAACTTTTGCACCACCAGATGGACCAACAGCTGGGTCATGTGCGTCGCCATTAGATGTATATGAACCACCAGTAATTGTTATGTTGCCACTCTTAAATGAAAGAGCATCTTCCCCAGCGTCAACCGTGCCTGCAAGGTTCCAGTTTGCATAGCCACTGCCATAAATGCCATGAGCTTGTGAGTTGATTACACCAGTTTTGCCCAAAGTGAATACAGGAGTATTACCGCTTGTAGTCTTCATATCGTCATCGACATATGCTGCAACAGCAATTGATTTAAGTGTTCCATTTACTTCAACATTAATGCCATAAGCAAGCTTATTTGTATTGTCATATGTCATGCCAATGCATTTATAGCCTTCAACTGTAACACCTTCACCAACAATAAGATTACTGTAATTTGCTACATCGCTTTCACTATTACCAACAACATATATTGTTGCATTAAAGTCATCTGATGTTGTATCAGTGCCTACCACAGCGCCGCCGCCATTGTTAGAGTTGTCTACCAACTCAAGCGTGCCACCTTTAACATGCATATAACAATCATGGCCAAAAGTAATTTTATGTCCATTTAAATCAAGAACAATATGGATACTTGAACCTGGTGTTTTTATCATTTGAATTATATTGCTTGGAACATCGATATCTGCACCAAGCTTAATATACTTTTTTACTCCTGACTCAGCCGCATTTTTTGCAGCAGCAAGACCTATGTCACCTGTTGATTCATCACCAAGAAGAGTACTTACAGTAGTCCATTCAATGCCGTCATTCGTCACCTCCTCATTTTGATTTGTGGAGGTGTTTTCATTTGTGTTGTTTTCCGCAGCTTGTGCCTGCGCAACCTGCATGTCTCCTGTATTGAAGACATCAGCAAATG
>CAVDAL010000140.1:0-2040 GCA_963606965.1 Acutalibacteraceae bacterium
CTAAATTATTCTCACTAGAAGCAGAAATACTTGCTTCTACGATATCGTCTTTCAATGAATCAGTTTCATTATTTTCTAAACTTATCCATAAAGCGGGGCGGACGCCAATGGTGCCATCGTCAACATCATTACCAAAGCTAATGATGAAACCCTCGTGGACTACATTTGTTGCACGGTTCGATTTAAGACCAGGCGAACGCAGCCACCATCTGCAAGAAGCTTTGTCATTAGTTTTAATAAAATCGTTAACCCATATGCCCTGTTTTATTGCATGCTGCGTTGCAGCGCACATCCTGCTTTTAGTGTCAATAATAATCGCACTTTCTTGGTTAATCTTACTTATATCAAAATATTGCTTAGCCTGTTCAATGCTCAATAAAAATACTTTATCTTTTGTATCATTTCCCTGATTTGTATCGTAGTATTCAGGATTTGCGTCTGCAGTAACTGTAGTTATAGCGATTTTATCTTGTTCATTTGATGTAAATGCTGTATTTAAAAAATCAGAATTTAGCCATCTTCGTAATGTGCAAGTTTCCCATGTGGCATCTGCGTATGTTTCATTATATGGCTGGCAATCTAGCGCATACTTACTTATAACAAGCGCTTTATCGTTTTTTACATCGAGTACATTCCATTCAATTGGTTCTTTTGCCAATGACGAGTTTTGCCAATATGAGCCAAAAGTAATTGTGTCGCCTATTCGTGCGTTTTTGTAATTTGTTACCATTTGCATCCTAGCATGATGAAGCTATATTTCAACGTTAAGATGGTACATGCGTTAAAAAAGTTCATTTGGCAATACAACAAAACTTTTTAAATAAAATGTTCATACGCTAATGTTTTGTATTGGAGAAAAAATGGATAAAGAGTTTTGGGTAATTAATCAAAATATGGAAACTCCCCGGTTCTTTTATGAAATCGATTTTGTTAATAATGAACCAAGCGCGAAACTTTACTATAGTTACTATTCTCTACAAAATAGCAATGGAATCTCTATTACCCCAAAAGATGAAAATCAACAACTTTTCATAGATACTCATTGCAGAAGCAAAGAAGATTTCATAGATACTCATTGCAGAAGCAAAGAAGATTTCTTCAATGTGGTTATGCGCAGTGGCGGCCTGGGAGACGATGAAGAGCATGTTGAACAACTTAAGTCTCTAAAAAGAAAAAGGGATGGTCTTATTCAACAGTTTCTTAATGGGGGAAATATTGAAGAAAAAGATTATCGTTATTTTAGTTCTATTTGTGCTGCATTTAACATTGAAGCCCTTGCATTGCTGTCCTTGCCTGCATATGCAGCGATAGATTTCGATTTTGGTTTTGTGCCTTTTCCGCTTAGAAGAATGGGTTTTAGCAATGATGACTTATTCATACATTATCAACCTTGTGATATTCCCACAGCAGATAAATTTGGAGTTATTTCATATGGAGACAGAGCCAACACATTTGAAGAGTTTTATCATGCTTTTATAGAGGGCAACTTTATATACAACAATAGTGAGACTTTTTTGTATTTATATGGACTTGCACAAGCAATTACAACATGGGTTAAGCAGATAAAATGGGAAAGTATGAATTATAAAAGCTTTGATGGAGTTTTGCTATATAAACCTTTAGTTACGGTTTTAAATAAGCTTGTTGAAATTGGCGCACTTGATAATCCATTTGAGACCGGCAAAGGCGGATTTAGACACTTTAACAAACTTGGAATTTTTAATGCTGAAGAAGTTAATGAAAACATGGCAGCCGTGCTCACGCTAATAGATGCCTTTTCACCGTCAAGAATACTACTAACAATGTATGTGCAAAATCATGAAGTATTCAAAGTGTTTTATGGTCTTATTGATATATTTAGTATGCGTAAATATTTTGGCATAGACGAGAAAATTGAATTTAAATATTAGTTGGAAAATTAGTCTTAAGGTCTTGCAAATATTTGCTGCTGTTTTGTTTGTGCTACGCTCCCCATAGCCCTCTTGACACTTAGTTTTTATATATTTTGCTTCTATGACCTATAGAAAGGACTTCAACAAT